>DYER01000011.1 GCA_020725605.1 Ammonifex sp. | reverse complement strand
TGTCTACCATTTTGGTCCAAAAACCGCAGTTTGACGTCTGAAAACCGCAAATCCGCGTCTGAAAGCCTAAAGGGGAGAGGGCGGGGGGCGAAAGCGGGGCCGGGGGACGACGGGGTCGGGCGCGGCCGCTGCCGAAGCGGCATCCTGCACCTCCGGCGAGCTCAACTTAGGGGCGCAAATCCGGGTGCCACCGCCGCCGAACGGGTGCCTCACTCCTTCCAGGGCCGCTTGCCGACCGCGAGGAGGGCTTCGAGTTCCCGGAACTTTTCCCGGGTCATCAGGGCCCTCTTCTTCGTGTGGGCCAGGACCAGCTCGTAGGTATCCCGGCCGCAAGGGTTGATTTCGCGCACCATTTCGAGGTTGACCAGGAACCCCTTGTGGGTCCGTACGAAGGGGTACCCGGCCAGTTCCGCGGCCAGCGCGCCGAGGTTTTCGTCGGTCTTCAGCACGCCCCCGACATAGTGGACCACGGTGTGCCGGCCTTCCCTCGTAATGAAAATAATGTCCTTCAGTGGCAGCACGGCCGCCCGGGACCCGCAGCGGAACAGCCGCAGGCCCGCGGACCCTTCCGCCGGGCGCAGCGGCGCCGGTCGAAGTCCTTCGCCGGCCCGGGTCGCGAACCGCACCAGGCGCTCGACCGTCTGCCTGAGCCGGTCCAGGTTGAAGGGTTTCACCAGGTAGTCGCAGGCGTAGACCGCGAAGGCCTCCTCCCGGTACCGGTCGTAGGCGGTGATGAACACCAGGTAGGTCCAGGGGTTGCGGGCGAAGATCTCCCGGGCCAGGGTCACGCCGTCCTTCTCCGGGAGAACCACGTCGATGAAGACCGCGCGGGGGGCAAGCCGCTCGAACAGCGCCAGGGCCGTGGCGCCGTCCGCGGCCTCGCCGACCACCTCCACGCCGCCGACTTCCGCGAGGACCCTCTTGAGCACCAGGCGCATCTCGGGGTCGTCCTCGACGATGAGCACGGTGAGGGGCTTTTTCATACCTCCCACTCTCCGGCCGCGGAACCCAACATCTCCCCTTCCTCACCGGGCGGGAAGCGAAAGCCACGGGCAGCCCCTGCCGCAAGGGGCAGCCGCACGCGGAAGACGGTCTCGCCGCCCTCCTCCAGGACCGCGACGGTGCCGCCGTACCGGAGCGCCGTCTCCCGGACCCCGGCCAGGCCCAGACCCGCGTGCCCCGGCTTGGTGGTGTAGCCCGGCCGGAAGAGCCTGGAGGGTCGCGACGCCGGAACCCGGCCGGGGTTGGCCACCGTGATGACGTAGCCGTGCGTGTCCCGGTCGATTTCCAGGCGCACCACACGCCGTTCGGGCGGGGCCTGCGCCGTCGCCTCAAGGGCGTTGTCCAGGAGGTTGCCCAGGAGGGCGCAGGCCTCCAGAGGGCTCAGGGGCAGAAGCTGCAGGGAGCAGTTCACGCGGGGTTCCAGGCGGGTTTCCCGGGCTTCGGCCAGGGCGAGCTTGGTGTACAAAAGGGCCGTTACGTGGGGGTGGTCGGTACGCACCAGTTCCGCCGGCACGGCGACGGTTTGAAAGGTCTTGCGGATGTACTCCCGCGCCTCCGCGTGGCAGCCGACCTCCAGGAGACCGTAGACGGTCTGCAGGTGGTGGTGGAAGTCGTGGTGCTGCTGGCGTATCAATTTCAGGAGCCGGCCGATGTGCCGGAGGCTTTCGGCCGTTTTGCGGGCCGCGTGGGCCTCGGCCACGGCGCGGCCGATGGCCTGAATCTTCAGGGGCGTCAGGGCGGTCAGAACCAGGACCGCCAGGGACATGAAGGCCAGGAACGCCGCCAGATAGCGGTCGGGAAAGGTGCCGACGCGGGAGGCAAAAAAGGCGATGTTCAGCGTGACCAGGAGAAAAACCGGCAGGATGGCGAGCAAGTACACCAGAAAGTAGGATCTATTCAACCCCTGCCAATCTTCGTCGCCCAGGCCCGACGCGGGCGGGGGGCCGAGCAACCTGAAGTCGAAGCGCAGACAGAGCCAGGTGAGCAGGCCGAGCAGTGCGGCCTCGGGAAGGAAAAAGAGAATTCTCAGGTACGGGTGGGGCAGCACCTGGGTGAGGGAATATTCGGTAAAGTAAAGCAGCACCGGCATGGTGACCGTTTCGATGGCACCGTAGATGGTCAGGCCCAGCAGACCGGCAACGGCCGCCACGCGCCACTCCACCCACGTGACCAGGCGGATGGCGAGCACCAGCAGCCCGGCCAGGAGCAGCGTGTGCGCACCGAAGGGTATCGGGCTCAGCCGGACGAGGTAGGAGGTTCCCGCCTGGAAGGCGCCCATGGCGGCCAGCTCCCACCACCGCGGCCGCACTCCCGCCAGCACCAGGCCCAGGGCGGCCACCAGCACCGTTTCCGGGAAAGAAACGAGCGCGAGGGAGAGCAGGGTCATGCGGTCCACCGGTTTCTCCCCCTTGCGCACCGCAGGGGTCCTGAGGAGGTTCTTTACAGACCCGCAAAGAATAGTAGCTGAAGCGGACCGGGAGCGGTGCCTATTCACGCCAATTATAACACAAAACCCGGCCCGGCGGTTTAGGATAAAGGATACCCGTCGCCCGGGTCGCGGCCGGCGCCGGGGCCCACCTTCGCCCGATGGGCGCCGGGACGGGGTTGGCAGGCGAAGCCGCGAGCCATGCTCCTGGGAAGGCCTGGCACCGCGGGCTTGCGCTGGTGGCCACCACGGTATCGCCAATCATAACCCCGTAAAGCGAGGTGAGGCGTAATGTTCCGGATTAGAAACATCATCGCGGTGGGCATGTATCCGTATCCATGGCATTATCGAGAGATAATCGATACGGTTAGACTAATGACCTCTGCCTTCAATGACGTGAATAAGATTTTCCTCAACCCGGCCGTTGGATTTCGCCGCGCCGTTGCGGAAAAGCAAACGCTATGCATAACGTGGAGGGCGTACCGGGATAAAGACGTCCTCGTCTGTACGCCGCCGCTCGAATTAATTCCTTCATCTTGGGGCTTCGGCAGGCTGAAGGATACGTGGTCTATCAGGACACTTCGCACATTGATCGAACGCCTTCTCGGTCCGCGCTGGCGCGAGGAGACTGTTCTGTACGTTTCTTCTGGCGGCATCCCCCAATCCTATAACGTTATCAGGGGATTACGTCCCAAGTACGTTATCTTTGATATCCTCGACGACAATCTAAACTTTCCGGGCACAACTCATCCCGAAGACGTAGAAAACAAGTTCGTCTACATACTTCAGAGCGCTACTCTCATTACCGCTGTGTCGCACTTCCTTCTGGATCGCTTGCGGAACGACTACGGCACCACCGCACACTATCTGCCAAATGGAGTGGACTTTGAAAGGTTTGCTTATCGCCCGGCTTATGGCGCCCCTATCCAGGAGCTGAGCTCACTGGAAAGACCCCTGTTCGGCTTTGCAGGTACGCTCACTAGCTGGATTGATTTCGGACTACTTTTGGCGACGGCCCAACGCCTTGAGAGGGGGACGCTCGTATTAGTCGGCCCGATCATCCACAGCGCTGTGCCTGCGCCAATACTACGCGTACTCCACAATCACCCGCGCGTCGCGTTTTTGGGTCCGCGACCCTACGAGCAAATTCCGCATTTCCTTCATCAATTCGACGTACTCCTGCTACCCCGCAATTACAAAAGCCATTCACTGGCTTCCGATCCGTTGAAGCTCTACGAATACATGGCCACGGGCAGACCCATAGTAGCGACAGCCATACCGAGTGTGACGCGCTTCAGGGATCTCATCTATGTGTGCGAGACCTGGGAGGACTTTTTCTCTTCGTTACGGCGCGCCCTAGATGAATGGTCGGAAGAAAGGGCCAGCAAAGTGATAAATGCGGTCCGCGAAATGTCATGGCAAAAGCGGGCAGAACGGATGATGGGACTCCTTTATCAGACGATAGACGGCTAGTTGCCGCTACTTGGGTCGAGGAAGGAAAAGCGGGCGAACTTGATTGCCCCGTATCACGGGGCGTCCGACATTAACCACCCGTATGTGGGTGTCCAGAACACTACGTCGGCCGCCGGTGCCCCTCCCGCCCAATTAGGCGTAATTTTCAGTCTTTTGTTTGCCGCATTACCAACGGTAGCCGTCGTTAGGTTCGGGTCGTGTTGGGTGTCTCGAGTGTAAGTGAAGACCGTACCTGGTGAGACGTTTTGAGGTCCGTGGAAGACACGGATCAGTACACCGTCTCTATTTGCAGTCACCTTGGCTTTACCGTTGACAAGCATGTTATGGCTTACATCTCTGTACATAAGGTATGCATAGCCGCATGCCGGTGTCGTTATGGCAGTACTACCGGCGCCCAACACGTAGTTCTCCACTAGCGGTGCCGTCATCTGAAGCTCGTTATACTCCCCTATTGACGAATCGTTGATTACCCTTGCATGGACAATAATGGTTGCTGATGAACCATTGTGGTTGTATAGTGCGACGCCAAACCTTTTTGTAGTGCCGGTATAGTTATGGTGGTATAGCTCAATGTCACACGTGTATCCAACATAAAGGTCTTTCTCAATCGTATAACGATCGCCCGTAGAACTGTATATGTCCTCACGGTTGGCTGAGAAAACGTATTCCACTCCCGTGTTGGAAAATGTTACCAGGATGGCTGACACCCACACGCAAGGAGCTATACTTGGCACACACAGCACAATGGCAAGAAGTAAAGCGACTCTCCGACACATTTCGCAGTCACTCTCCTTCCTTTGGTCTTCGTTTCGGTGCAGGCGACTCATCTTCAACCTGCTTTGTCGGCTGCTACCATACGGGGTGCCGTCCCGGAAGATAATCACGCCACACCTTCGAGGTGCGCCCGCCATGAATTAGGATGTTAAACCCGAGTTCGAAAGTCTCTGGGCGTACGGCACCCCTGCTAAAGCCGTCCAGCCCCGGAAATCAAGGGTCTCTGTGGCCCGGAGGGTCCGTATTCCGCCGAAAGTGCATAGGTATATAATATAGGCATGTACGTTCGTACCGTAACCCGCCGCAACAAGGACGGCTCTGTCGCGCTACCTCCAGCTGGCCCACAACGAGTGGGACCCGCAGAAGAAGTGCGCCGTGGCCCGGGTGCTCTACAACTTCGGCC
>DYER01000115.1 GCA_020725605.1 Ammonifex sp. | reverse complement strand
TCATGCCCTGCTACAGCAACCCCCAGGATGCCATAGATGCCCGGCTGGCGGCACGTACCTTCGACGTGCCCGTGGAAACCGTGGTTCTGGACGAGGTTTTCGATTTGCTGGTGCGCAAGCTCACGGGAAAGCCCTACGATCCCGGCCAGAAGGATCTGCCCACGGCCAACATCAAGGCCCGCCTGCGCATGGTGACCCTGTACTACTACGCCAACAAGCTGAACGCGCTGGTGGCCGGCACCAGCAACAAGAGCGAACTGACCGTAGGCTACTTCACCAAGTACGGAGACGGCGCGGCGGACCTTCTGCCCATAGGCAATCTGGTTAAAGGTCAGGTGAAGGAACTGGCCCGTTATCTCGGCGTGCCCCAGACGATCATCGACAAACCGCCGTCGGCGGGCCTGTGGCCGGAACATCAGGATGAGGTCGAATTCGGCTTCAGTTACTGCGACCTGGACCGCTACATCCTCACGGGCGAGGCGCCGGATGCGGTACGAGAGGCCATCGTCCAGAGGATCCGGAAAAGCCAGCACAAGCGGTGCATGCCTTTACTCCCTCCCTTTTAGGGTGAGCGTGGTATGGCAGGTCACTCGCGATGGGCCAACATCAAGCGCCGCAAGGCCAAGGTGGACGCCGAGCGCGGCAAGATTTTTACGCGCCTTTCACGGGAAATAATCGTCGCCGCCCGCCTGGGCGGTGGCGACCCGGAGGCCAATCCGCGCCTCAGGGCCGCCGTACAGCGTGCGCGGGAGGCCAACATTCCCATGGAGAACATTCAGCGCGCCATCCAGCGCGCCACGGGTGAGGCGGGCGGGGCGGCCCTGGAGGAACTGGTATACGAGGGCTACGGGCCCGAAGGGGTGGCGATTCTCCTCAAGGTGGTGACGGACAACCGCAACCGCACCGCGGCCGAGGTGCGCCACATCTTCCACAAGTACGGCGGCAGCCTGGGCGAGGCGGGATGTGTGGCCTGGCTCTTCGAACCGAGGGGTCTGGTGGTCGTCGAGGGGGGCGAGGAAATCGAAGAGCGGCTTCTGCTCGCCGCCGTGGAGGCCGGGGCCGAGGACGTGCGCCGGGAAGGAGGCCAGTGGGAGGTCATCACGGTGCCGGAGGATACCTTCCGGGTACGTGACCACCTCGCCGCAGAGGGATTTGTGGTCCAGTCGGCCCAGGTGGCGATGGTGCCCAAGAGTACGGTCCCGGTGGCCGACCGGGCCGCGGTGGAGAAGCTGTTGCGGCTCGTGGACGCTCTGGAGGACCACGACGACGTGCAGGAGGTCTACGCCAACTTCGACATCCCGGTGGAGCTTCTGGAGGGACACGAGGGACTTTGCCCCTGATAAGGCCGACCCGGAGTGTCGGGGCCGAATTCCTTGGCACAGCCCCGTCAGGGCTTGAGGGGGAATAATGTCCGCGTGAAGAGCCTGATTGTGGGGTGTGACCCGGGGACCGCGGTGGTGGGCTACGGTGTGCTGGAGGCCACGCCGGACCGGTATCGGGCTCTGGCCTGGGGAGTCCTCCGCACGGAGGCGGCCGCAGGTTTGCCGGAGCGCCTGCGGGAGTTGCACCGGCGGTTCGGCGCTCTGCTGGATGCCTGGCGGCCCGACGTCCTGGTGGTAGAGGAGCTGTTGGTGGGCAGGAAGCCCCGGACCGCGCTGGCAACGGCCCACGCCCGGGGGGTGATCATGCTCGCCGCGGCCCAGAGGGGCGTTCAGGTGCGGGCCTACGCGCCCACGGAGGCCAAGCTGGCCGTTGCGGGCTACGGGGCCGCAGCCAAGGGACAGGTCCAGTTTATGGTGAAGACGCTCCTGGGGTTGCCGGAGGTACCAGAGCCGGACGATGCGGCGGACGCCCTGGCCCTGGCCCTCTGCCACGTCCACCGCAGTTTCGGTCGCGGCGGGGCCCTTCACCGGCCGGAACGCTATTAATCTCCGCTACCAGTGGCCACGGGTGATTCGGGAGGCGGACGGGTGATTGCCTTTGTCAAGGGCACGCTGGTAGGTGCGGCCGGTAACGCCGTGGTCGTAGAGGCCGGGAGTATCGGCTGGCGCGTTTTTGTGCCGCCCGGCACGCCCCTGCCCTCAGTTGGTAGCGAAATACGCCTCTTTACCCATCTGGCGCTAAGGGACGAGGGCCTGGTGCTTTACGGTTTCCCCGACGAAGACCAGGTCTTCGCGTTTCGGACCCTGCTCCAGGTGGACGGAGTGGGCCCCAAGCTGGCCCTGGCGATTCTGTCGGTGCTCGGGCCGGAGGAACTCGCGGAGGCCGTGCTGCGGAGGGACGTGGACGTGCTGACGCGGGTGCCGGGGGTGGGCCCCAAGCTGGCCCAGAGGCTGGTGCTCGAGCTCCAGGACCGTTTGCCGGCCGCCCGGGCCGGCGAGGGTACCTTCCAGGACGCCGTGGCGGCCCTGGTGAGTCTGGGCTACAGCCGGAAGGAAGCCCGGGAGGCCGTGCAACGGGCGCGGGCCACGGCTAATCCCCTCGAGGTGGCGGCGCTGGTGCGCGCGGCCCTGAAGTGGCTGGGCGACAGGCGTGGTTGACGCGTCAATCACGATGGGAGTGCGGACCGGGTGAAGCAAAAGGTGCAGGTCACGGCCGGGCCCGGAAGCGGGGGCGGTTTGCGGCCACGGTGGCTCAAAGAGTATCTGGGCCAGGAGCGGGTAAAGGCCGCCATAGGATTATGCATCGAGGCGGCGCGGCGGCGCGGCGAGGTGCTGGACCACGTCCTTTTGTACGGACCGCCCGGTTTGGGGAAGACTACCCTGGCGGGGGTCATCGCCAATGAGCTGGGGGTGGGGCTCCGCGTTACTTCGGGGCCGGCCATCGAGCGCCCCGGGGACCTGGCGGCCATCCTCACCAACCTGGCTCCGGGCGAGGTCCTGTTTATCGATGAACTCCACCGGCTGAGCCGGGCCGTGGAGGAGGTCCTGTACCCGGCCATGGAGGATTTTGCCCTCAATCTGGTCATCGGGAAAGGGCCGGGGGCCCGCTCCCTGCGCCTGGAGCTGCCCCCCTTTACCCTGGTGGGGGCCACCACCCGTCCCGGCCGTCTGACCTCCCCGCTGCGGGACCGTTTCGGGATCAGCTGCCACCTGGATTTCTACCGCGAGGAGGAACTCGTGGAGATTATCTTGCGCTCCGCGCGTATTCTGGAGGTCGAGGTCACCGTGGAGGGCGCGCAGGAGATCGCCCGCCGCTCCCGGGGAACACCCCGGGTGGCCAACCGGTTGCTCAAGAGGGTGCGGGATTACGCCCAGGTGCGGGGCCAACCGCGTATCGACCCCGCCCTGGCCCGGGAGGCCCTGGATTTTCTGGAGGTCGACGAACTGGGGCTGGAGAACACGGACCGCCGGTTGCTGGAGATGGTTATCATCAAGTTCGGCGGCGGCCCCGTGGGGCTGGAAACCCTGGCCGCCAGCATAGGGGAGGATACCGTGACCCTTGAGGACGTCGTGGAGCCCTACCTGCTGCAGCGGGGCCTGCTGAGCCGCACGCCCCGGGGCCGCGTGGCCACCCCTGCGGCCTACCGCCACCTGGGGCTGGTGCCGCCGGGCGGACGACAGGAGGCTCTGTGGTAGCGGGCCGCGCCTGCCATCCGGCGCCCGCGTCGGTCCCTCCGGTTCGGGCAGGAGGTATTCCGTGATGGGCGGGGGAAGGCTGCTCTTACACATCTGCTGCGGGCCGTGCACCATCCACCCCCTGGAGGTCCTGCGGGCTGAGGGGTGGGAGGTCCACGGCTACTTTTACAATCCTAACGTGCATCCCTACACCGAATACCGGCGCCGTGCCGAAACCCTGGCTGCCTACGCCGCCGGCGTGGGGTTGCCCCTTACCGTGGCCCCGGATTACCCCGTGGAAGAGTTCCTGCGGCAGGTGGTCTTCCGGGAGGGCGAGCGGTGCCGTTTCTGCTACGGCCTGAGATTGCGCCGGGCGGCCCGGGTGGCCCGCGAGGGGAAGTTCGACGCCTTCACCACCACCCTGCTGGTCAGTCCCTACCAGAAGCACGACCTCATACGTGAGATGGCCCTTCGGGTGGCCTCGGAAGAAGGGGTCGAGTTCCTGTACCGGGATTTCCGGCCGGGGTTCCGGGAAGCCCAGGCGCGGGCCCGCGCCCTCGGGATGTACCGGCAGCCGTACTGCGGTTGCCTTTACAGCGAAAAGGAACGCTATTACAAGACGACGGGGAATTTTGCCAACCGAGTGGTTCCGGTTACCGGATGGCTTTCGTAGGCAAATTTCCCCGTCGGAAGATCACCGGCAACCACGTTTTCCGGGAGGCCGCGACAGGGAGCGATGTGGGAAAATCTGGGGCGCATGCTCCTCCTGATGGGCTTCTTCCTGCTGATTATGGGCGGGCTGTTTCTGACCGCTGGTAAGTTTTTCGGGCTGGGGCGCTTGCCCGGTGACATTTTCATCCAGCGGGGTAATTTCGCCTTTTACTTTCCATTGGTCACCTGCCTGCTGATCAGCGTGCTCCTGAGCCTGCTGCTGACCGTCGTCTTCGGATTCCTCATGCGGCGGTAGCGTGGGCAGGACTGGGCCCCCCTTTTGTCGAAGGATATAATGAGTGGCGCCATCAGGGGGGTACTTCTTTGCGGCAGGATTCCGCGTCTGTCAGGGTCTGGGCCCTCCGGCTGCGCTTCGGGGGTTTGCTGCTGGCGACGCTGGCCGGGATGGCATTTCTAATGGTATGGTGGCCCGGGCCGGTGCCCGCCGGGGGAACCGAACCGGTGACGGTGTGCCTGGGGGAAGGGCTTCCTGCCGTGACGCTGGCCGTCAACGGGTCCTGCGAGCTAAAGGACGCGGCGGGCGGCCGGATTGTTACGGCCCTGGAGCCGGGACGGGAGCTGACCGTGCGGTTCGCGGACGGGCTGGAGCCGGTCCTTAATGACGGGAGCGCGCTTCCCCACCGTTTTTCTAGACTCGTGCTGAGCCCCTTGCCCCCGCCCCGGGTACTTACGGCTTGGGGCGTGGGGGAGGTGCCGGCGCAGGGCGAACTGTTCGGCATCAACGGCGCGGGCGAGGCACTGCCCCTGCCCGGCGAACGGCGGTACGTGTGGACCGCGGACGGGCCGCTCACCTGGTGGGCGCCCTCCGTACCCCTGGTGAGCGTCAATACCGGTGAGTGGCAACGCCGCTACCGGGGAGAGATCATCCTGCAGGCCACTCCCGAGGGCATCATGGTACTAAATCGCTTGCCTCTTGAGGAATACCTCTACGGCGTGGTGGCCAACGAGATGCCCTCCTGGTGGCCGCTGGAAGCCCTGAAGGCCCAGGCGGTGGCGGCCAGGACCTACGCCGTGCGCCGGACACAGGCCCCCCGGGTCAAAACCTGGGACCAGACGCAGCTCAAGGTTGTTTTCACCGCATACGGGGACCAGCGCGACCAGGTCTACAAGGGGTTCGATTCCGAAGCCCCCGCCACCACCCGGGCCGTCCAGGAGACGGCGGGCCTGGTGCTCACCTACCGGGGGCGGCCCATCACCGCCGCCTACCACGCCAGCAGCGGCGGGGTGACGGAGGACGTGGCCGACGTGTGGAAGACCCCGGAGGGCGACGACACCCGTGCCTACCTCCTGGCCCACCAGGACCCTCTTGACCGCCTCGGGCCGGAGAACCCTTCCCGCGGGCCGCAGGCCGACGAGGGAAACCCCCACTACGGGTGGGTGGTCACCATGACCGCCGGGGAACTGGCGGCGCGCCTGACGGAGAAGGGCTACCCCTTCGCCACCGTAACCGATATTAAGGTGGCGGCCCATACCGCCTCCGGGGCGCGGGTCAAGTCCCTTCGGGTGGACGGAACGGACGATCAGGGTCGCCCGGTGAGCCGGACGATTGGTCAACTGGCCGACCAAGTAAGAATGTTGCTCGGCCTCAAGAGTGCCTATTTCTCGATCGAGCCCGAGTACGACGCCGACGGGAAGCTCGTGCGCGTGACCTTCCGGGGGCAGGGCTGGGGGCACGGCGTGGGCATGTCCCAATGGGGGGCCCTGGGGCTGGCCCGGAAGGGTAGTACCTTCCGCGAGATCCTGGAATACTATTACACAGACGCGGTGCGGCTGGAGCGTTATGGGCCATAAGCTGCAGGACTTCGACTACGAACTGCCTCCGGAACTGATCGCCCAGGAGCCCGTTACCCCGCGGGATGCGGCCCGGTTAATGGTCGTCCACCGGTGCGATGGCCGGATCGAACACCGGTTTTTTTATGAGCTGCCCGCCCTGTTGCGGCCCGGAGACGTACTGGTGCTCAACGAGACGCGGGTCGTGCCCGCCCGCCTGCTGGGCACCCGCCGCGACACCGGGGGCCGGGTGGAATTGTTGCTGCTCAGGCCGCGGGACGAATACCGCTGGGTGGCCCTGGGACGGCCGGGCCGGCGGCTGAGGCCCGGGGCGGAGATCGTTTTCGGCGACGACCTCCCCAGCGTAGTGGTGGTGGATCGGTTTGCCGGCGGCGAATACCTGGTGGAGGTTTCCGACGGCGGAGACTGGGAGAAAATCCTGTCCCGCGCCGGACACGTTCCCCTGCCCCCTTACATCAGGCGGCCACTGACGGACCCGGAACGCTATCAAACGGTCTACGCCCGGACCCCCGGGTCCGTGGCGGCCCCCACCGCCGGCCTCCACTTCACACCGCGCCTGCTGGGGGCTTTGGAGGAGCATGGTGTGGTCCTGGTACGGCTGTTGCTGCACGTGGGCCC
The DNA here is from genome assembly GCA_020725605.1 of Ammonifex sp. Lineage (GTDB taxonomy): Bacteria > Bacillota > Desulfotomaculia > Desulfotomaculales > DYER01 > DYER01. The sequence continues at coordinate 7,725 of DYER01000115.1, read as the reverse complement.
CGGGACCTTCCGGCCGGTGCGGAGCGAGGACATCACGGCCCACCGCATGGAGGCCGAATACTACCACGTTTCGGAAGAGGCGGCCGCGGCCGTCAACGCCGGCCGGGCCCAGGGGGGCCGCGTCGTGGCCGTGGGCACCACCACCACCCGCTGTCTGGAAACCGTGGGAGGCACCGACGGACGGGTGCGGGCCGCAAGTGGCTGGACCGACCTCTTCATCTACCCCGGGTACCGGTTCAGGGTGGTGCAGGCCTTGATTACCAATTTCCACCTGCCCCGGTCCACGCTGCTCATGCTGGTCAGCGCCTTCGCAGGGCGGGAACTCGTCCTGGAGGCCTACCGCGAGGCCGTGCGGGAGCGCTACCGTTTCTACAGCTTCGGCGACGCCATGCTGATCCTTTAGCCTGACAGGGTGGTGGGATGGCGGCCATCGGTTTTGAGCTACTGGCCCGGGACGCCCGCACGAGGGCCCGCCTGGGGCGCCTGGTCACCAGCCGGGGGGTGATCGAGACCCCGGTTTTCATGCCCGTGGCCACCCAGGCCGTGGTGAAAACCATGCTGCCCGACGAGGTGTGGCAACTGGGGGCCAGGATGGTCCTGGCCAACACCTATCACCTGTACCTGAGACCCGGCGCGGATGCGATCGCGCGCGCCGGGGGACTCCACCGGTTCATGGCCTGGCCGGGGGCCATCCTGACCGACAGCGGGGGCTACCAGGTCTTCAGCCTCGCCCGCCTCTGCCGGGTCTCGGACGAGGGGGTGCTCTTCCGGTCCCACATCGACGGCTCGGAGCACTTCCTGACGCCGGAAAAGGTGGTGGCGCTTCAGGAGGCTCTGGGCTCGGACATCGCCATGGTTCTGGACGAGTGCGCACCCTATCCCTGCGGGTACGAGGAGGCAAGGCGGGCCGCCGAGCGCACCCTCGTCTGGGCCGAGCGGTCCGTCAGGTGCCACCGGCGTCCGGACCAGGCTCTCTTCGGCATAGTACAGGGCGGCGTCTACCGGGACCTGCGGACCACCCACGCGCGGGAACTGGTGGCCCTGGACTTTCCCGGCTACGCCGTGGGGGGGCTGAGCGTGGGCGAGCCCAAAGAACTGATGTATGAAATACTGGACGTGGTGGAGCCCCTATTGCCGGAGGAAAAACCCCGCTACCTGATGGGCGTGGGGTCCCCTGACTGCCTGGTGGAGGGGGTGGCGCGGGGGATCGATATGTTCGATTGCGTCCTCCCCACCCGCATGGCGCGCCACGGCACGGTTTTTACCCGGCGGGGGCCTCTTGCTGTGCGGAACGCGGCCTGCGCCGAGGATTTCCGGCCCCTGGACCCGGAGTGCGATTGCTACGTTTGCCGCCGCTTTACCAGGGCCTACGTGCGCCACCTCCTTAAGGCGGGGGAGATAAGCGGCGTACGCCTGACCACCTGGCACAACCTGCACTTCGTACTGTCCCTGATGCGGGAAATACGGGCCAGTATCGCGGCCGGAACGTTCGAGCTTCTGCGGCGCGATTTTTCACGGCACTATGAAAGAGGATCTTGGAGCGCGGGGGGCGAATAATGTAAGGCGCGCGTCCCGTCGGCGCCGCGCATGACACTGGAAGGAGGAAGGTTGAGTGCCCCAACTTAACCCCCAGCTGGTTTCCCTTTTGTACATCATCGGGTTGTTCGCCATCCTTTACCTGCTGCTCATTCGTCCCCAGCAGGTACGCCAGAGGCGGCACCAGGAAATGCTGCGCCGCCTCCAGGTTAACGACCAGGTGGTCACGGTGGGGGGTATCCTGGGAAGTATCGTAAAAATCAAGGATGACTCCGTGGTCGTGCGGGTCGCCGACAATGTGCGCATAGAGGTTCTGAAGAGCGCCATCGCCCAGGTTACGAAGAAGGCCGAAAGCGCGGCCGAGGACTCCAAATAACCGTCCCCGTGGATCGGGGAATTTTGCCAACCCGCCGGTCCCGTGGACCGGATAAACTTCCGGGGCAAAATTCCCCGGTCGAAGGAGCAGGATATGGTCGTTCTGGAGGACGTCAAGGCCGACCCCCTGGTGGACACCTTCATCCGTCGGGGCAACGAGTACCTTGGCGTACTGGGGTTCACGGAACACAGCTACCGCCACCTTAACCTGGTGGCGAGTACGGCACGCAACATTCTGGAGAGGCTTGGCTACCCGCCGCGCATGGCGGAGCTGGCCGGTATCGCCGGCTACCTCCACGACATCGGCAACGTAATCAGCCGCACGGACCACGGCATCTCGGGGGCTCTCATCGCCCTCCAGGTATTGAGCCGCCTGGGCATGCCTCCCGAGGAGCTGGCCACCGTGATCGCCGCCATCGCCAACCACGAAGAGCAGTACGGGCAGCCCGTAAATCACGTGGCGGCGGCCCTCATCGTGGCCGATAAGTCGGACGTGCACCGGTCGCGGGTACGCAACCCCGATCCGGCCACTTTCGACATCCACGACCGGGTGAACTTTGCGGTAGAGCACTGTTTCCTCTGGGTGAACGAGAACCGGCGCAGCATCACCATGGAGCTGACCATCGACACCAAGATCTGCCCGGTCATGGAGTACTTCGAGATCTTTCTGACGCGCATGATGCTGTGCCGTCGGGCGGCCAACTTCCTGAAGTGCCATTTCGAACTGGTGATCAACGGGGCCCGGCTGTTGTAACAGCCGGCCCCATTATTGCTGGGGAGGCAAAGTCATGAACTTCAGGCGGACGGTACAACTGCTGGTGGTGGCCGCACTGATAGCCGCGGCCTCGGTCCTGGCCTTTAAGCCCCACGTGGCGCCGGTTTCCTGGCTGCCCCTGACCAATAATTTGCGGCTGGGGCTGGACCTCCAGGGCGGGGTGCACGTGGTACTCGAGGCCGTGGACACCCCGGAGGCTACGGTCACGGCCGAAGGGGTAAGGCAGGCCATGGCCGTCCTGGAGAACCGCATCAACCAGTTCGGCGTGGTTGAGCCCGTGATCCAGCAGCAGGGGGCGCGGCGCATCATCGTGGAGCTGGCCGGCATCAAGGATCCCGACGAGGCGGTACAGACCCTCATCAAGCCCGCCTACCTGGAGTTTAAGACCGAGGAAGGCCAGGTAATCGTGACGGGCCGGGACCTGCAGGACGCGCGGGAGGCCAAGGATCCCCAATCCGGCGAGGTAGAGGTGAACCTGACCTTCACGCCGGTGGGCGCGCGCAAGTTCGCCGAGGCCACCCTGGAGGCGACCAAAGTGCAGCCGCACAAGCACATCGGCATCTACCTGGACGGGCAGCTGCTGCAGAACCCGCAGGTGCGGGAGCCCATCACCACGGGCAAGGCCCGTATCACGGGCTACGCCTCTTTGGAGGAGGCCCACCGCATCGCGGTCCTGCTGCGCTCCGGCGCCCTGCCCGTGAAGCTGGAGATCATCGAGAAGCGCACGGTCGGTCCCACCCTGGGAAGTGACTCCCTGGCCAGTTCGGTGAAGGCCGGCATCCTGGGTCTGGGCACCATCCTCATCTTCATGATCGGGTACTACCGGGCCCCGGGAGTGATGGCCAACCTCGCGCTGTTTCTCTACATGGTGCTGGTCATCGTCATCTTCACGGCCCTGAAGGTGACCATGACCCTGCCGGGGATAGCGGGGTTCCTGCTCTCCCTGGGTATGGCCGTGGACGCCAACATCATCATTTTCGAGCGCCTGAAGGAGGAGCTGCGCGCGGGCCGCACCCTGAGGGCCGCCATAGACGTGGGGTTCAAGCGGGCCTTCGTGGCCGTCTTCGACGCCAACATGACGACCCTGCTGGCCGCGGCGGTACTTTACTACCTGGGTACGGGACCGGTACGCGGCTTTGCCGTGACCCTCAGCATCGGTATTCTGACCAGCATGTTCACGGCGGTTACGGTCACCCGGTGGTTGCTGCACCTGCTGGCCGGAAGCGGGCTGGTCAGGAATCTCAAGCTCTACGGAGCGTGAACCGGGGGGATTGTCTTGCGCCCGCACTTCATACACTTGCGCCGTTACTGGTATGCCCTATCCCTTTTGGTTATCCTGCCCGGGCTGGTGGCTTTGTTCTGGCACAAGGCCCACGACGGGCGCTTCCTGAACTGGGGCATCGACTTCACGGGCGGCAGTTTGATCGAGCTGCGCTTCAACCGGGCCGTGGAACTGCCCGAAATAAGGGGCGTGCTGGCGCGCTACGGACTGGAGGCCGCCGAGGTCCAGCAGAGCGGGCCCGCGGACTTCATCATCCGGACGCGGGAACTGACGGAGGAAGAGGGCCGCACCATCATCGGGGACCTGGACCGCCAGCTGGGCGGCGCGACCCTCCTCAGGAACGAGCGGGTGGGGGCCAAGATAGGGAGCGAGCTGGCCGCCAAAGCCCTGACCGCGCTGTTTGTGGGGTTGATCCTCATGGGGATCTACATCACCGTGCGCTTTGAATTCAAGCAGGGCGTGGCCGCGGTGGTGGCCCTGTTTCACGACGTGCTGGTCACGGTGGGCCTGCTGGCCCTGTTCTGGATACCGGTGGACAGCAGCTTCGTGCCGGCGATCTTGACGGTCATCGGTTATTCCATCAACGACACCATTATCATATTCGACCGCATCCGGGAGAACATGCGCCAGATCCGGAAGGGCGAAACCCTGGAGGACGTGGTCAACGCCAGCCTGTGGCAGACGCTGGCGCGCTCCATCAACACGGTGCTGACGGTGCTTTTCATGCTCCTGGCCCTTTACTTCCTGGGCGGCAGCACCCTGCGCCACTTCATCCTGACCATGCTGATCGGTATCATCAGCGGCTGCTATTCGTCCATCTGCAACGCCAGCCCGATCTGGGTGGACCTCAAGCTGCGGGAGCGGCGGCGGCCCCAGGCCCGGCCGGCCCGGGTCTGAGGTGCCGCCCCGGGGCGGGACTCCAGCGGCCGATCCCCGATTGGCGGGGCCGCGCCGGCCACGGCGGGCATGCTTCATCCCGCAGGGGGTGCCGTTGGAAAAAGGGTATTGACACCGGCCCCGAAGGGGGCTAATATAGTGGTGACGGGTTCCAGATACTAAGGCAGTGTCTGTCCCGGCAGTGACGCCTTTCCGCGGTTACCGCGGGGGCGTTTTTAATTCCATCCCGGCAAAGGCGCTGTTTTTCTCGCGAGGGTGCCTTCCAGGAGCGGTGTGGCTCCGCGCAAGGCACCCTCGGCGTTTTTGCCGGGAACCGTCCGGGCCCGAGTGGCGCCGTCGGCCCCGGACGCGATACCCCGGAGCCTCCGGCCCGCCGGCAGCCGGAAGGACTCCCAAATCCTTTCGGGAGGTAGGGCAAGATGCTCGCGCGGTTGTTGCCGGGTCTGCTGATTCTGACGGTGCTGGCCTTACCCGGCCCGGCCCTGGCGCAAGGCACTTCCCCCCTTGATACCGGGGACACGGCCTTCGTGCTCGTCTGTGCCGCCCTGGTCATGGTCATGACCCTGCCGGGGGTGGCCCTGTTCTACGGGGGCATGGTGCGGCGCAAGAACGTTTTGAGCATCGTCATGCAGAGTCTCTTCGTCCTGGCCCTGGTCTCGGTCCAGTGGGTGCTGTGGGGCTACACCCTGGCCTTCGGGCCGGACCGGGCCCACGTGGTCGGGGATCTGTCCTGGCTGGGGTTCCGCGGGGTGGAGCAGGTGGCCAACCCCGACTACTCGGCCGAGGTTCCCCACCTGGCCTTCGCGGTGTTTCAGCTGATGTTCGCGGTCATCACCGCGGCCCTGATCACGGGTGCGGTGGCGGAAAGGATGCGCTTCCCGGCCTTCGTGGCCTTCACCCTGCTCTGGACCACCCTGGTGTACGATCCCCTGGCCCACTGGGTCTGGGGCGTGGGTGGCTGGCTGCGCGAGTTGGGCGCCCTGGACTTCGCGGGCGGCACCGTGGTGCACATCAGCTCCGGCGTCGCCGGGTTGATCGCGGCCCTGGTCCTGGGCCGGCGCCGGGGCTACGGCAGCGAGCCCATGCTGCCCCACAACCTGCCCTTTACCGTGCTGGGCGCGGCCCTGCTCTGGTTCGGGTGGTTCGGGTTCAACGCCGGCAGCGCCCTTTCGGCCGGCGGCCTGGCGGCCAGCGCCTTCGTGGTGACCAACACCGCGGCCGCCGCGGCGACCCTCTCCTGGGCCGGCGCCGAGTGGGTGCGCCACGGCAAGCCCACGGTGCTGGGGGCCGCCACCGGTTGCGTGGCCGGACTGGTGGCCATCACGCCGGCGGCGGGCTTCGTGGGACCGATGTCGGCGGTAATCATCGGTCTGGTGGCCGGGGTGGCCTGCTACCTGGCGGTCAGCGTGGTGAAGGCCAGACTGGGCTACGACGACTCCCTGGACGTCTTCGGGGTGCACGGCGTGGGCGGCACCTGGGGCGCCCTGGCCACCGGGCTCTTCGCGTCCCGGGCCGTCAACCCGGCCGGCGCCGACGGGCTCCTTTTCGGGAACGCCGGGCAGCTCTGGACCCAGTTCGTGGGTGTGGCCGCCAGCTGGGCCTTTGCGGGGCTCCTCACCTTCCTGATCCTCAAGGGCCTGGGAATGGTGTTCAGGCTGAGGGCCACGGAAGAAGAGGAAGAGCAGGGCCTGGACCTCACCCAGCACGGAGAGGACGCCTATCCCGACATGGCGGTGGGCATACCCCTTACGCCGGCCCCGGCTCCGACCCCGGCGGGCGCGGCCCGGGCCGCCGAGAGGGAGGCGGGCGCGTAGTAAGGCGCTACAGACAAAGGTATCCGCGGGCCGGGGCAAAACGCCGGTCGCCGGGACACACGCCGGCCGAAAACGGGGGAGAGACTTCTGTAGCGCTTGCTCCGGCGCCGGCGGGGCTACTTCCCCGTCGCGGGGGCCGGTCGTGGGTTTGGTCGCTACGGGCTTTGCACTCCGGGGGAGGTGGGTTTTCGTGACCAAGATAGAGTGCATCATCCGGCCGGGCAAGCTGGAGGACGTGAAGGAGGCCCTGGACCGTTTCGGCATCAAGGGTATGACCGTCACGCAGGTCATCGGCTGCGGCCTGCAAAAGGGACGGACCGAGGTCTACCGGGGCCGCGAGTACAGCATCAACCTGCTGCCCAAAATTAAGGTGGAGATAGTGGTCCGGGATGATCAGGTGGACGGCGTTATAAGGACGATATCCGAAGCGGCACGTACGGGCCAGATCGGTGATGGAAAGATTTTCACCCACAGGGTGGAAAACGCCGCGCGCATCCGCACGGGCGAACAGGGCGAGGACGCCATCTGAGGTCCTGCGGCCCGCGACGCCGAAAGGGCAAGCCGGGGGTGCCAGGGTTGAAGATCGCGGTGGCCCAGATCAATCCCACGGTGGGTGATTTGGAAGGCAACGTGGCCCGCATGCTGCGGCAGGTGGCAAAGGCCCGGCGGGCCGGGGCGGCGCTGGTCGTCTTTCCGGAACTGAGCGTGACGGGCTATCCGCCGCGGGATCTCCTTTTGCGGCCCGAACTCATCGCCGGCGTGCGGGAGGCGTTGCGGCGGGAAATCCAGCCCGCGAGTGCGGACATCGGCATCCTCGTGGGAGCCCCCGTGCCGGGCACGGCGGGCGAGCGCCTGCGCAACGCGGCGCTGCTCTTTCACGGCGGGCGCCCGGTGGGGAGGCAGGACAAGAGCCTGCTGCCCGACTACGACGTGTTCGAGGAGAGCAGGTATTTCGAACCCGCCGCGGCGCGGCAGCCTCTGGTTTTCCTCGGCAGGAGGCTGGGGGTCACCATTTGCGAAGACGTGTGGAACGACAAGGACTACTG
>DYER01000114.1 GCA_020725605.1 Ammonifex sp. | reverse complement strand
GGTCTCCCTGGCCGGGCCGGCCGCCAATCTATTGCTGGCCTTTGTATGTGCTCTGTTCCTGGCCGGGGGGCTCGGGCGGGTTGTTCCCTATGGCTATCAATTGCTGGACGCCGCCATCTGGATCAACATCGTGCTGGCGGTTTTCAACCTGTTGCCCGTTCCTCCCCTGGACGGGGCCAAGGTCCTGGCCGGGATCCTGCCCGGCAGCCAGGAATGGTTGTACCAGATGGAAAGGTACGGTACGCTCATTCTGCTGGTCTTACTGTTTACCGGCGTCATCGGCCGGTTGCTCATGGTAATCATAAGGCCCCTTTACGGTTTGATCACGACCTTCGCCCACGGCATCGTGTAGTGCGCGGGCGGATCTCGAGGAGGGAGTACGCACCCTTGCGCGTCTTGAGCGGCATGCGGCCCAGCGGACGGCTGCACCTGGGCCACCTTTACGTGCTGGAGCGCTGGATGGAATTGCAGGCGGAGCACGATTGCTACTTCTTCGTGGCCGACTGGCACGCTTTGAGCACCAATTACGACGAGGCCGCGGCCGTCCTCGACCTAACCCACGACATGGTGGCGGACTGGCTGGCCGTGGGCCTGGACCCGGAGCGGAGCGTCCTTTTCGTCCAGTCCGACGTGCCCCAGCACGCCGAGTTGCATCTGGTCTTTTCCATGTTCACACCCCTGGCCTGGCTGGAGCGGGTACCCACCTACAAGGACCAGATCAGGCAGCTGGGCGAGCGGGGGAAGGACCTGCACACCTACGGGTTCCTGGGCTATCCGCTGTTGCAGGCGGCGGACATTTTGATCTACAGGGCCGACGCCGTGCCGGTGGGAGAGGACCAGCTGCCCCACATAGAACTGTGCCGGGAAGTGGCCCGCCGCTTCAACCACCTCTACGCGCCGGTCTTTCCCGAGCCCCAGGGGCTGGTGGCCACCGTACCGCTCCTGCCGGGGGTGGACGGACGGAAGATGAGCAAGAGCTACGGCAACGAGATCCTGCTGGCCGCCGAGCCGGAGGAGGTGGGGCGGCGGGTGAACGCCATGATTACGGACCCGGCCCGCATCCACAAGACCGATCCCGGACACCCCGAGGTCTGCGTGGTGCACACCTACCACGGCATCTACAGCGTGCCGCGGCTGGCCGAACTCGAGGAGAGCTGTCGGGGCGGCAAGATCGGCTGTGTGGCCTGCAAGAAAATCCTGGCAGAGACCCTGAACCGCCTGCTGGACCCCGTCCGGGAGCGCCGGCGGGAGTACCTCGCCCGCCCGGGATACGTGGAGGAGGTGCTGGCCGCGGGGGCCGCACGCGCCCGCGCCGAGGCCGCCGCCACCATGGAGGCGGTGCGGGAGGCCCTGGGCTGGCGCAGGCAGCCCTAACAGGGGTGGCCTGCCTTTCGTCCGATCGGCCGCGGGCCACCGCCGGGCGGAATCCCACCGGCACCGGGCGGTACACAGCGCCTGCCGAAGCCCCGCCCGGTACGGTGGCGCAGGGCCGGGACGGGGGAGCCGTGCGTACCCGCCAGCGGTAATTCGGCCCGGGAGGGCCGCATACCGGGAGTATCCCCGTAGGATGCTAGGACCGGTGGTCACCGTGACCCGGGTTCTGGTCGTCTTGGCCCTCGTTCTGGCGTTGCTCGTGCTGGTGGCCCCCCTGGTGCTGAGGGTCGGCTACGCCGGACCCGCGCCCGGGGGCCGCTGGGAATTGGAACTGCGGGTGTGGCGCCTCGGCTGGCCGGGGCGCCGGTTGCGGCGCCTGCTGGTGCGGTGGTTCGGGCGCCGCGGCACATGGGTTTGGTGGCGGCACCTGCTACGGCGCGGGGGTCCCTCATCGGAGCCTGGCCGGGCCGTGACGGCTTGGCAGGTCCTCCACGCCCTGTGTCGTAAATCGAGGTCCTACCGACGGGCGTTTTCTTACCTCATGAGGCACACGCACGTGGAGCAACTCCGGTGGGAAACCCGGGTGGGCGCCGGCGACCCCTGCCGCACCGGAATTGTGGCCGGAAGCCTCTGGGCCTGTAAGGGCACGGTGGCCGGTTACCTGCTGACCAGGGACCGCACGCGGGTTCATTACCTGGTGCGGCCCGATTTCGACCGCCCGGTCCTCAGCGTGGACCTGCGGGTGAGCCTCCGGATAAGGGTATTCCACCTGCTGGCGGCGGGTTTCATCGCGCTTGCTACCGCTGCGCGTGAAAGATTATCCAAAAGTGCCGGGCGTGCCGGGTAACCCGCATTCCTCGGGGCCCTTGTCGTAACGTAACCCGCGGAAACTGGCGTGGCGGAGACGGCCGTCCCGGGTTACCGCCGCGTAATGGACGGTGCAGACCAGGGACGGTTGTACCCACCGCGGCTGCCGTAAGTGTCCGCGCGGGACGGCCAGGGAGGGAACCGGGACGCGCATCTTTTCCAGCGCCCGGTGCAAAGCTATGGCTTCCGCCTCCGCGAAGCCGGTGCCCACCTTTCCGATGTAAACCAGGCGCCCGCCCCGGTAGGCGCCGAGGATGAGGGAGGCAAGGGGCCGCCCGCCGGTCCCCGGCTCGTACCCGCAGATGACGGCGTCGGCGCTTTTCACCGCCCGGATCTTGCGCCACAGGGGGGAGCGGCGTCCCGGCAGGTAAGGACTATCCAGACGCTTGGCCACTACCCCCTCGAGTCCCGCTTTAACCGCCGCCGCAAAGTAGGCCTCCCCTTCCCCGCCCACGTAATCGGTGACGATGAGGTGCGGCCCCGGTTTTATGCTTGCGCGCAAAATTTCTTTGCGCTCCTGCAGCGGCCGCTCCATGAGGGATTCCCCGCGGTGGTACAGAATGTCAAACGCCAGGTAGACGGCCGGCCGCCGCGCTGCCGCCGCCGCGGCGTATTCCGCCCGTTCCAGGCGGCCGCGCTCCTGCAGCGCGGCAAAATCGGGGCCCTTTTCGGTAAAGACCACGATCTCGCCGTCCAGCAGGGCCGGTAACCCCTCTACCCGTTCGTGCAGGTTGCCCAACTCCGGAAAGGTGGCCGTCAGATCCTTGAGATTCCTGGAACGGAGCATGGTGTCCGCCTCCAGATAGGCCAGGCAGCGGTAGCCGTCCCACTTGATTTCGAAGAGGAACTCCGGGTTTGAGAAAGGAGACGCCGCCACGGCCAGCATGGGGCGCAACAGGGGCAGGGTCACGCTCACGCCCTCCTCCGTTTCTCCCTCCCGCGGCGTGCTTCGGCCATTTCGATGCTCTTGCGCAGGGCCTCCATGAGGTCCGTGACCTTGGCCGTGGGCGGTACGGGCGGCGCCACCACCTCGCGGCCGGCGATCTTGGCCCGGATGACCTCCTGCAGGGCCTCGCGGCGCGCGTCGGTGTATCTGGCGGGGTCGAACGGGGACGCCAGGCTGGTGACCAGGCGTTCGGCCATTTCCAGCTCGCGGTCGTCGAGGGTTACCCGGAAGTTGAGTTCCGCCAGGGCCTCCTGGCTGCGCACCTCGTCGGCGTAGTACAGAGTTTCCAGGATCAGGGCACGCTGCCCGGCCCGCACCGCGGCCGGCGATTCCCTGGTGCGGAGCACCACCCGGCCGAGGCCCACGGTCCCGGTGCGCGCCAGGGTCTGGCGCAGGAGTTCGTAGACCCTGGCTCCCCCGTCGGCCGGGGCCAGGTAGTAGGACCGGCGGTAGTACACCGGGTCCACCTCCCCCGCCGGGACGAAGTCGACCAGCGTGATGCTCCTGTCCTGGGAGGGCTCGAGGCCGGCCAGGTCCCGGTCCTCGACGGTCACGTAGCTTCCCTTTTCGAATTCGTACCCCCGCACCACCTCTTCGGCGGTCAGTTCGCGGCGGCAGCGGGGACAGTACCGGTGGTACTCCACGGGCGTGTGGCACTCCCGGTGCAGGAGGCGGAAGTGGGGCTCCCGGTCCTCGGTGGCCGGGTATATCTTGACCGGGACGTAAATGAGGCCAAAGGTCAGCGCGCCTTTCCAGAGCGGCCGCACAAAACATCCCCCCGGTTATTTTGTCCCGGGGGGAGGATAAAACTGCACCGGGGCCAAAATAAGACTTGACGGCGGCTTTTCGGGGACTTAATATAAACGGTAGTACATGTATTTATCCGTAAGGATTCCAGCCACCCCGGAGCGGCCGGCCTCCCTGTGATTCCGGGGATGCCTTCCGCCGGGCGGCACAGTGCAGAAACCAAATCAACATCCAAACCACGCGCCCTTGATTTCGTTAGGCGTGCCATAAGGAGGTGCGGCGCACAGGAGCGCCGGACACATGAACATCGCGGTTGAGGCCCTTATGGGGGGCCTCAGGGAACTGGCTGAGTACCTGTCGGCCCACGTGCTGACCTGCCTCGTGCCCGCCTTCTTCATCGCGGGCGGGATCACCGTGGCGGTGTCCACGGGGGCGGTACTGAAATACTTCGGGCCCACGGCCAGGAAGTACCTTTCCTACGGCGTGGCCAGCGTCTCGGGCGTGGTCCTGGCCGTGTGCTCCTGCACCATCCTGCCCCTGTTCGCCGGCATCCACAGGAAGGGGGCCGGACTGGGGCCGGCCGTCACGTTTCTCTACTCCGGTCCGGCCATCAACCTGCTGGCCATCGTGCTCACGGCCCGCAAGCTGGGCTGGGACCTGGGCGTGGCCCGGGCCGTGGGGGCCGTGGCCTTTTCCATCGTCATCGGCCTGCTGATGGCCGCCATCTACCACCGGGAGGAGAGGCAGAGGGCGGCCCTGGCCGCCAACCCGGGCAACCCCGGGTTCGACGCGGGCGTGTACGGCGGGCCGGGCAAGACCACGCCCCAGTTGCTGGCCTTCTTCGGCGTGCTGGTGGCCATCTTACTCTTCGGCACGGCCCAGATTCCCCTCTGGAACAAGGTGGCCATCCTGATCGCGCTGGTCAACTCCCTGGTCCTCGTGCTGGCCTTCTGGTTCAGTCAGGACGAGGTGATCGCCTGGCTGCACGAGACCTGGCGCCTGGTGCGGCTGATCTTCCCCGTGCTGCTGGCCGGCGTCTTCGCGGCCGGAATCCTCAAGGTGCTGCTGCCCGCGACCTGGGTCCAGGGTGCGGTGGGCGGCAACACCTGGCAGGCCAACCTGCTGGCCAGCGTGGTGGGCGCCCTGATGTACTTCTCCACCCTCACCGAGGTGCCCATCGTGAAGGCCCTGCT
>DYER01000113.1 GCA_020725605.1 Ammonifex sp. | reverse complement strand
CGGTGCGCACCCCCACGTCCCGCTGCGGCACGCCCCGGTAACAGCCCGCGATTTCGGACCGCTCGTCCACCAGACCCACCGTCACCCCCGGGAAATCCAGGGCCGCCACCCCGTCGCTCAGCTGGCGCACCAGGTCCCGCAACATGGTGGTCTTTCCGCACCCCGGCGGCGACACCAGCATGGTGTGGCGCACCCTCCGGCGCGGGCCGTCCACCACGAAGGGCAACACGGGGTCCGCCGCCCCCCGGACCTCCCTGGCCACCCGGAGGTTGAACCCGCTCAGGTACTTGAGGGTCCTGACGCGACCCTGCTCCAGCACCGCACGCCCCACGAAGCCCACCCGGTGCCCGCCCGGCAGGGTGACGAATCCGGACCGCAGTTCCTCTTCGACGGCGTACAGGGAGGCCTGGCAGATCAATTGGGTCATGCGGGCCACGTCGTCGGCGTGGACCGTATAGGCCTCTTCCGCCACGGGCGTGAGTTCTCCCCGCGGGCTCACGAACCAGTCCCGGCCGTTCAGGCCCACCATCAGGGGCCGGCCCAGGCGGATGCGCAACTCCTCCACCCGCATCGCCAGACCGACCGGCCATTCCGCCACCAGCCGGCGCAGGCTGGGCGGGAGCACCGCCAGGAGCGGTCCGGGCAAGCCCTGTCCTGTCACGGTACGGTCCGTCATCGTTGTCCACCCCTGCACTATAGATATTGGGCCAGCCCCCGGTTTATGACCCGAAGGGCAAAGGAGTCCGGGAGAAGCGGACCTGCGGGCGGGTGCGAACGTTTGCGCGGTGACGCACGGTCCCGCGGCCCCGCGGGCCGAGCGCTTGGGCCGGCAGCCATAGCTATACGGCTGGTGGTTCCGGAAAAACGAGGGGGAACGACCGGAGGATCTTGCGGTGGGAAAAAACGGGACCGCGGAACAAAAGGGGCCGTACGTCCTGTAAAACGGCCCCTTTGGAGAGACTCCGTTGGCCGCACCGGCGGTCAGGATTTCGGCCGGTAGAATCTGGCGTGGCGCAGGCGGTCCGGCAGGTACTGCTGCTCCACGTGACCCCCTGGGTAATCGTGGGGATACTTGTACCCGCGCCCGTGCCCCAGGGCCGCGGCACCCCGGTAGGAGGCATCGCGCAAATGCGCCGGCACGGGATCGGCCGGCATGCGGGCCACCGCCTCCAGGGCCGCGTCGATGCCCTCCTTGACGGCGTTGCTCTTCGGGGCCAGGGCCACGTACAGGGCGGCTTCGGCAAGAATGATCCGGCCTTCCGGCAGGCCCACGCGCTCCACGGCCTGGGCCGCGGCCGTGGCCACCTGCAGGGCTCCGGGATCCGCGAGGCCCACGTCCTCCGCGGCGTGGATGATAATGCGCCGGGCGATGAAGCGGGGGTCCTCGCCCGCGTAAAGCATGCGGGCCAGCCAGTAAAGGGTGGCGTCGGGGTCCGAGCCCCGCATGCTCTTAATAAAGGCCGAGGTCACGTCATAGTGCTGGTCACCGGCCCGATCATAGGAAACCGCCTTTTGCTGCACGACCTCCTCGACCAGGGCCAGGGTTACCACCCGCGCGCCGGTGTCGTCCGGGGGCGCGGTCATGACCGCGAGTTCCAGGGCGTTGAGGGCCGCCCGGGCGTCGCCGTCGGCCATGCGGGCGATGTGGTTTAGCGCCGCCTCCTCCACCTGAGGCCGAAAGGACGCCAGGCCGCGCTCCGCGTCGGTCAGGGCCCTATGCAGCAGATTCAGGAGGTCCTGCTCGGAAAGGGGTTCCAGACGGAAAAGGCGCACGCGGGAGCGCAGGCCGGGGTTAATAACGAACATGGGGTTTTCCACCGTGGCCCCGATGAGGACGCACACTCCCTCCTCGATCCACGGGAGCAGGGCGTCCTGAACGTTTTTTGCCCAACGGTGGATCTCGTCCACGAAGAGCACAGTGCGCTCCCCCCTGGCCCGGCGCTCCCGGGCCGCGGACACCACCTTTCGAATTTCGGCCACGCCGTCCAGGGCCCCGCTCAGGAACTCGAATCGCGCGCCCGTTCTGGCCGCCACCACGTGGCCCAAACTGGTCTTGCCGCTGCCGGGCGGCCCCCAGAGGATCATGGACGGCAGGCAATCGGCCTCGATGGCCCGGCGCAGCAGCTTTCCCGGGCCCAGGAGGGCCTCCTGGCCCACGAATTCGTCCAGGGTGCGCGGTCGCATGCGTACCGCCAGCGGCGCGTGCATCGTCCCACCCCCCTCCTCCAGCCTACCACACCGGCCCCGCGGCCACAAGGAGGGAGCGCCGCCGGGGCCGAAAGGCCATCGTAAGCAACAAAAAGCCACCCCGGCGGGTGGCCCCTCTGGCGAACAGTTGCAGCCGGTCCCGTGGTTACAGGTCCTCGTCGCCGGCGCGCAAGGCGTCACCGTCCCCGCGCTCGGGCGCGCCCGTGCTGTAGACCACGGCCTCGCACTCCGGACATGTGACCTCCAGGGGTTCTCCGTCGGCCAGCAGGTCGCTCTCAAAGCACACCATTTCCCCGCAATTGGGACAGCGCACCTCTATGTAGCGGTCGTCTTCCGGTCCCTCGCCGTCGTACACCACCTCTTCCAGGCGGCCGAGATCCTCGTCCAGGTTTTCCAGATAGTCCTCTAGCTCTTCTCGGGCGCGGTTGGCCGCCTCCCACTCGCTGGCGAAATCGTGGAGTACCTCGATGATCCCGTTCAGCAACCGGCTTTCCTTGCTTTCCCGGGGTAATTCCAGTCCGGCCGCCAGGCCCTGGAGATAGGATACCCGTGCCTTGAGGTCCACCAGCGTACGGCCTCCCCCATCAGTTTGTCACCTGTATTTTGTCCCCGGGAGGCCGCTTCTAAACGGCGGCTCCCTTTACAAGTCGTGCCCTCTTGTGCTAAAGTAAACGCAAGCAGGGCGTTTCTTGGCGAGCGAAATAGTCTTACTGAGGGGGGTGTAGCACCCGGCGACGCCGGGTCACCATGCGACGCATCTACTTCGATCACGGGGTGACGACGCCCGTCCACCCCCTGGTGGCGGAGGAAATGTACCGCTGCCTGAAGGACAACTTCGGCAATCCCTCCAGCCTGCACCATTTCGGCAACCGCGCTCGTAAGGCGGTGGAGGAGGCCAGGGAAAAGGTTGCGGCTGCCATCGGCGCCAACCCGCCGGAAATCGTGTTCACCAGCGGCGGTACCGAGGCCAACAACATGGCCATCCACGGCATCGCCTACACCAACCAGCACCGGGGCAACCACATCATCACTACGGCGGTGGAGCACCATTCGGTGATCAACACCGTGAAGGCCCTGGGTAAGCAGGGGTTCACGGTCACCATCCTGCCGGTGGATTCCTACGGGATGGTACGGCCCGAGGACGTGGCCCGGGCCATCACGGACCGGACCATCCTCATCAGTATCATCCACGCCAACAACGAAATAGGGACCGTCAACCCCGTCGCGGAGATCGGCAGGATCGCCCGCGAAAAGGGAGTATACTTCCACACCGACGCCTGCCAGAGCTTCGGGCGCCTGAGGGTCAACGTGGAGGAGCTCAACGTGGACCTCCTGACCATTTCGGGGCACAAGATCCACGGGCCCAAGGGCGTGGGGGCCCTGTACTTGCGCAAAGGGGTCCGGTGGCGTCAGACCCTCTTCCACGGCGGCGCCCAGGAGCGGCTGCGGCGGGCGGGCACCGAAAACGTGCCCGGGATCGTGGGCCTGGGCAAGGCGGCCGAACTGGCCGTGTCGGACCTGGAGGCCAGGGCGGCCCAGCTGGCGAGGGTCCGGGACTATGCCATCAAGAGAATTCTGGGTAGCTTCAAGCACGTGCGCCTGACGGGACATCCCACGGCCCGGCTCCCGAACCACGCCAGCTTCTGCTTCGACTTCGTGGAGGGGGAGTCCATGCTACTGAGCCTGGACCTGAAGGGCATCGCGACTTCCAGCGGGTCGGCCTGCACCTCCGGGTCCCTGGAGCCCTCCCACGTGCTGCTGGCCATCGGCCTGCCCCCCGAAGTGGCCCACGGTTCCCTGTGCCTCACCTTCGGGCCGGAGAACACCGAGGCGGACGTGGACTACTTCGTGGAGGTCATGGGGCCCATCCTCGAGCGCCTGCGGGCCATCTCGCCGCTCGACGAAGAGACGGCCTACGCGGACCGCAACGAATGCCTGTCCTGCCGGGCGGCGGACATCTGCCGTCACCACTGAAGGGGGCCGCGGGAAAGTGTACACCGACATCGTAATGGAGCATTTTCAGAATCCCCGCAATGTGGGTGAGATCCCCGACGCGGACGGGGTCGGCCAGATCGGTAACCCGGCCTGCGGCGACATCACCAAGGTCTTCATCAAGGTGGAGGATGGCGTCATCACCGACGCCAAGTTCAAGACCTTCGGCTGCGCCGCGGCCATCGCCACCAGCAGCATCATGACCGAAATGGCCAAGGGGAAGACCGTAGAGGAGGCCCTCCGCATCACCCACAGGCACGTGGCGGAGGCCCTGGGCGGGCTACCGCCCAAAAAGATGCATTGCTCCAACCTGGCCGCCGACGCGCTGCACGCCGCCATCCGCGACTACCAGCGCCGCCGGGGACTGCCCGTACCGGAGGAACGGCCCTCTTCCGGACACCACCACGAAGACCACCACGGGGAGTGAGTGCCGTAAGGGGGCTATTGACCTTGTGGCCAGGCGACCAGGCCCCGGCGGCCCGTAGCGGGGCGGGCGCCGGGGCCGCGTGTCATGCCCTCTTGAGGTACTCGCCGGTACGGGTGTCGATCTGGATGACGTCCCCGACTTCCACGAAGAACGGCACCTGCACCACGGCACCGGTTTCCAGGGTGGCGGGCTTGGACCCTCCCGAGGCGGTGTCGCCCCTGATACCCGGGGTGGTATCCACCACCTTCAGTTCCACCACGTGGGGCAGCTCGATTCCGATGGATTTGCCCTGGAACAGCAACAGGGTAATCACCATATCTTCCTTCAGGAACTTTGCGGCGTCCCCCAGCTGTTCCCGATTGAGGGCCAGCTGGTCGAAGGTCTCGGTATCCATGAAGTGGTAGCTTTCCCCGTCGTTGTACAGGTACTGCACCGGCCGCCGGTCCACGTGGGCCCGCGGCACCTTTTCGCCCGCGTTGAAAGTGCGTTCGATCACGGCCCCGGTCCTGAGGTTCTTGAGCTTTGAGCGGACGAAGGGCGAACCCTTGCCCGGTTTGACGTGCATGAATTCCACGACCTGGTAGGGTTCCCCGTCCACCTCTATGGTCAGGCCGGTCCGGAAATCGTTGGTGGAAATCACACCTGTCCCTCCCCGATGCTTATCAGGCGCTCCCCGGGCAGGCCGGAAAGCACCCGGCAACCCCCGGCGGTGACCACCACCGGGTCCTCAATCCGCACCCCGCCCCGCCCGGGTACGTAGACGCCCGGTTCGACCGTGACTACCATGCCGGCGGCCAGCACGGTTTCGTCCGTCTCGGCCAGACGCGGTTCCTCGTGTACCGCGAGCCCCAGGCCGTGCCCGGTGCTGTGCCCGAAGTCGTCGCCGTGGCCCGCGGCGGCAATGATCTCCCGCACCACCCGGTCCACCTCGCGAGCCTCCACGCCCGGACGCAGGGCCTCGAGGCCCGCCTGCTGGGCCCGGCGTACCAGGGCGTAGAGTTCCTCGTCCTCCGGCCGCGGCCTGCCCACCACCAGGGTGCGCGTCAGATCCGCGCAATAGCCCCGGTAGACCGCGCCGAAATCAACGATGACCAGGTCCCCCGGTTCCAGGAGGCGGTCCGAGGGCCGGGCGTGGGGCCAGGCCGCCCGCGGCCCCGAAGCGACGATGATCTCGAAGGGCACGCGCTCCGCCCCCGCACGGCGGATGGCCAGCTCCAGTCCGAGGGCCGCCTCGACCTCGGAAGTGCCCGGCCGGAACAGGTGGAGTGCGGCCCGGAAACCCTCCTCGGCGAGACGAACGGCCCGCGCGAGGCAGGCGATCTCTTCTTCGCCCTTGACCAGCCGCAACCCTTCCACCATTCCCGCCACGGGGCGCAGTTCCACGCCCTCGGCCTCGCCCTGCAGGGCCTGCACCTGCTGCCAGGTAAGGAAATTGCCCTCGCAACCCACCACTTTCAGGCCTGAATCGCACAAGTGCCCGGCCACCCCGGACCAGAAGCGTTTCGGTACGTATACGATCTCCACGCCGGAGCACTCCGCGCGGGCCTGCTCCAGGTAGCGGAAATCCACCATCAGCCGGCACGTCGTGGACGTCACCAGCAAGGCCCCGACGCTGCCCGTAAAACCCGTGAGGTAGCGCACGTTCTCGGGCCGCGTGACCAGAAACCCCTCCAGGCCCTCGGCGGCCAGGCGCGCCCGGAGAGCCTCAATCCTGCCGGCCACGGCTCCGGCCCTCCCTTGTCAGGGCCACGGCGGCCCGGAGGCCCAGGAGGTAGCTGTGGACCCCGAGGCCCGTAATCTGGCCCGCGGCCACCGGCGCGATGACGGAACGCCGCCGGAAGGGCTCCCGCGCGTGGATGTTGCTGAGGTGCACCTCCACCACAGGTACGGGTACGGCTGCCACCGCGTCGCGCAGGCTGTAACCGTAGTGGGTCAGGGCCCCGGGGTTCAGGACCACGGCCGCCGCTTCCTCGGCGGCCCGGTGAAGCCAGTCAACCAGCTGCCCTTCGTGATTGGACTGGCGGCAGACCACCTCGACCCCCAATTCTTTCCCCAGGGCGACCAGCCGGGCGTTGATCTCGTCCAGCGTCATGCTCCCGTAGACCTCGGGCTCCCGCCGGCCCAGCAGGTTCAGATTCGGTCCGTGCAGCACCATGACCAGCAAGGTCCTTCACCCCTCAGCGGCCGCTCACCGTGAGTCGGGCCACCCGCACGGTCGGTGCGCCGCGGCTCCCGAAGAACCTGAGGTCCCGGCCCACCCCTTCCACGTCCCGCAACAGCTCCATGAGGTTGCCGGCCACGGCCACGCCCCGCACCGGCCGGGCAGGCTGTCCCCCACTGATCCACAGCCCGGCGGCCCCGAGGGAAAAGTCACCCGAAATGGGGTTGGCCGTGTGCATGCCGATGACGTCGGTGAGGTAAAAGCCCTCCTGCAGATCCGCCATCAGTTCCTCCGGGCTGTAAGGGCCGGGCTCCAGGTAAAAATTGGTCGTGCCCACCTCGGGAATGGACTTGAAGGAGGCGCGCACCGCATTGCCCGTGGAGTCCACGCGGTCGCGGGCCGCGCTGTAGGTGTGGTACAGGAAACCGGCCAGGCGCCCGTTGTCGATCAGCACCTTGCGGCGTGTGGGCACACCCTCACCGTCGAAGGGGCCGGAGGCTACCCCGCCCTCCAGGGCGCCGTCGTCGATTACGGTAACACCGGCTGCCGCCACGGTCTGGCCCAGGCGCCCCGCAAAGAGGGAACGCCCTTTCTGGACGGCTTCGGCCGAAAAGGCGGGGGCCAGCACACCCAGGAAACTTGCTGCAACATAGGGGTCCAGGACCACCGGGACCCGGCGGGTACCCACCGGCCTCGCGCCCAGCATACACACCGCCCGCGCGGCCGCCTCCCGGCCCAAGGCCTCGGGATCCAGGTCCGCGTAACGCAGGCGGTAGTCCAGGGCAAAACCCGTGTAGGCTTCCTCGCCGGACCCGGCCACCAGGGCCACGTAGAGCCCGCACCTCGTCACCCGGGTGGTGGCCACCAGACCCCGGCTGTTGACGACCGTCACCTCGGTCTCGCTGTCCTGGTAGGTGGCGGTCTCGATGATGCGCACGCGCCGGTCCGCGGCCCGGGCCGCCTCCTCCATACGGCGCGCCAGTTCGATCTTCTCCTCGATGGGCGTGGTACGTATGAGGGGGTCCTCCAGTTCGAGCTCCGGATAATCACCGGCCGGGTCCGGCAGGCGCTGGTAGCCGTCCGGCGCGGCCTGCCGCGCGTTCTCCACCGCCTGCCCGGTAGCTTCGGCCAGGCCGCCCGCGCTCAGGTCCGTGGTGAAGGCAAAACCCAGGCGGCCCCCGGCAATGACCCGCACTCCCAGACCCCGGTCCTCGGCCTGCTTGAGGGTTTCCACCGCCCCGTCCCGCACCTCCACGAGCAACTCCCGCGCAAAACTCAGGAAGGCCTCAACCTCGTCGCCTCCCAGTTTGCGGGCCCGCTGTACCGCGGTGGCGGCAATGTCTAGAAAGTCGTACTGATGCATGGGACGAAAACTCCTTTCGTGTAGTATATTCAATGGGACCGGGGCCATTCCTTTCCGCCGGAAGGAAACGGGCTGGCTCGGCCAGAACTTTTATACCGGGGCGGAAACGATGAAAAGGGCCACCTACAGCCTGCGACACCTGGTGGTATTGCAGCTCCTCTTCGCTCTTCCCCTGGACAGCGAAAAAACACTGCACAACCTCCTCTTCCTGGCCAACGCCGCCGCCGGCGGGACGCATCCCGAGGCCGCCGGATTTTACGACTTCATTCGCACCAAGACCGGGGTTCACAGTCCCGCGGTCCAGCAGGTCCTCGCGGACCTGCGCGAGTGGGAACTCGTGGACAAAAAATCCCTGGCGCTGACGCCCAGGGGCCGCGAAGTCTATTATTTCACCGCCTCCATCCTCCACTACGACCGCCACGCCCGCCGGGTGCTGGAGCTGGCCATGGCCTTCGCGCGCGACCCCCGCCAGGCCGACCTGCAGATCCGACGCCACCTGCAGGTGCGGCGCGCCCGGCTGGGGGAGCGCATCCCCGTGCGGCCCGGGTCCTGATGCTACAGGCGCCGGATGCGCGGCTCGCCCCGCCGCTCGACCCGACCCGTGGTCCCGCCCACGATGAGTTCCCTCACGAGCAGGGTGGGCTGGGCGTCGCTCACGGGCACGCCCTGACCGTCCTTGCCGCAGGTGCCGATGGTGAATCCCAGGTCGTTGCCCACCATCTCCACCGTACGCAATACCTCGGGCCCGTTGCCGGTCAGGGTGGCCCCGCGTACCAGGGGGCCCACGTCCCCGTCCTCGATGAGGTAACCCTCGGCCACGTCGAAAACGAAGTCCCCGGTCGTGGTATTGACCTGTCCCCCGCCCATTTTCTTTACCAGGAGGCCGCGCTTGGCCTCCCGTACGATCTTCTCCGGGTCGTCCCGGCCCGGCGCAATGTAGGTGTTGGCCATGCGCGGTATGGGTTTGTGCTGGTAGGATTCCCGCCTTCCGTGGCCGTTGGAGGCGCGTTCGTCTTTACTCGCCGCCAGCCGGTCGTAAAGGTAGTCCACCAGCACGCCCTCCTTGATGAGCACCACGGGCCGGGCCGGCACCCCTTCGTCGTCGAACCGGTAGGAACCGTACTTGTCGGGGATCGTGGGATCGTCCAGGACCGTAATGCTGGCGGCGGCCACCTGTTCTCCCTTGCGGCCCGCGTAAACCGAGAGCCCCTTCTGAACGAGGTCCGCCTCCAGTCCGTGGCCGCAGGCCTCGTGCACCATGGTGCCGCCGGCCTCGTGGGAAAGTACAACTGGCATACGGCCCGAGGGTGCCGGCCGCGCGTCCAGCTGTGCGTCGGCCCGCCGGGCCGCCGCCCGGGCCACGTCCTCGGGCGGCCGGCGCCGAAGCAGTTCAAAGCCGCTAAAAGCGCCCACGGCCTCGAAGCCCGTCTGAATCACGTTCCCTTCGGCCGCCACGGCCTGCACCGTAAAGCGGGTGCGGATGCGCTCGTCCTCC
Organism: Ammonifex sp.; assembly: GCA_020725605.1. Lineage (GTDB taxonomy): Bacteria > Bacillota > Desulfotomaculia > Desulfotomaculales > DYER01 > DYER01. The sequence continues at coordinate 15,149 of DYER01000113.1, read as the reverse complement.
ACGTAGTTACCGCGGCTGTTGGCCATGATCACCTTCTGCACCACGTCGCCGTAGGTGACCATGACCTGGCGGACGCGCCCGCTTACCGCCCGCGCCGCACGGTCCGCGGCCCGTACGGCCTCCGCCTTGGCCTCCGCGGGCACCTCTTCCGGCCGCTCTTCAATGACGAATTCCACGACGGGATGCACCCGCCGCAGATCGATTTCCAATCCTTTCTTTCCCTCCCGGGTCGCGTGAGCCACCACCTGCGCGGCCTTCAGCAGGCCCTCCCGGCTCAGGTCGTTGGTGTAGGCGTAGGCCGTGCTGTCACCGAACACGACCCGCACCCCGGCGCCGGCGTCCACGCCGGACTGAACCCGCTCTACCTTGCCGTCCTCGCACCCGATGCCGGTAACGCGGCGGTACTCCACGAAAACGTCCGCAAAGTCCCCGCCGTGCCCGAGCGCCGCGTACAGGACCTCCTGTAACAGGTCGCGCTCCATACTTTCACCTTCCCAGTTTTATAACCCCGTCGACAGCAATTTATACTCCTTCCAGCTCCCTTATGAGCGCCACAAAAGGATCCACCAGGTCCGGCGCGAAGTGGGTGCCCCGCCCGTTCTCCAGTTCTGTCAGGGCCTCCTCGCGGGTCCTGGCCGGGCGGTAGGGACGCTCGCTGGTGAGGGCGTCGTAGGCGTCGGCCAGGGCCAGAATGCGCGCGATGAGGGGAATATCCTCGCCCTTCAGTCCGGTGGGGTAACCCGAACCGTCCCACTTCTCGTGATGGTAGAGCACCCCGGTCCAAAGGCGCCGGGCAAGAAATTTCGGCTCCATCTGGTAAACGATCTGCGCGCCGGCGGTCGGGTGCTTTTTGAGCCAGGTCCAGGCCGTCTGGTCCAGGGGGCCGGCCTGGCGCAACACCCGCTCCGGAATGACGATTTTGCCGATGTCGTGCAGCAACCCGGCCCACTCCACGACCTCCACCTCGGCCGTTGGTAAGCCCAGCCTTTCGGCCAGTAGAGCGGCATAGCGGCTCACCCGCGCCGCGTGGCCCCGGCCCCAGGGATCGCGACCCTCCACGGCCGCCACGAGACCCTTTATGACACTCGTCAGAAAGGTGCGGTAGGTCTCAAAGCGCCGGCTGTTTTTCAGTACCGGCGCAGCATGGTCCGCCAGGAGGCGGCAGGTCTCCAGGTCGCGAGAGTGAAAGAGCTGGCCGCCCTGTTTGTTGACGAGCTGGAGGCACCCGATGATCTCCTCCCCCACCGGGAGGGGCACGACCAGGAGGGAGCGGGTGACGAAACCGGTGGCCTGATCGAAGCGGCCCGCCCAACGCTCGTCACGGGTGACGTCCTCTACCAGGACCGCCTCGCCCGTTTCCGCCACACGGCCGGCCAGGCCCTCGCTCCGCCGCAGGCGCAGGTCCTTTAAGAGTTCCGCCTTCGGTCCCCGCGCCGCCACCGGGACCAGTTCCTCGCCCGTCTCGTCGAACAACCAGACGGTGGCTGCCTCGGCTCCAATCATCCTCTGGGCCTGCTCCACCACCGCCACGGCCACGCCCTCGAGGTCCGGCCGGGCCGTGAGCGCCAGACACATGGCGAGCAGTTCTCCCGCCTTCTTTTCCGACTCCCCGTTGGCCACCGTCCATCCCCCCGCGTTTCCGGCCCGCCGGGGCAAATCGACCACAGGCGCCCGGGAAACCTCACTTGGGCGGTAGATACTCCTCCCCGTAAACGCCGGTGCGGGTGGTGGCGTCGTCGCCCGTCAGGCCGCCAGCCTCCGCACCGCCGCCCCCGGCCGGCCAAGGTATCACGAATCCGGCGGGCACAAAGGCGTTGTACCGCCCCACAGCCCACCTGAGGATCTCTTCCAGCCGGATCCTGCCTTTGGGATCTTTGGTAGAAAAAATAACCAAATCGAAACTGGCCGCCACGGTGCCCGGTGGATGGGCCTCCCCCTTACCCCCTTCGCCGGACGGTAAGGACGTGACCTCCAGGCGCCGTATCTCGGTGAGGTCCGGCAGGGCCTCCATGCTCAGTAAGAAATCCTGCAACCGGCGGTAATTGCCCCGGACTCCGAAGGTCACGGGCAATTCCAGGTGGTATTTCTGCTCCACTATGGGCCCCGGCCGAAAGAGGGTGATGGTGACGCCGTGGCGTATCGCTTCCAGGCCCACGTGCACCAGCACACCGCCCTCCCGGGGCTCGATGTTAAAATACGACGCCACCCCTGCCAGCGCCTCCCTGGCCCGTGCCAGGGCCGCGGTCTCCGTCGGCAGAGAGGCGGCGGTCTTCTCGGCCTTCGCCAATTGCTCGCGGGCTTGAATCAGCTCGGTCCGCAACCGGGTGTAGGCCTCGGCCTGGGGCGCGGCCACGAAGCGCCAGAGCAGGTAGCCCATTCCCACCCCCAGCAGGGCCAGTATGAGGACCTTCTCCCGCCTACTTAGGCGCCGCCACAACGGAATCACCCCCCGGGAGGACACACAGGATCTTAAAGCGCCAGACACCGCGTTCTGCGTCCTCGGCGACCTCCTGCAGCGTTACGGCCTTGAAATGGGGCGACTCGTGCAAATTGTGCACCAGCACCCCCACCGAGGCCACGCTGCGGGAATAGCCCTCCACCACCACCCGGTCCGGCCTGGGCGGCGCGGCCGCCGGCGCAGCTCCCGCCTGGGCACCCGCGGCGCCACCCGTAGTCGTCGAAGATTGAGCGCCCGCGCCGACCGGGGATTGGCCGCCCCCGGTACCCTGGGCCGACCCACCCTTTTTCTCTCCCGCGGGTGTCTGTTGCTCCTTCAGGATTTCCAGCTTGTCCAGCCACATGTCACGGGGAAGCGCGTAATTGATGTCGGCCAGCATGCCGGACCAGGCCAGGCGGCCATTAAGCAATTGCGTGAGGGCGTGGGCGGTTTCTTCAGCCGTACGACGCTCCTCCCGCATCTTGTTCACCCGGGCCACCGTGGGCTCGAGGGCCGCGAGCCGCTGCCTGGTCTCGGCCAGTTCGCCCTTCATCAGCACCAGCTGCAGCAGGAAGTAGCCGTAGCCCCCCACCACGGCCGCCACCACCAGCGTTACCGCGGCCAGCCGCACCAGCCGGCGGGTGTCGATGACGCTCTCCCGCTGTAGTGCCGGGGGCAGCAGATTAACCTTGTACCTCACGTCACCGCCTCCCGCAGGGCCAGACCGGCCGCCACGGCGTAGCGCGGGTCCCAGGCCAGGTCCGGGGCAAAATCCACCGCCGGCGGCGGCACTTCTACGGGTACCGCTAGGGCCTCGCCCAGGAAAGCGTCAAACCCTTCAAGGCGGCTCGCGCCGCCGCTCAGCACCACGCGCTCCACAGGCCGGACCTGCTCCTGGCTGTGGTAAAAGTCCAGCGACCGGCGCAACTCCCCGGTGAACTCGGCCAGGGCCTCCCGCAGCAGGAAGCACAGCTGGCTGTCGCTTTCCAGGGAAAGGTTGCCTTCCCGCACCACCATTTCGCGCGCCGCACCCGGTTCCAGCCCGTAATGGCCCGCCACGGCGGTGTAGGCAGCCTGCGCCCCCATCCCCAGGGTACGGCTGAACTTCAGTTCGCGGCCGTCGATCACCGCCACGTGGGTGGTGGTGGCCCCCACATCGACTACGGCGTAGGCCCCCTCATATCCTGCCGGAACCACACCCTGAAAGGTACGCCACAGGGCCAGCAACTGAAGGTCCACCGCCGTCACCACCAGCCCCGCCTGCATCAATACCTCGTAGTACTGCTGCACCAGGGCCGCAGGAGCCGCCACCAGCAGCACGTGCCACCGCCGACCCGCGGGCCCGTCCTCGGTACCAAGAAGTACGTGGCGTAACACGAGCTCATCAAGGGATTTGGGAATCTGCCGGGCGGCCTCCTCCCGTACCGCGGCCTCGAGCTGCCGGGATGGTACCGGGGCGAGCCGCACGTGGCGGGTAATGACCTGCGACCCGGCCACGGCCGTAATTACCTCACGACGGGAAAGCCCGTTCTGCTCCACGAATTCGGCCAGCACCGGCAGGAGGCGTTCCTCGTCCAGGGTCTCGCCCACCGCGCCCTCGGGCGTGGGGCAATTCAATAGGCCCACAATCTGGGGGTGTCCTTTCACCAGGTGCACCTCGGCTACCTTGATGTATTCGGTCCCGAGATCCACGCCCACGTACCGGGTCTTTTTGGGCAGTACACGGTGCCAGAAGGGCCCTTCTCCGCCGGTAGAGGCCCCGCGGAGCCTGCCTGTGAAACCAAGCCAACGCTTCACGCTACCCACCAACCCCATCTGCAAATAGCACCATGGGCAACGGCCGCAACTCCCGCTTTAGCGGATCCGGTGCCAGCCCCAGGGCCCGGAGGGTAAAGGCGCCCGGCAGGGTCGGTCCCCCTCTTCGCCAAAGACCACGTCGGCGCCGCCCGCCCGATGGCCGTATCTGATAGCTGCCACGCCTTTCCTTACTTACGTCTGATGACTTCTCCGTTGGCCAGCCGGAATTCCTGCTCCGCCAGGGGCCCGATCCCCAAATCGTGCAGATCCGGACCGGAACCACCGAATACACGGCCCCGGAATCCACCGGGAAACCCACCGGAACCGTGCGGCCGGGAAGGGCGGAGCCGGCGACTTCCGGGGTAAGGAAAGTAAGGCCCATCAGGTCGACCCCTCACTCCCTCCAACTGGTGACCGTCATCCAGGACGTCGTCCAGTTCAGAGTCCCCTCGAAGGTGTTTACCATGTTCTCGTCGTAGCGGAAGTCGATCGCGTAGCCATGACTCTTTATGTTCGGAAGCACCGCGGCACCGACGAGGTCGGTCTTATTCTTGATGTCGGCGCTGCCGTCGGCACCACCCGGGGAATAAAGTAGGGCCTGTATCTCACCATTGGCATTCTGCGTGTCTATGTCACCGGTGCACAAAATGGTGACGCAGTCGTTTTCGCTTGTCCTTACCAGACTCGCCTTATCCCTCCCGCTGTATTTTAGAAAGGTGACGTTCCCGTGCACCACGAAGGTCGCCCGTCCGGAGTATTCGCCGGAAAAGGTCGCGTCACCTTCGATGTAATAAAGCCCGCTCAGGTTCCTCAAGTGGGTGCCTTCAAACATCACGGGCCCCACCATGTAGCGGTCCGCATTTCGCCGGTACCACTCCAGGCGTTCGGGCGTCAGGAGCTGCGGGAAGCTCGGTATACGTGAGGCCACGTCCAGAGAAGAGTCCACCTGCCACTTGCCGGGATGCGCGTCCCGCCACCCAGCCGGTAGCTGGTTGGCATTCCTGACGTAGACCGTGCCGGTAATGTTCACGTCATCCAGTCCCTGCACGCTACCCTGCTGTACGTAGAGGTTGCCATAAATGGTGATTGGTTGTCCCTCACCGCCTCCCAGTTTCACAAAACTCACATTTCCGACGCACCAAACGTTGCCCTGTATTTGCGTTTGCTTTCCTTGGGACATCTGCCCTTTCACCGTAAGATTTCCCTGAACCCACAGGCCACGGTCACGCGCCGCAACGTCGGAGCCTTCCTCAAGTACCAGATCACCCTCGCTGGCCATAACCTCACCCGTAACCACCATGCCATGGGACAGCTTTTCTTCCGTAAGGGACTTCACCCACAGCCTCCGGAAAAGATTGTGGCCGTACGCGTTGTCGATCCTCGCGTCCACGTCAAGCGTTCTCGTAGCTCCCAGATACTCGCCCTTCGATTTAATGTGTAGCAGGACCGCATTCCAGCCTGCATCCTCTTTGGATACCTTGATCTCTACGAACCTGCCCCCGGCGTAGGCCTGCTGCCCCCCAAGATCTTCGGCAATGAAGTCCCTGGGGTCGCCGGGGCCAGGTAAGGCCTGCAACCAGTTCGGGTCGCGCCGCGCCTTGGCCAGGACCTTTTCCACCCCCGCCTCGGCGACGTAATAGGCTTTGGCCGAGTGGACCTCGCGGGCCGCGTTCTTGCGCACCGTCGTACCCATGGTGACGGCGGCGCCGCCCACCAGAAAGATGGACGTTGTCAGCAGCAGCACGACGAGCAGGGCCTGGCCTTTCCGGTCGCGAAGCATACCCTTGCCCCCTTTCCTCAAGAGGCCCGCAGGTGCACCTGAGTATGGATGGTGATGGGGCCGGTGTTCCATTTTTCCCCGGTGATGGTGATGGTGACGGTCCTTCGCGCGGGGTCACGCCTGAACTCGAGGCCACTCACGTTGCTGGCTATGGGATGCGGCGTGTCGCCCCCACTGCGCTTGGTCTCCACTTCGCGCTGGACGGCGTCGTACTGGTACGTTACTTCTTTTCCGTCCGGAAGGGTAAAGCTAATCGTGGGACCCACGTCTGCCGGGTTGCCGTCCGGGCCGTAGACAGCCAGCTCCCGCGCCTGCCTTATGTCCCGGGCCATCCAGCTCATGGCATAGCGGAGGTTCTCCTGCACCTCGATCCTGCGGTTGGTGCCGGCGTAGCTCCGGTAGCCGTTTACGTATAAGAGAAGGATGCCGGTGAGCACGAAGGCGAAGATGGTCATGGCCACCATGATCTCGACGAGGGTGAAACCCCGTTCGCTCCGCACGGCCGGTCACCGCCTGAGCTTCTCGGTGGTAAGGGAGACTTCCCGCTGCACGCCGCGGTCCCGGTAGTAGACCGTCACCGTGACGGTCCGGAGGTTCGGGTCCTGGGCGTCCGGCGCCACGGCGGCTGCATACCGGTAGCCTGTTTCGCCGACGCGGAAAAGGGCGTAGGTCGTTTGACCAGGGGCGGGTACCGTGTCCCAGGCCCGGTCAACGGTGACCCGACGTGCGGCGCCCTCGTAAGAGGTTACCTTCCGCACCTGCCCCGCAGCGGGACCGCCCGTGGTGGCAATTACAAAGTCTTTGTACTCATTGTCGACGCCGCTGGCCCTGCTTTCCAGAGTGACGGTGGTACTACTCGCCGCCTGCACCGTACCCAGGCAGTTGTCCGGTGCGCTCTTGACCGCCTCCAGTACCTCCTGGGCGAAATTCAGCGCGGTTACGTCGTGGCGGGCGACCGCCGTAAAAACGCTGCCCGTGAGGAAAAAATTGACCAGCGGTACGATCATAAGACCCAGGACAAGCAGGGCCACCATGACCTCGATCAGGCTCATGCCGGAAATTCGTATCTGGCTCCCCTGCACCCTGCCGCCCCCTAGCGCCATGCGGCAATCGCCTCACTCGTATCCGCCCGAAGGTGGGACAGGGGCCACCCGCACCCGTCCCGTGACGGAGGCCACAACAACGTAAAGATAACGACCGCCCCTGTCGCACAGGGCCAGAGTGCCGCCGTGCGGTACCGGCACGCCCCTCGTATCGAAGCCGAGCTGGTCGTAAGCGAAGTTGGTCCAAACAAGGTCCGCTCCGGACGGTAACGATACGGTCCTCAGAACGCGCAGACCTTCCTGTACGAGATATCTATCGTTCCAGCGGTCGAACTGAATGACGTAGACCCTGCCGTCACAATAACGGTTCATTTCCTGCACGTGGCGAATATCGGCGGCAATCACGTCAGCAGCCACATCCAGCCCCTGCCGGGCACTTGTAACGGCGGCAAAGCCCGTGGCGCCGACCACCACGGCGACGATAAGCAGGGCCACCGCCGTTTCGGTGAGGCTGAATCCCGCGGCTGGCGGGGTGAGCTTACCCTCTCTCACTTCTCCAAAACGCTTCTCCTCTCTTTCTGGCTATGAAACACCCGAGGTGCACCAAGGTCTGCATGACCCGAGGCCCGCACCGGCGCCGCAAGCCGTTATCCAAACCGGGTCTCGTGCCGGATCGCCCCTTGGGCTGGGCCCCCTCCGCGTCCGGTGCAACCGCCGCACGGCCGAATTCGGGCACCGGAGTAGCACCCGGTCATCTGCCGCACGTTTTGTGTTGCCACGTGATTGTAAGCGGCCCCGTGGGCCGCCGCATCTCGCCCACCGACTCCGCCCCCTTGTCAACCGTTCTGTGGAGGCAGGGATACGACACTCTTTATCCGCTCCACAACCCACTCCGCGTCGGCCAGGCCTCCGCGGCATCTTCCTCGTCGAACAGTTCGGCGGCAGGCGTGCCGTCCGGCGCCCCGTAGAACGAGGGTTCGCGGTCGAACGCCAGGCGGTCGCAAACCGTCGCCATGCGTGCCAGTTCTTCGCCTGCGAAGAGCCCGAAACGCCTCAGTTCCCTCCTGAGCAACCTCCCGAGGACGTGCGACTTCGGGTACTCCAGGCCCAGGTAGCGGAACAGACCCTTCACCGCCAGCTCGGTGGCCTCCTGACACTTACGCACCACGCGATGGTGGTGCCCCCGGGCCAGGGACTCGCGGGCCTCCTCGAGTATGATTTCGGCGTCCGCCAGCGCCGCCTTGACCAGCCTGTCGTTTCTCATATCTCAAATACCTCACCCGGCCGCAGGTCCGGTTTCAACACCCAGTAAGGGCCGTGGGGAGTGGCCTTCTTCACCGCCCCGAGGCCGGCAAGTTTTTCCTTGACCCCGGCCAGCTCGGCGGCCAGGAAGCCGTCACGGTCCGCGAGTATCACACCTTCCTCGGCAATGGGAATCAGCAGCGGGGGATGGCCGGCCACCTCCGCGCGGGTCAACACCAAGAATGAGGGCTCCAGGTGCAGGCCCACCTCGTCCAGGCGCTCCATCTCCCGGGAGTCCCGGATCTCCTCCACTGCCGGCCAAAGTTCCTTGAGCCGCTTGTGATAGGAGCGCAGGGCGTCCTTCAACACCACCAGGAAGTCGACGTCGCTACCCCGGCGCAAGGCCCCCCGCGCCGCCGAACCGAAGAGGCAGACGGACACCAGCCGCCCTCCGTAATGCCGCCCCAGAACTTCGGCGGCCCGGCGGGCGAACTCGAGCACCCGGTCGTTGTGAAGGCGGCCCGGCATCAGAGCACACCCATCTCCTTCAGGCACTCCAGGACCGAGGGCGCCGGGTCCGGCCACAGCCACTCGACTTTCAGGCGGAAGCCGGGCAGGACCTCCGCATGGTAGACCCCGTGCGCGTCGGGCAGCGCGGCCCGGTAGCGCCCGTCCTCGCCCAGGCGGTGGAACTCGGCCTGGCGCCGCTCCGGATCCACCAGCCAGTACTCCTTGACCCCGGCGGCCTCGTACTCCAGATACTTCTCGCCCCGGTCGCGGGCGAGGCTCTCGGGGGAGACCACCTCTATTACCAGGTCCGGCGCACCGTCGAAATGGGTCTCTTTCAGGAAGGATAGCTTTTCGCGGGACACGTAAAGGACGTCCGGTTCCCGGGCCCGGCGCAGGGGTTCCGGCAGGCGTACCAGGAAGGGAGCGTCAAGGACTACCCCGAGGGGCCGGTACGATAGGAACTCGGCGATCAACCGGTAGAGAAACCCCTTTATTCTCTGATGCGCCACGCTCGCCGGGGTCAAGACCACGACCTCCCCGTCCACCCACTCGGCCCAGGTGTCCTCGTCGCACCAGGCCAGGAACTCCTCGAAGGTCACGGGTTTCGGGGACGCGGTCCGGCCGGCCTCGTAGGCCGGGGCCGCCTCGCGCATTTCCTCCATGGCTCCACCCTCCCGTCCCGGTTGCCCACCGCAAAGGCCCTCACGGACTCGCAGTATCGTAGTTTCCCCGCTCACAACTCGACACCTCTGGGCAGAACGTGCTCCCGCATCCCCGGTGAAACGGACTCGAGCAATACCATATCCACGTCGAAGGGTGCCGCGAGGAGCAGGACCTCGCGTACAGTTTCCAGAAATCCGCATCTTCCGGAAGCCCTGCCAGCGCCAGGTCGATGTCGGGTGTTTGACGAAGCTGCCGTCCCCGGCCAGCGACCCGAAAAGCCATACCCGGCAACCTTACCTCTCGCGGAGCATCTCGGCGATGTGCCGCGCGACGGCCAGGGCCCGGGTTTTGCGCTCCGCCAGTTCCTGTTGCCTGGCCGCACTTCTCGCCTTCACGAAGGCCCGCAGTTCGGCTACGTCCCATTCCGTGTACCCCACCACCCCACCACGCCCCCTCACGCCCGTTCACCGGGTGCGGCCCTCTTCAACCAGTTTCCAGCAAGGAACACCCACGGGCGCGTTCCTTTTGCGCCTTTCGTCCATGCGGCGCGCCTCAGGAATTCTCTCCTCACTCAGGGTATCCGTGGCTGGCTTGCACATAATAACCTGAATAACCTGACCGTGGCACTCACTCGTGACAAGACCCCAAATAGCCGAAGTCGTCTTTACGCGGTAGTGCCATCCCATCGTCCAAGGAGATGCTCATTTTATGGCGTAAGACCGACCATCTCGAGATCAATCATAACCGGGATAGCTCTCCATCGTCAACGTCAGGAACCCGCCGCGCCGGTACCGGCGTCACTGCCACCCCGCCCCAATGACACCCCAACAGGGGACGACGGTCCGGGGACAGCCTTTAAACATCGGACTGCGCTACGGTGTCGACCAGCCGCCATATTTGGGAGATCTGCTCGGCCAGCACGCCGCCGGGGCCAACCCGACTATCGGACGTGCCCCGAACTCACCGCCAGGGGATGCGCTCCTCGCCCAGGGCCGGTAACTCGTACGCGCCTTGCCCGCCCGACCACGCCCTGCACCCGGTTGTAGCCCGTTTCCAGCACGTAGGCCCTGGCCCCGCCCTCGACCCGGTAGTGGTAGGGCCGGCCCCAGGGTCCCTCGCCTCTAACTCAAAGGGTCCCTCACCGGTGGCGGGAAACCCGGCCTCGCCCAGTTCCGCCGCCGAGGCCGGATACACACGGCGCACGGCGTAGCAACTTTCGCACGCCGACTGGATAGTGTACAGCTGGTGCCGCGCCCGCGTCACCCGGGCGTTTTCCAGGTAGCCTGCGTAGAAGCGCAGGCCGGCGCCGAGGAGCACAGTTGCAATGACCAGTACTACGAGTAGTTCTGGCAGACTGTAGCCTTTATACGCCCACCTTAGGCTCCGTCCATTAAAGCACTCCGCGCGAAGATTTTTTGGGGCGTCACAACCCACTGCGCCGAGGGAAACCCAAGGCTCCTACTTGGTACCATACCCGGGAGGAGTTCGCAAGGTCGATGGAAAACACAGCGAAGCGCTACCCTGCTCGGGTGAACTGAAGGAAAGGAGCCAAATAGGTGCCATCCCTAGACAGCCTGTGGGCCAAAACGAAAACTCTGGACGCAGACTATGCCCTCCTGTGGTTCATGGTGACGGTGTACCGCTACTGGTAATTCCAATCCTTTTTACATTTTCTTCCCTGGAGGAACCGTGACACCGGGATACTTTTACGCCCCACGTTACGTGGTACTGGGTCTCGTATCCCTGACGGCATTGGTACTGCTCCTCAAAAGGTGGGTGGTTCTTGACCATCCGGCCTTCATACCCCTCGGGCTCTTGGTGATCTTCTCCACGGTATCTGAATTCTTGACGCCGATTCCCATGACCGCCTGGATGGGCAGTCTGTTCAGGTTCACGGGCCTCAGCACCGGTACTTCTAAATCATCCTCTCCATCCTTGCCTATCACACGGGAGACGCGCCGAAAAAACTGCTAAAATGGCTTAGCATTACCAGTGCCGTGGTCTCCACTCTGGCCATGCTCAGTACTTCGGCAATCAACCTGGTGCCCCATGAACCAGCACGTGAGGGCCTGCTCGCCTATGGCGCGTTGGGCCACCCGAACTTCCTGGGCACTTATACGGTGTTCCTCTTGCCGGCTCCGGTATGGTTCTACCTCCGTAGCGGGAGTGCCATGTGGCTGATCTGCAGCAACCTCCTTTGTGCTGGCCTACTCGTCAGCTTGTATCGCGATGCTTGGTTGGACGGCCTTGTAATTGCACTAGTGGTGGTCGCCCACACAGTACGCTATGTAAGCAAGAAAAGATACCCTCCTCATGGCGGCAGCTTTTGCGCTCGTAACCCTGATACTGCTACCCGCACGCCACGGGACCCTCTGGGTACGTGCGCTTTCGGCGGCACCCCAGATAGAAGGGGCACTACAATGCAGGACGCCGCAGGGTCCGGGAAGTTTTCTTGGAAGAAACTAGTACAATTGGTGCCAGAATTTTGGGCGTTTGGCGTCGAACCCGACCACGTTATCTACGGCAGATTGATAATATCAAAGGGGGTAGTAGTTGACAAAGTTCATAACGTGTTCCTCGAGATCCTAGTTTTATGGGTGCGTTCGCCCTATTAGCCTACGTCGCGTTCCTCGCCTTCTTCTTGCATCCGCCGAAGGGCGGCAACGCCCTTCCATTTTTCGCGATGGTCACTGCCTACACGGTGCAGGGCTTGTTTAGTATTGACGTAACATGAACCTACCTTTTTGGATTACACTTGGTCTTGCCGCCCTCGAAATAGGTCGGCAGGTAACATAGAGGGATGGGGGATAAACTTAGCAGGCCCCCATCCCCTGTAATTACCCCAATAGCAGAATGGCAACTACCCATCTATGAGGTTGCCGGAGTAGGAGCTGTGGTCGTAACCTCGATAGCCGGTGAGTCGGATTCACCTTCCTTTCCCCTGCCCACTACGTAGGCATCCTTCCCCTGCACTTTATTGTGCCCGCTGTATACGACGTAAGCTTTCTTATCAGCCCTAACATTATACGCATAGTTCTTCCCCCACGGATCCGTACTATCCAAGGTGAAGGGGCTGCTAGTCCCGGTGGCAACTTTTAGTCCTGCGTTTAACAGTTCGCTGGAGTCCGAGGGGTAGACGGCATTTGTAGCATAGTAGCTATCCAGCGCCGCCTGCATCGTTTGGATTTGCCCTTTGGCCTTTGTGACCCGGGAATTCTCAATGTACCCCAAGTAAAACCTGATACCGACACCGATCAACACGGCGATGATGATCAGGACGACCATCATTTCGACCATGGTGAAGCCGCGCCGGTCGCGTAAGACGTTGAGTCGCTCACGTAGAGCCAACATAAGTCCCCCTTCTTCTCGTAGAATTATTTGGTCAACCGGATGGCAACGCGCTCCTTCTTTCCAGGCGGCTATCAACTCCTTTCCCCCGGGAACGGACTGCGGGGCTACCGGCAGGTACGGCCGGCCAAAAGGGCACGGGAGGTGCCCGGATGACCCGTCCCCGCCCGGGCGGTCACGCACGGCATAGCAAAAAGCGACCCCGCAGTCTCGCCCACCCCGCCATCTTTTCAACTCGGAAATAACCTCGGGCCGTTTAAACTCCACCCCGATTCAGCTCCTTTATGATTAGGCTCGGCAACAAAACCCAAAACCTTACGGCCGCGCCCCAGCCGCCTCGAGGCGGACGAACGGCTTACGGCGCGGCCCCCGGCACGGTCCCGGCCTGCATGGCCCCGGCCATGCCGAAGAGGGGCAGGTAGATGGACAGGGCCATGAAGCCCACCATGGTGCCCACGCCCAGGATCATGAGGGGTTCGATGAGGCTGGACATGCGGGCCACCAGGGCCTCCACTTCCTGCTCGTAGAAAACCGCGATCTTTTCCAGCAGGATGTCCAGCATGCCGGATTCTTCCCCGATGGCGATCATGCTGGTGGTCATGGGCGGGAACAACTTGCTCCTGCCCAGCACGCCCGCCATGCGGCCGCCCTCCTTGATGGTGCGGTACACCTCGGCCAGTTCCCGCGCCACCAGCACGTTGCCGGCCACCCTTTCCACGGTCTGTATGGACTGGAGCAGGGGCACGCCGCTGCGCAGCAGGGTGGCCAGGGTGCGCGAGAAGCGGGCCAGGATGGTCTTGTGGATGAGGGGTCCGGCGATGGGCAACCGCAGCACCAGGCGGTCTATGAGCTCCCGGCCCCGGGGCGTGCGGGCCAGGGCCCTGAAGCCGATGAACAGGGCCGCGGCGAGGACCGGCAGGGCGAACCAGGCCTTTTTCACGAAGTTGCTCACGGCAATGAGCATGCGCGTGGGCAGGGGCAGGGTGGCTCCCATCTGGTTGAAGATGTCTGTGAACACGGGGACGATGACCACCAGGAGTACGATCATGGCCACCACGCTCACCCCGGCCACCAGCACCGGGTAGGTCATGGCGGACTTGATCTTCTCCCGCAGGTCGTGCTCCTTTTCGAAGTGCACCGCCAGCCGATGGAGGGCCTGGTCCAAGGTGCCCGCCACCTCGCCCGCCGCGATCATGTTCACCATGAGTTCGGGGATGCGGCCCCGGAAGCGGGCGAAGGCCTCGCTCAGGCCCGTGCCCCGCTCGACCTCGGCCACCACCTCCTTCAAAATGGCCCGCAGGGCCTTGTGCTCGGTCTGCTGCACCAGGATGTGCAGGCACTGGAGCAAGGGGATGCCGGCCTCGCTCATGGTGGCGAACTGGCGGCAGAAGAGGGCCAGGGCCTTGACGCCCACGCCGCGCTGGAGGAGGGTCCCTCCCCCTTCCCCTGCGGCACGGGCGGGCACGGGCCGCAGTTCCACCACGAACAGCCGCCGCTGGCGCAGCAGAGCCACGGCCGCGCCCCGATTGTCGGCCTCGATGTGCCCGCTTACGATGCGCCCGCGGCTGTTGCGGGCGCGGTAGAAGAATCGTGCCGCCATTTACCCGTGAACCCCCTCGACCGGATTAACCCGGGGCGGTCCCGCAATCCGAAGCGACAAACCGCAACGGCGCCACCGGACACGACGGCCGCCCGCGCGGGCAGAGTCCCGGGCGGCCCTTTTCGGGCCCACCGGCAACGGGCCGCGCCTCACAGGGCCTTCAGCAGGGTCTCGGGGTCCGCGGCCCGGCTGAGGGCCTCTTCCTTGCTGATGATCTTCTTGAGGTAGAGGCTGCGCAGGGCCATGTCCAGGGTCTGCATGCCGTACCGGGCCCCGGTCTGGATCTGGGAGGGTATCTGGTAGGTCTTGCCCTCCCGGATGAGGTTGCGGATGGCCGGCGTGGCCACCATGATTTCCAGGGCCGCCACCCGGCCGGGCCGGTCGACGCGTGGTACCAATTGCTGGCTGATCACGCCCTGGATGGTGTTGGCGAGCTGGATGCGGATCTGCTGCTGCTGGTGGGGAGGAAAGACGTCCACGATGCGGTCAATGGTCTGGGCCGCGCTCGATGTATGCAGGGTGGACATGACCAGGTGCCCGGTCTCGGCGGCGGTGATGGCGATGGCGATTGTTTCGGGGTCGCGCATCTCGCCCACCAGGATCACGTCCGGGTCTTCCCGCAGGGCCACCCGCAGGGCGCTGGCGAAGCTCTGGGAGTCGTGGCCGATCTCCCTCTGGTTGACCAGGCTTTTCTTATGCCGGTGGACGTACTCGATGGGGTCCTCCAGG
>DYER01000112.1 GCA_020725605.1 Ammonifex sp. | reverse complement strand
GTGCCCCGCAACTTGTTGACCACCAGGGTCGCCAGGGCCTCGCCCTCCACGTCCTCGGCGATGACCGCCAGGGGCTTGCCGGTCTGCACCACCTTCTCCAGGATGGGCAGCAGGTCCGCCACCGCGGAAACCTTACGGTCCGTAATGAGAATGTACGGGTCCTGGAGGGTGGCCTCCATGCGGTCGGGGTCCGTAATCATGTAGGGCGAGATGTAGCCGCGGTCGAAGTTCATGCCCTCGACCACTTCGAGGGTGGTCTGGATGCCCTTGGACTCCTCAACCGTGATTACGCCGTCCTTGCCCACCTTCTCCATGGCATCGGCCACCAGGCTGCCGATGCCCGCGTCGTTGGCCGAAATGGAAGCCACCTGGCTGATGGCCGCCTTGGTCTCCACCTGCTTGGCGATCTTCTTGATCTCCTCGACGGCCTTCTCCACGGCCCGCTCGATGCCCCGCTTCATGATCATGGGGTTGGCACCGGCGGCCACGTTCTTGAGGCCCTCCCGCACGATGGCCTGGGCCAGCACCGCCGCCGTGGTCGTACCGTCACCGGCCACGTCGTTGGTCTTGGTGGCCACTTCCTTTACCAGTTGCGCGCCCATGTTCTCCAGGGGATCGGGCAGTTCGATCTCGCGCGCAATGGTCACGCCGTCGTTGACCACCGAGGGCGAACCGAACTTCTTCTCCAGCACCACGTTGCGACCCTTGGGCCCCAGGGTCACCTTCACCGCGTCGGCCAGGGCGTTCACGCCCCGCTCCAGGGCCCGACGTGCGTCCTCACGGAAGATGATTTCTTTGCCCGCCAAGTTGGCACCCTCCCTTTGGCTTTTACTCGATTACTCCCAGAATGTCACTTTCGCGCAAAATCAGGTACTCTTCGCCTTCCATTTTGATTTCGTTGCCGGCGTACTTGGAGTACAGGATCTTGTCGCCCACCTTGAGATCGATAGGCACCCGCTGGCCGTTGTCCAGGAGGCGGCCCGGCCCCACCGCCAGCACTTCACCCTGCTGCGGCTTCTCTTTCGCGGTGTCGGGCAGGACAATCCCTCCCTTGGTCCGCTCTTCCGTGGGCAGCGGTTTCACGACCACCCTGTCTCCCAGTGGCCTGATCTTCAACGAAAACCCCTCCCAGCGTAGATTTTGGGTGTTACTAGCACTCAATCTGGGTGAGTGCTAATGCCGCCAACTATAATATAGAACCCCAACCCGAAAGGCAAGGGTGCGCTGACGCCAACAAGCTCGATTTTAGCGTCGCGCAGGCCACAAGAACCCCCAAGGCTCGATTTTTCTCTATCTTATTTTTTTCCAACCTTGATTCCTTCTATTCCCGGCCGCACTCCCCGGCCCGCCCGGCCAGTACCTCCAGGGCGTGGGGGAGCACGGGCAGCAAAACGCTCAGGCCCGCGCGCACGGCCTTCGGGCTACCGGGAAGGTTAATGATCAGGGTGTTCTGGCGGATGCCGGCCACGGCCCGGGACAGCATGGCCCGGGGCGTCTCCTTTAAACCCGCCACGCGCATGGCCTCCGCCAGTCCCGGCGCCTCCCGTTCCACCACCGCCAGGGTGGCCTCCGGCGTGTTGTCGCGCGGTCCGAAGCCCGTGCCCCCCGTGGTTATGACGAGATGCACCCTCTTACGGTCGCTCAGGTCCACCAGGGTTTCGATGATCTGCTCCATGTCGTCGGGTATCACCCGGTATTCCTCCACGGTGGCGATACCCGATAGCATCTCGCCCGCGGTGCGGCCGCTTTCGTCCCGGCGCTCCCCGCGGGAGGCCCGGTCGCTGACCGTCACCACCGCCGCCCTATACACCGGACACCACCTCCACGGGATCACCCACCTTTACCGTGCCGCCGACGATTACCCGCAGGAAAATACCTTCCCGCGGCATCACGCAGTCCCCGGCCCGCCGGTAAATGGCGCAGGGAGCGTGGCACTCCTTTCCGATCTGCGTTACTTCCCCGAGGGCCGTACCCACCCGCAGGAGGCTGCCCACGGGCAGGCGCAGCAGGTCCAGGCCCCTGGTGGTAATGTTCTCGGCGAAATCTCCCGGCCCGACGTCCAGACCCCGCATCCGCATTTTCTCGATGCTCTCCACCGCCAGGAGGCTCACCTGGCGGTGCCAGCCGCCGGCGTGGGCGTCCCCCTCCAGGCCGTACCCGGCCACCAGGCGTCCCGCGCCCACGTTCCTTTTGCGTTCGCCCTTGCGCTCGCTCACGCAGACCGCCACCACACGGCCCTTCACTGGGCGCCACACCTCCCCGGGTCTGCCGGGGTTCCACCGCTACCGGCTTCCGGGCGCCGGAAGGTCCCGCTCCGGCCCCCGCTTTTCATAATCAGGCGCACGTTGTCAATGGTCATCTCCGGGTCAAGGCCCTTGCACATGTCGTAGACGGTCAGGGCCGCCGCGGCCACCGCCGTCAGGGCCTCCATCTCCACTCCGGTCGACGCCGTGGTGCGGACCCGGGCCTCGATCTCCACGGCGGCCTCCCCCGGGTAAATATCCACCTCCACGGTTTCCAGCGGCAGGGGATGGCACAGGGGTACGATGCGGGGCGTGGCCTTGGCGGCCATGATCCCGGCCACCTGGGCCACGTGCAGTACCGGCCCTTTGGGCACGCGTCCCTCCACAATGGCGGCCAGCGTGGAGGGACGCATCCTTATTTCGCCCTTTGCCACGGCCTCCCGTCGGGTGGGCGGCTTGCCGCCCACGTCTATCATGCGCACTTCTTCCACCGTTCAGACCTCCCGATTACCGGGTCCGGTGCGGGCCGCGTGGTCACACCCTCCGGGCCCCCGGGTGAGCGCCGGCGGGTACGGACCCTCGCCCTCAGCCGCCCAGTTCCGCCATCGGGCGCCCACCGCCGGTGGCGGCCGCCGCGCCACGATGCGCGGCCTTGCGGGCCAGGGCGCGCTCGAACAGGCCGGCCAGATCCCTTTCTGTGGCCCCCCTGGCCAGGGGCAACGTCAGGTCCAGCTCCCACGGGTCGTGGAGGCAGGGGCGTAAAGTACCCGCGGCGGTAACCCGCAGCCGGTTGCACCAGTCGCAAAAGGGAGCGCTGTAGGGGCTGATGAAGCCGACGGTACCCCTGGCCCCCGGCAACTTCCAGTAGCGGGCCGGGCCGCAGCCGGCCACCGGTTTTCCCGGTTCCAGGGGGCCGAACTCGGCCTCCAGCAGGGCCCGCACCTCGGCGGTGCCCACCCGCCGCGCGGCGGCCCGGCTGTTGCCTTTAAAGCCCATCACTTCGATGAACCGCAGGTGCAGCGGCCGGTCCAGGGTCAGACGGGCCAGGTCCCGTACCTCGTCGTCGTTGAGGCCGCGGAGGACCACGGTGTTTAGCTTGACCGGATTCAGCCCCAGCGCCAGGGCGGCCTCGATGCCCTCCCACACCTCATGCCAGCGGTCACCGCCCGTGATGCGGCGGAAGCGCTCCGGCCGCAGCGTGTCCAGGCTTACGTTCACGCGCCTGAGGCCGGCCCGTGCCAGGGCCGGCGCAAGACGGGCCAGCCTCACCCCGTTGGTGGTAAGGGCCAGGTCGTCAATGCCGGGTACGCGGGCCACGAAATGGACCAGGTCCACGATGTCGGCCCGGAGTAGCGGTTCGCCACCGGTGAGGCGCACTTTCCTGAAACCCATTAGGGCCGCGGCCCGGACGATCTTCAGCAGGTCCTCAGCGGGCAGTTCCGCTCCGGCCGGCGGGGCGGCGTCGTCCCCGGAGCGGCAGTAGATACACCGCAGGTTGCAGCGGCCCGTTACCGAAAGGCGCAAATAATAAACGGCCCGGCCCGGCAAGGCTTCCGGCCCCCCTGTCCCTCGTCATACTGAGTCTAGCATAACCACAAAGAGCGTCTGCGTCAACAACATCGCGCGCGGCATCTTTCTTTATGCGATACGGATGGGCTAAAATAGCGTAAGGCGCATAACCGCGAAGCGGGGGGCGGAGGCCATGGCCGAAGACGGCGCGCTGGTCCGAAGGGGCGTAATCAGGATCACCGACGGGCGCGAGGAACGGACCGGGGACGTGGTGGTGGACGAGGCGCCCTTCACCCTGTACCTCAACGGGAAGGAGTTGGTCACCCTGGTGTGCCTGCCGAGGGACCTGGAGGAACTGGCGGTGGGGTTCCTTTACACCGAGGGCCTCTTGCGGCGCAAAAGCGACCTGCACGGCCTGGAGGTGGACCGGGCACAGGGGGTAATCCGTGTAACGGCGACTCCGAGCGAGGCGGAACAGGGTTTCTTGCGCCGGTACGTAACCTCCTGCTGCGGCCGCGGCCGGACCGCCTTCTACTTCGTCAACGACGCCCGCAACCTGGAACCTGTTACGGCCCCCCTCGAGATCGATCCCTCCACGGCGGGTGCCCTCATGGCGGACCTGGAAAAAGGGGCCCGCACCTTTCACCTCACCGGCGGAGTGCACGCCGCGGCCCTGGCCGCCCCTAACGGGATTATCTACCTGTATGAGGACGTCGGCCGGCACAACGCCGTGGACAAGGTCTGCGGACGGGCCTTTCTGGAAGAGCTGAGCACCGGGGACAAACTCCTGCTCCTCAGCGGCCGCGTCACCGCCGAAATGGTCGTCAAGGCCGCCCGCCTCGGCGTGCCGGTGCTGGTTTCCCGCGCCGCCCCCACGAATCTGGCCCTGGAACTGGCCGGCACCCTGGGCGTCACGGTGGTAGGCTTCGCCCGTGGCAAGCGCATGAACGTTTACACCTATCCCGTAAGGGTGAGGTTCCCGGGTAAAACGCCCTCCGGGGCGTAAAGACTGACTATCCCCCCGCGGTCAATGTTCTGATATTGACAGGAAGATGACAACAAAGTAGAATAATCGACAACAGGTTACAAATCCCAGCGGAGGGCAAACCCGGCGAAAGCCGGGGGCGCAAAGCCAACGGGTCTAAAGCGAGGTAAATCGCCATGACGGCCGGGCTGCAAGCGGGGTACATATCGTACCTGCGGCTTGAAGGTCCCGGACGGGGCCTTTCTTTTTAGCCCCACAGTTATGCCGGAGGGATGCGGGATGTCGCAAGCGAAGAATCAAGGGCCTCAACGCCGCACCTCGCCGGAAACTCTCACCCACTCCAAACCCCCGTATATCGGGGGGGGGGGGGGGGGGG
>DYER01000010.1 GCA_020725605.1 Ammonifex sp. | reverse complement strand
TGATCACCAAGTACGGTCCGGTGAGGACCGACCACATCCTGTTCATCGCCGCCGGGGCCTTCCACACGGCCAAGCCCTCGGACCTTATCCCGGAACTCCAGGGCCGCTTTCCCATCCGGGTGGAGCTCCACAGTCTGACTCAGGAGGACTTCAAGCGTATTCTGACCGCACCGCGGAACTCCCTGATCCGGCAGTACACCGAACTGCTGGCCACCGAAGGGGTGCACATAAAATTTTCCGAAGATTCTCTTGAAGAAATAGCACGGATCGCTTATACTGTAAATGAGCGCACGGAAAATATCGGAGCCCGCCGGCTGCACACCATCGTGGAAAAGGTGCTGGAGGACATATCCTTCGAGGCGCCGGACATGGCTAAGGGAGAGGTGGTGATCGACCGCGAATACGTGCACCGTAAGCTCGCGGACATCGTTGAGGATACGGACCTGAGCAGATACATCTTATAGAGAGAGAAGGTTTGGGGTAAAGGATAAGGTAGGGGTGGCATCGTGGGATTCGAATTGGTGCGGTGCCTGTGCGTTGTTTTTTGGAAAGGGGGCAGGAGATGATGCGGCGTTTGTTGGAGAGGACCCGGGCCATCAACCGGCTACTCCAGAAATCGGGGGGCTATACGGTAAACTTCGGTGAGGTAGCCCAGGTGCTCAGCGAAAACATCGGTTCCAACACCTACATCATCGACGAACAGGGCCGTGTTCTGGGCTACGCCTTCATGGAGGATTTTTACTGTCCTGTCATGCAGGAGATCGTGGAGGAGAAGCGGGGCTTTCCCGAGCAATACACGTACTACCTCCTGCAGTTCAGGGAGACGCAGGCCAACTTCTGCCAGATGGCCAATGCCTGCGTTTTTATGTCCGGCCAGCAATGCCACTTTAATAATAAGGTGAGTACGGTGGTACCCATCCTGGCCAGCGGTTCGCGTCTGGGTACCCTCATCCTGGCCAAGTTCGACGAACACTTCACCGAGGAGGACCTTATTCTGGCCGAGTACGGTGCCACCGTGGTGGGCATGGAGGTCATGCGGGCGCGGGTCGACAAGATGGAAGAAGAGGCCCGCAAGCGGGCCGCCGTGCAGATTGCCCTGGGCACGCTTTCTTACTCCGAGCTGGACGCCATCAAGCATATCTTCGAGCAACTGGAGGGCGAGGAAGGCCTGCTGGTGGCCAGCAAGGTGGCGGACCGCGCGGGCATCACGAGGTCCGTAATTGTCAACGCCTTGCGCAAGTTCGAAAGCGCAGGGGTAATCGAGGCCCGCTCCCTGGGCATGAAGGGTACATACATCCGGGTCCTGAACAATTGCCTCTTTGAAGAACTGGCCCGGCTGCGCCAGCACGGCTAGGTCTTGCGCGGACCCGGCGTTTGTGCTAGAATACTTGCTGGCGTGGAACCGGATTACGCACGTCGCTCTGATTCCGGCCGGGTCTCCGCACTGCCGGGGCGGACCGGGTGATGAAGGCGGCGGAGGAACAAAACCACAAGGGAGTGGAGTGCGTGGCCATTGTTTCCATGAAGCAGCTTTTGGAGGCAGGGGTGCATTTCGGGCACCAGACCAGGCGCTGGAATCCCAAAATGGCACCTTATATTTTTACGGACCGAAATGGCATTTATATCATCGATTTACAGAAAACGGTTCGGAAGATCGAGGAGGCCTACAATTTCGTCCGCGACCTGGCGGCCGCCGGCGGCACCCTGCTCTTCGTGGGCACCAAGAAGCAGGCCCAGGAGGCGGTGCGCGAGGAAGCCACCCGTTGTGGCATGTTTTACGTTAACCAGCGCTGGCTGGGCGGCATGCTGACCAATTTCAATACCATCCGGCGGCGCATCGACCGTCTACATGTTCTGGAAAAGATGGAAAACGACGGTCTTTTCGAACGCCTGCCCAAGAAGGAAGTGGCCGAGCTCCTGCACGAAAAGGAGCGGCTGGAAAAGTTTTTGGGTGGCATCAAGGAAATGAAGCGGTTGCCCAACGCCCTGTTTGTGGTAGACCCGCGTAAGGAGCGCATTGCCGTCAGCGAGGCACGCAAGCTGGACATTCCCATCGTGGCCATTGTGGACACCAATTGCGATCCCGACGAGATCGACTACGTGATTCCGGGGAACGACGACGCCATCCGGGCCGTGCGCCTGCTCACCAGCAAAATGGCCGACGCCGTGATAGAGGGCCGGCAGGGTCTGGTGGAGTAGGGGCGCGGGCGGGAGCGGTTGGGTTCCCGCTTTCCGGTGATACTAAACTACCGAGGAGGTCCACGATATGGAAGTCCCAGCCGCCCAGGTCAAGGAGCTGAGGGAAAGGACCGGCGCCGGCATGCTGGCGTGCAAGCAGGCCCTCGTAGAGGCCCGGGGGGATATGGAGCGGGCCATCACCATCCTGCGGGAGAAGGGGCTGGCGGCGGCCGCCAAAAAAGCCGGTCGGGTGGCCAACGACGGCCTGGTGGAGGCCTACATCCACGGCGGCGGCCGCATCGGCGTCCTGGTGGAGGTTAACTGCGAGACCGACTTCGTGGCCAGAACCGAGGAGTTCCGGACCCTGGCCAGGGACCTGGCCATGCAGATTGCGGCCGCGCGGCCCGAATACATCCGGCGCGACGACGTCCCGGAGGAAGTCGTGGCCAGGGAGCGGGCCATCCTGCGGGCCCAGGCCTTGCGGGAGGGAAAGCCCGAAAAGGTTGTGGACCGCATGGTGGAGGGCCGGCTGGAAAAGTTTTTTAAGGAGCAGTGCCTCCTGGAACAGCCCTTCATCAAGGATCCCAACATCACGGTAGGGCAGTTGATAACTGAAAAGATTGCCAGACTGGGCGAAAACATCACGGTCCGCCGGTTTGCGCGCTTCGAATTGGGCGAGGGCCTGCCCGCCGGGGCCGACTGATCCCGCGCCTGCGGAGGGGGACCGGAAAGTGGTGACGCCGAAATACCGCCGGGTCGTCCTGAAGGTTAGCGGTGAGGCCCTGGCCGGAAGCCAGGGCTATGGCATCGACCCGGAGGTGGTGGCGGGTATCGCCCGGGAAATCCAGGACGTTGTGCAGTACAGGGTGGAAATGGCGGTGGTGGTGGGCGGGGGTAACATCTGGCGCGGCCTGGCGGGGAGCGCCAAGGGGATGGACCGGGCCACCGCCGACTACATGGGCATGCTGGCCACGGTGATCAACGCCCTGGCCCTGCAGGATGCCCTGGAGAAGCTCGGGGTTGAGACCCGCGTGCAGACGGCCATCGAAATGCGGGCCGTGGCCGAGCCGTACATCAGGCGGCGCGCCATCCGCCACCTGGAGAAGGGGCGGGTGGTCATCTTCGCCGCGGGGACCGGCAACCCCTACTTTTCCACCGACACCACCGCCGCCCTGCGGGCGGCCGAGATCGAGGCCGACGTCATCCTCATGGCCAAGGGCGTGGACGGGGTCTACGACTCGGATCCCCGGGTCAATCCCGCGGCGCGCAAATTCACCGAACTCTCCTACATCGAGGTGCTGAACAGGGGCCTGGGCGTCATGGACGCCACGGCCACCTCCCTCTGTATGGACAACCGAATTCCCCTGGTGGTTTTCAGCCTCAAACAACCGGGTAACATCAAACGCGCCGTCTTCGGGGAGGACATCGGTACTTACGTGGGGAGTGATTGCGGTGCAGGACATTATCAATACCGCGCAGGAAAACATGAAGAAGACCGTGGAGGTAATCAGGCGCGAACTGGCGGGTCTGAGGGCGGGAAGGGCCACGCCGGCGCTGCTGGATAAGATCACTGTCAACTACTACGGCACCCCGACCCCGGTCAACCAGCTGGCCACGATCAGCGCCCCGGAAGCACGCCTCCTGGTCGTACAGCCCTGGGATCGGAGCGTGCTGCCGGAGATAGAAAAGGCGATCTTGAAGTCGGACCTGGGAATCAACCCTGTCAGCGACGGCAATGTCTTGCGGCTGGTAATTCCGCAACTCACTCAGGAACGGCGACAGGAACTCGTAAAGCAGGTGCGGAAAAAGGCCGAGGAAGGGCGCGTGGCCATCCGCAACATCCGGCGGGAGGCCAACGACCAGCTGAAGGCGCGGCAAAAGCAAGAGAACCTCTCGGAAGACGAGCTGCGCCGCCGCCAGGACGAGGTGCAGAAGCTGACCGACAAGTATATCAAGGAAGTGGACCAGCTGGCGGCCCTGAAAGAGCAGGAGATCATGCAGGTATAGAACCCCATGGCACCGGACATCCTGGGATTAGAACTGCAACACGCCCTGCAACGTCTGGCGGCCGAGGGCTGGGAGGTCACGGTGGTCATCACCAGGGCCCCGGGCGGGCGGACCGATGTCGGAACCTTGCGGGTGGCGCGGTGGCTGGTCCTGGGAGAACGGCGTGGCATCATCACGGCGGTCGGCCAGCAGGGCGGGAAAGGGGGTGCCGTGTTGGCCTACCGAATCACCGACGACTGCCAGGCCTGCGGAACGTGTGCCGAATCCTGCCCCAACCAGGCCATTGTGGAGGGCGCTCGCTACCACATCGATCCCGAAAGGTGCGAGGAGTGCGGAACCTGCTTCGATGTCTGTCCTGCGGGAGCCGTCGTCAGAGAATAAAGCCGGTGCGACCCCCTCTCGGACGAGGGGGTTATTTTCATGGCCGGGCAGGGCCGGTGCGGTGTTGCGCTCGTTTTGCTTGCGCAACCCGAAGCCCCGCGAGGAATCCTTGCGCCGGCGGGTGGACGCTGGCCGCCTGCCGCGCCACATTGCCATCATTATGGACGGGAACGGTCGCTGGGCCAGCCGGCGGGGATTGCCCCGTACCTTCGGACACCGTGCGGGGGTGGAGTCGCTACGTCAAGTGGTGGAACTCTGCGCCGAACTGGGCATCCCGGTCCTGACGGTTTTCGCGTTCTCGACTGAGAACTGGAAGAGACCGCAAGAAGAGGTCAACGTGTTGATGGATTTGCTGGTTGAATACCTGCACCGGGAAGCCCAAGAATTGGAGCGCAACGGCATCCGGGTCCACGCCATAGGCCGCCTCGACGAATTGCCGCCGCCGGCCAGGAGTGCGGTCTACGAGATCATGGAACGGACCGCGAAAAACGAACGCATGGTGCTCAATCTGGCTTTGAATTACGGTGGCCGCACCGAACTGGTGGATGCCGCGCGCCGGCTGGCGGCCGAGGTGCTGGCCGGTACCTTGCGGGTGGAGGAAATCGACGAGAGCCGCGTGGCGGGGGCCTTGTATACCGCCGGGCTGCCGGACCCGGACCTGGTGATCCGGCCTTCCGGGGAGATGCGTATAAGTAACTTCCTGTTGTGGCAGGTGGCCTACGCCGAACTGTGGGTAACCCCCGTACTCTGGCCGGATTTCCGGCGCGTACACTTGCTCGAGGCCATCCTGGACTACCAGCGGCGCGAGCGCAGGTTCGGAGGTCTCAAACCTCACCCCTGAACTCTTCCGGTGTCTTCCGGCCGACGTGCGGGCTGATCGGGTGTGGCATGCTCTGGCATAGAATTATCACGGCCGTCTGGGGTATACCGCTGATGCTGGCCGCGGCCTGGGTGGGCGGCGGGACGTTTCTCGCTTTGCTCGCCGCCGTTCAGTTGCTGGCCCTCGCAGAAGGCCTCCGGCTGGCGCGCAAATGGGGTCTCAGGCCCCTGCCGTGGCTGGCGCTCGGGGGCGGGCTGGCCCTGCCCCTGGGGCTTTATTACGGGCAGGGTTACGGCGTGGCCCTGACGCTGAGTCTTCTGTTATTGGGTCACCTGGTGGCCTGCGTATTGCTTTTTCCGGACTACCGCCCCCCGGACGCCGCGGGGGGGTTTCTCCTCTCCTGTTACACCGCGCTCGTCCTTTACCTATACGTACTGCGGTCGTTGCCCGAGGGTCGCACCTGGGTTTTACTGGTTTTGCTGAGCACGTGGGCCGCGGACACGGCGGCCTACTTCACCGGACGCCTCGCCGGGCGCCGGCCGCTGGTGGCCGGGCTCAGCCCCGGCAAGACGCTGGAGGGTGCAGTGGGCGGGGTCCTGGCCGCGGCGGCGGTCGCGGCCCTCGTGGGATATCTGGTCCAGTCGCCCTACATCCTGGCCCCGGTGGGTCTGGCCGTGGGGCTGGCGGCTCAACTCGGGGACCTGGTGGAATCGGCGATGAAGCGCCACGCCGGGCTCAAGGACAGCGGTGGGTTGCTGGCGGGTCACGGGGGGATTCTGGACCGCTTCGACAGTTTGCTGTTTTCGGCCCCACTGGTATACTACCTGGCCGCTCTCGTCTATAATAGGTTGAGGTGAAAATTTTGCTAAAGAACGTGTTTTTATACAGCGGGGCCATGCTGTTGCTGGCCGCCGCCGGCTGGATAGCCTACCTTGCGGTGAAGCTCCTGTTCCCCGTACTCTTGCCCTTTTTGCTCGCTTTAATCCTCAGCATGTTGCTGGAGCGGCCGGTCCGCTGGCTGGAGAGGCGCCTGCGGTTACCCCGGGGGGTGGCGGTATGCGGTGTCCTGCTGGCGGTACTCGGCGCCGTGGGGGTAACGCTAACATGGTTCGTAGTCTATCTGGTTGACGAGCTAAGCCGTCTTATGGCCGGCATACCGGCCTACAAGCAAGAGGTGCAGTACCAGCTGCAACGCATTCTGGCCTGGAGCTGGCACCTCTACGGGCGCCTCCCCACCTGGGCCACCGGCTACCTGGATCAGAACCTGACCGCGGTGGCCAACGGTATTCACGGGTTTGTGGCCCGCGTGGTGAATTCCCTGCTGCGGGGCCTGGCCGCGGTGCCGGGCGTGCTTCTGGTGCTGCTGGTGGCCCTGCTGGCGACCTATTTCCTGGGACGGGACCGTCCGCAACTGGTACGCTGGTGGTTGCGCTGGCTGCCCGAACCCTGGGGCGTGCGGACCCTGGAGGCCGTGGCGCGCGCGTGGGGGGCCTTCGGCGGTTACGTGCGGGCCCAGGTCATCCTGGCCTCTATAACGACCGTAATAGCGCTGGTGGGGCTTCGTGTCATCGGCTCTTCTTACGTCCTAAGTCTTGGTTTGACCATCGGCCTGTTCGACCTGTTGCCGATCTTGGGGCCGAGCGCGATTTTTCTGCCCTGGCTGGCTTGGTGTCTGGCCACGGGCGGGACGGTGCTGGCCGTCAAGTTGCTGATACTCTACGGCCTCATTCTGGTGGTACGGCAGTTGCTTGAGGCGCGCGTGGTGGCGGCCGCGGTAGGCCTGCATCCTCTGGCGGCCCTGGTGGCCATGTACGGCGGTCTGAAGCTCCTGGGGGTCGGGGGCCTCATTCTGGGTCCCATACTGTTTATCGCCCTGCAGGCCTTCGCGCGTTCGGCCGTAGATCTATGGCGTACCAGGTCTTAGGAGACCCGGGCCGTGCCCTCATCGTTCGAACTCGCTTGCTTTCGCGAACGGACCCTTTCTCTGGCCCGTACCGGGGGGCCCTTACCCCGCGGCTTGCATGGAGGTGTCCCCGGTGAAGGGACTGGCCATACTGGGAAGTACCGGCTCGGTGGGGCGGCAGGCCCTGGAGGTGGCGCGAGCCTTCCCCGATCGGTTGCGCGTGGTGGGCCTGGCGGCCGGTCGTAACGTGGCGCTACTGGCGGAACAGGTCCGCGAGTTCCGACCCGCCGTGGTGGCTACGGTCGGGGCCCGGGAACTGGAGGCGGCCCTGGCGCCGGCCGAGAGGCCGGTCATCCTGGAGGGCGAAGAGGGCTTACTCCGGGTTGCCGCCTGGCCGGAGGTAGACATCGTGCTCGTGGCCGTCACCGGCGTGGCCGGCCTCCTGCCCACCCTCGCCGCCCTGAAGGCGGGCAAAGAGGTGGCTCTGGCCAACAAGGAGACTCTGGTGGCCGGGGGCGAGCTGGTGACGGCCCTGGCGGGTCGGGCGGGGCGTCTCTTGCGGCCCGTGGACAGCGAGCACTCCGCCATCTGGCAGTGCCTGCAGGGTAGCCGATGGGAGGAGGTCCGGGAACTCGTCCTGACGGCCTCCGGGGGGCCGTTCCGCACCTATAGCCGGACCACCCTGGCCGGGGTCACGCCCGAGGAGGCGCTCCGGCATCCCAACTGGCGCATGGGCCCCAAAATTACCGTGGATTCGGCCACCTTAATGAACAAGGGCCTTGAAATTATTGAAGCCCACTGGCTGTTTGGTATAGACTATGAACGGATCCGGGTGGTGATTCACCCCCAGAGCATCGTTCATTCGCTGGTGGTTTTCCGGGACGGAGCCGTGCTGGCACAGCTGGGGGTTCCCGACATGCGCCTGCCCATTCAGTACGCCCTGAGCTACCCGGAACGCTGGGGGCCCTTGTGCGAAGCACCGGACCTGGTCGCCCTGGGGGCCCTGACCTTCGAAGCCCCGGACGAGGAACGCTTTCCGGCCTTGAGGCTGGCCAGAGAGGCCGGCAAGACCGGGGGCACGCTGCCCGCGGTACTGAACGCGGCCAACGAGGTGGCGGTGGCGGCCTTTCTTGGCCGCAGGCTTCCCTTCACCGGGATAGCCGAGGTCGTGGCCCGCGTGATGGACCGGCACCGTACGGTATCCCATCCCACCCTGGAGGACATCATGGCCGCGGACGGCTGGGCCCGCCGCCTGGCCGAAGCGCTGATTGCGAAGGTGACGTCATGAGCACCCTGCTGGTTTCGCTGGTCATTTTCGGCCTGCTGATCTTCGTCCACGAATTCGGCCATTTCGCCGTGGCCAAAATGGCGCGCGTCGGGGTACACGAGTTCAGCCTCGGCTTCGGACCCCGCGTGGTGGGCGTGACCTGGCGGGGCACGCTTTACGCCCTGAGGCTCCTGCCGCTGGGCGGGTTCGTGCGGATGGCCGGCATGGACCCCACGGAGCAGGGCGTTCCGCCCGAGCTAAACTTTCAGTACAAGCCCGTCTGGCAGCGGGTGGCCATCATAACCGCCGGGCCGGTAATGAACTTCGTGCTGGCCGTGGTGCTGCTGGCCGTGGTATTCATCGCCCAGGGGATCCCGCGGGCCAGCACGGTGATCCGCCAGGTGCTGCCCGATTATCCGGCCGCGGCCGCGGGTCTGGCGTCGGGGGACCGCATCGTGGCCGTGAACGGGCAGCCCGTGGCCACATGGGAGGAACTGGTACAGAAGGTCCAGACCAGGGCGGGGCGGGAGCTGAGGCTCACGGTGGAGCGCGAGGGGCGGACCCGGGAGTTCATCCTCGTTCCGGTGGCGGACGAATACGGGCAGGGGAAGATCGGCATTACCCCGGCCATAGAGTTCCACCGTATGGGAGTTCTGGCCGGGCTGGCCAGCGGCGTGCATTACACCGGCAAGCTCACGGCGCTGATCGTCACCTTTGTGGGGAAGATGTTCACCAGGGAGGCACCGGTGGACCTGGCCGGGCCCGTGAGGGTGGCCTGGGAGATCGGGCAGGCGGCCCAGTTCGGTTTCTTTTCCCTGGTGCAGCTGGCGGCCTTTCTGAGTGTGAATCTGGGCCTTTTCAACCTGCTGCCCATCCCGGCCCTGGACGGGAGCCGCATCCTGTTTCTGGCCTGGGAAGGGGTGCGGGGACGCCCCCTGGACCCGGCCAAGGAGAACCTCATCCACCTCATCGGTCTGGGGTTGCTGCTGCTCCTGATGGTGGTGATCACGTACCATGACATCATCCGGCTCATGTGACCTGCCCCGGCGCGCGACGCGCCCCGTGTGGATCGGCAGCGTCCAGGTCGGGGGCGGCGCCCCCGTGGTGGTGCAGTCCATGACCAAGACGCCCACCGCGGACGTGGCCGCGACCCTGGCGCAGATCGAGGAACTCGCCGCGGAAGGGTGCGAAATCGTGCGGGTGGCGGTGCCGGACCGGGAGGCCGCGGGTGCCCTCAAGGAGATCAAACGGCGCAGCCCCCTGCCCGTGGTGGCCGACATCCACTTCGACCATCGCCTGGCCCTGGCGGCCCTGGAGGCCGGCGTGGACGGCCTGCGCCTCAACCCCGGGAACATCGGCGGCAAGGAGCGGGTGAAGGCCGTGGTGCGGGCCGCCCGGGAGCGCGGCGTACCCATCAGGATCGGGGTTAATGCGGCCTCACTGGAAAAGTCGCTGCTGTCCAAACACGGCGGTGTCACGCCCGAGGCCCTGGTGGAAAGCGCCCTGGGCCACATCAGATTGCTGGAGGACATGGATTTCACGGCCATCAAGGTTTCGGTGAAGAGTTCCAGCGTACCCATAATGCTGGCCGCCTACCGGCTGCTCGCCACCCGGGTCGACTACCCCTTCCACATCGGCGTGACCGAGGCCGGCCCCTTGAGGACCGGTAGCATCCGCTCGGCGGTGGGCATCGGGGCGCTTCTGGCCGAAGGGCTGGGGGACACGGTGCGGGTCTCGCTGACGGCCCATCCGAAGCACGAGGTGCGGGTGGCCTTCGAGATTCTAAAGGCCCTGGGCCTCCGGAGGCGCGGGGTAGAGTTGGTTTCGTGCCCCACGTGTGCCCGCTGCACCGTGGACCTGGAGCCCATAGCCGCCGAAGTGGAGGGGCGCCTGGAGGGTTTGGAGGTACCCCTGCGGGTGGCCGTGATGGGCTGCGCCGTCAACGGGCCGGGGGAGGCCCGGGAGGCGGACGTGGGGGTGGCGGTGGCGGCCGGCAGCGGCGTCATCTTCAGGCGGGGCCGCGTGGTGCGGCGCGTGCCGGGGCACGCCATCCTTGAGGAATTGTTGCAAGAGATTGATCGGATCCGGGAGGAACAAGCATGAGGGTTTCGGCCATGTTGATTCCCACCCTGCGCGAGGTGCCGTCCGACGCGGAGGTGGTGAGCCACCAGTTGCTGGTGCGGGCAGGGTTCGTCCGCAAGGTCTCGGCCGGCGTTTACACCTTTTTGCCCCTCGCCCGGCGCGTACTGGAAAAAATCGAGACCATCATCCGGGAGGAAATGAACCGTCAGGGGGCCCAGGAGCTGCTGCTGCCCATCATACAGCCGGCCGAACTGTGGCGGGAGTCCGGCCGCTGGGACGTTTACGGCCCGGAGCTCTTCCGCCTGCAGGACCGGCACGGGCGCCTCTTTTGCCTGGGGCCCACCCACGAGGAAATCATCACGGACCTCTTCCGCAACGAGGTCAAGTCTTACCGGCAGCTACCCCTGCTCCTGTACCAGATCCAGAACAAGTACCGGGACGAGCGGCGTCCGCGCTTCGGCCTGTTGCGCGGCCGCGAGTTCATCATGAAGGACCTGTATTCCTTCGACCGGGACGAGGCCGGGCTGGAGGTAAGCTACCGGAAAATGTACGAGGCCTACAGCCGGGTGTTCGCCCGGTGTGGCCTGAAATATCGCGTCGTGGAGGCCGATACCGGAGCCATCGGCGGGCACGACAGCCACGAGTTCATGGTCACGGCCGCCTCGGGCGAGGCGCTCCTGGTGTACTGCAGCAGCGAGAGGTGCGGCTACGCGGCCAACGTGGAGCGCGCCCCGGCCACGCCGGCCCCGGAGGAGGACACCGGTCCGCCGCGGCCCCTGGAGGCGGTGGCCACGCCTGCGCGCACCACGGTAGAGGAGGTGGCGGGTTATCTCGGCGTGTCACCGCGCCGCATCATCAAGACCCTGCTGTACGAGACCGAGAAGGGCATGGTGGCCGCGCTGGTGCGTGGAGACCGGCAGCTGAACGAGGTCAAGCTCCAGAACGCCTTGGGCGTGTTACGCCTGGAACTGGCCGGGGCCGAGGCCGTGGCCCGGGCCACGGGGGCGCCGGTGGGCTTTGCCGGACCGGTGGGGCTGGGGGGCGTGCCGGTGGTGGCGGACCCCGAGGTCATGAAGATGCGCAACGGCGTGGCGGGAGCCAACCGCGCCGACACCCACTACGTCAACGTCAACCCGGGACGCGATTTCCAGGTCGCCACGGTGGCCGACATCAGGGTGGTGGAGGCCGGCGAGCCGTGCCCCCGGTGCGGACAACCCCTGGAGCAGGCCCGGGGCATCGAGGTGGGACAGATTTTCAAACTGGGAGACAAGTACAGCCGCGCCCTGGGTGCCACCTTCCTCGACGAGAAGGGAGAGGCCCGCCCGGCCATCATGGGATGCTACGGGATCGGGGTCAGCCGCACCATGGCCGCGGCCGTGGAGCAGCACCACGACGCGGACGGCATCGTCTGGCCCGCGAGCATCGCGCCCTACCACGTGGTGGTGGTGCCGGTCAACAGCCGGGACGAGGCCCAGATGGGCCTGGCGGACAGCCTTTATCGCGAACTGATGGCCGCCGGCGTGGAGGCCGTGCTGGACGACCGGCCGGAGCGGGCCGGGGTGAAGTTCAAGGACGCGGATCTGATCGGTTACCCCTTGCGGGTCACGGTGGGCAACCGGGCCGTGGAGCAGGGCGAGGTGGAGGTGCGCGAGCGGCGCACCGGCCACACGCACGTCACAACGCCCGGGGAGCTGGCGGCCAGAGTGAGGGCCTTGCTGGACGCCGGGCACCTCTGAGGGCGCCCGGCGTCCAGCCGCAAGGCGGGCGGGCCATCCGCCCGCTCCCGTGCTACTGCTTGCCGAGGGCGCCCTGCAGGCGGGAGAGGATTCTTTCGGCCCCCTCCACCATTTCCCGGATGACCTCGGCCACGGGTTTGACGTCGTGGATCAACCCGATGGCCTGCCCCACGGCGAAGGTTCCGCCTTCCAGGTCTCCCTCCAGGAGGGCCTTAAGTCCCACCTGTCCTCCCACGACCGTCAGGAGTTCCTCGAGGGGGGCGCCCCGCTCCTCCATGGCCAGGACCTTTTCGGCCGCGGCGTTCCGCATGACCCGCAGGGCGTTGCGGATGGAGCGCAGGATGAGCACCGTATCGGTTTCTTTGTGGCGGACCATCCAATCCTTGAAATTGGGGTGCGCGATGCACTCCGTGGTGGCCACGAAGCGGGTGCCCATCACCACCCCTTCGGCCCCCAGTGCCAGGGCGGCCACGAAACCGCGGGCATCGGCGATGCCGCCGCCGGCGATGACCGGGATGGACACTTCGTCCACGGCCCGGGGTACCAGGATGAGGGTGGTCACGTCGTCCATGCCCGGATGTCCGCCGCACTCAAAGCCCACTATAATGACCGCGTCGGCCCCCACGCTTTCGGCCTTTTTCGCAAACCGCACGGCAGGGACCTTGTGCAGCAGCTTGATCCCCGCTTCCTTGAGGTATCTGGCGAAGGGTTCGGGACTGCGCCCGGAGGTTTCCACCACCGGTACCCGTTCCTCGATGACCGTTTCCACGTACACCTGGGTCATGTCTTGCGGCGTTACTTCGGGGAGCATGGAGATGTTCACCCCGAAGGGCCTGTCGGTGAGCTCGCGGGTTTTGCGGATTTCGTTCCTCAGGTCTTCCCTGGTGCGGTGGGTGGCTGCGGTGATGATACCGAGGCCGCCGGCGTTGGAAACGGCCGCCGCCAGCTCGGCCCGGGAAAGCCACTGCATCCCGCCCTGAATGATGGGGTATTCAATGCCCAGCATCTCGGTGAGCCTGGTCCTGATGGCCATTGGTTTGCCCTCCCCTCGTTAACGGCCTTTAAAAACCGGCTCTCTCTTTTCCAGAAAGGCCCGCAGTCCCTCGCGCCCGTCTTCGGTGGTGAGACACAGGGGTTGGGCCATGGCCTCTTCCTCCAGCACGGACGGCAGGTCCAGCGTGGCACTGCGGTTCAGCAGGGACTTGGTGAGTGCAAGTGCCAGGGGCGGCCCGGCCGCCAGGCGCCCGGCCAGCGCCCTGACCGTTGCGGCCAGGGCCTCCCGCGGCACCACCCTGGTGACCAGGCCCAGGCGCTCCGCCTCGCGGGCGCCGATGCGCTCCCCGGTGAAGGCCAGGTATTTGGCCATCTGCAGGCCGGCCAGCCGCGGCAGGAAGTAGTGGGCGCCGAAGTCGGGGGTGAGCCCCACGCGCACGAAGGCCATGGAGAAAAAGGCGTCCTCGGAGGCGATGACCAGGTCGCAGGCCAGGGCCAGGCTCCAGCCGGCGCCGGCGGCCGGCCCGTCCACGGCCGCGATGACGGGCTTGGGCAGGTCCGCCAGGGCACGCACCACCCGGGTGACCGTGGCCATGAAGGGGTAGAAGGTGCCTCCCCGGAGCACGCGGGCCTCTATGTCGCGCAGGTCCCCGCCGGCGCAAAAAGCCCCTCCGGCCCCCGTAATGACCAGAACCCGCACCGCGGGGTCCGCGGCCAGCTCCACGGCCCGGCCCAGTTCGGAGATCATCTTGAGGCTCAGGGCGTTGCGCACCTGCGGGCGGTTCAGGGTGATCCAGGCCACGCCATCCTCCAGTTCCCACAGCAGTTCTTCGAATGTCATATGTACGTCCCTCCCGAAATTATCATTTTCCGGAGAGCTTACTTTCCGGTACGGCGGGCCGCGTTCAGGGCGTAGAGGACCTGCGGCGAGGGCGGCGGCTCGGCGTGGGCCGGCCTTTTCACCAGCGTCATGGCGCCGGTGGGACAGGTGGTGACGCAGAGGCCGCACCCGATACAGCGGTCTTCGTTGACGGCTGCCGTTTCCTGGAGCGTAATGGCCTTCATCGGACAGCGGGTTTCGGCGCAGGTGCCGCATCCCGTGCATTCCGGCCCCACCCGGGCCAGGTAGCTGGAGCGGGCCAGGGCCCGGGGGTAGTCGTGCTCCACCACCAGCCGTAACACGTGGCAGCAGCAGGGGCAGCAGTTGCACAGGAACAGCAACTGGCCGGTGTTGTTGCTCGTACAGTGGACCAGGCCGGCCTCTTCGGTCTCCCTCAGGACCGCGAGGGCCTTATCCAGGGAGATGCGCCTGGCGATGCCGCGTTCGATCAGGAAGCGGGCCGCACCGTCGAAGACCAGGCATACGTCAACCGGGTTGTGGCATTTACCGACCGCCACCCGGCAGGAACAGCGTCCGAGGGCCATTTCGCCGGCCTTCTTGATCATTTCGGAGGCCACCTCGTAGGGCAGGACCTCCGTTATTTCGGGAAGGGCCTGCTCTGCGGGCAGCACCCTCATCCACGGGGGATCGGCCTCGGCCAGGGACCTGGCCCAGGCCTTCATGTAGTAGGCCTGCCACAGTTCGGCCAGCCGCCTCTGTTCGGGGGTATCGCCGCCGTACTTCATGAAGGGATACTCGAAGAGTCCCGGGAAAACGGGCAGCAGGGCATACAGACGCCCCGCCGGACCGGGCTTGGAAAGGACCACCCCCCGGTCGGCCATGGCCTCCAGGCGCCGGCCCACCTCGGCGGCCGACAGACCGCACTTCGCGGCAACCTCGTCTACGGGCCTCAGCTTGAAATCGAGGGCCGTTGCGATGGCTACCTCGTCGGGACGGAAAAGGATTTTCAGGATCTCCAGGAACTCCTCGGCCTCGGGAGCCCCCACCGGATGGCCGTCCAGAATGCGCTGGAGCTCGCGGTAGTGATGCACGAGAATCCCTCCTCACCGGACCCGGTGGCGTCTTTCAGGGTCGGGTACCGTACTAATGTTGAGTTACGGATATTATACATAGCGATATTACATAAGTCAATCGTGCGGCGCGAAAAAACTACGATTCCACCAGGCGGTTGATTTTCAGCAGCACGACCTCCAGGGTGGCGTGTTCCTCGGGGGACAGGGCGGCCATGAGCCGGTCGTGGAACTCGCGGATGGCGGGGACTATTTTCTCGGCCAGCTCCCGGCCCCGGGGGCTCAGCACGATCTGGAGCGCGCGCCGGTCCTCGGGAACCGGTTGCCTTTCCACGAACTGCTCCTTTTCCAGCCGGTCGACCAGGCCGGTGATGGCGGAACTGTCGAGTTCCAGGCGCTCGGCCAGTTGCCTCATGGTCAGGCCGTCCCGGTCCAAAAGGGAGATCAGGATGAAGGACTGCGCCAGCGTGATACCGTACTGAGACAGGCGGTTGTTGTAGTAACGGTGGATCTTCCGGGTGGCGGCACCCAGGCGGAAGCACAGGAGTTCGTGCAGGTTCAGCAAGGCCTCTAATAGCCCCTTTCCAAGTCGATTATCAATACATAATTATTTTAGTGTTCGGGGGTAGCAGCGTCAACTCGCCGGGGGAGCCGCGGCCGGACCAGGGAAGCCCGCCGTGACACCGCAGGGCGGGGGAGCCGGCCCCGCACCCCGGCGGCAATCGCAGGGCCCCAGGCGGCCCCGGGGCGGGTGACGGCGGTTGGTGCGAACGTTTCCACGCACCGGCGAAGGTTCTGATTACCGCCTCCCGAAACGATGTCCCCACCCATTGGCAGCGCAACGATCCTTTACAGCCATGGCAGGCCATAGTACCATCGAAGTGAGACCTCGGGAGGGAGAAGGGGAGAGGGAGCATGATCGGCGAGCACGACGTTGTGGTGCGCTTGCTGGCGGCCTTTCTGTTTGGCGGACTGATTGGTTTGGAGCGCGAGCTGATGTTTTTCCTGAGCGCCCGCACCCGTTCTGCGGGTTTGCGCACCCACATTCTGGTCTGCGTGGGTTCGGCGCTGTTCATGATTATTTCCCAGAATCTGTATTTTCAATTTTTGGGTGATGCCGGCCGGGTGGCGGCTCAGGTGGTAAGCGGCATAGGGTTTCTGGGGGCCGGGGCCATCTTGCGCGAGGGGCTGGTGGTCCGCGGCCTGACCACGGCGGCCAGCCTCTGGGCCGTGGCGGCCATCGGTTTGGCTGCGGGAGGAGGATATTTCGTAGCCGCCGGCGTAGTTACACTAATTGTAACCTTCACCCTTATGGTCCTGGGACGCCTGGAGGAATACATCCGGGAACGCTACGATTACCGGGTGATCACCCTGCTGGTGGCCGACGCGCCGGAGCAGATGGGGCTCATCGCGGATATGTTGGGGCACTATAACGTGGCGGTGCGCAAAATCGAAAAGAGTGAGCGGTGCGAACCGGGCGGGCAGGTGATCGACATCACCGTACGCATCCCGCTGGAGGTGCGGCCCGGAGAGTTACTCCAGAGGCTGGCCGCCATACCGGGCGTCCATCAGGTGGAGTACAAGGGTTAGGGCGGACAACCACTAATAAGCGCTGTGGAGGACGGACCCATGGCGGTGGCGAAGGAAAGGACTTTGCCGTCCCCCTGGG
This sequence comes from Ammonifex sp., assembly GCA_020725605.1. Taxonomy (GTDB): domain Bacteria; phylum Bacillota; class Desulfotomaculia; order Desulfotomaculales; family DYER01; genus DYER01. The sequence continues at coordinate 3,894 of DYER01000010.1, read as the reverse complement.
ACGAGCTGCTGGCGGAAAACAGGGTACGGCGCGTGCTGGTGAACCCGGTGCGCGGCTCCTGGCGAGTATACCTCACCGGTAGCGGTTTCACGCCCCGGGTGCTGGAACAGCTCAGGGAAACGATACTGACGAGCGTCCCGGCGTTGCGGGATCTGGAGTTGCTGGTCGACGAAGTCACCCCCGAGGTGGGGTCCGTGCTGGAAGAATTGCGACGGCGGGCTCCCCTGGCGGCGGGCCTTCTGGCCGGGGCCTCCTTTTACGGTAACGGGGCCGGGTGGACCGTAATCCTACCCAATCAACTGGTGCATACCCTGTGGCACAGGCAGGGGTACGACCGGCTCTTCTCACAGCTGGCGAGCGAGGTACGGGGCCAGCCCGTGCGGGTACGGTGGCTTTACGGCAGGGGGGAAAACCCGGAAATACCCCCTCCCGAATGGTGCGCGGCGCAAGTCTTCCTGGGTGGCGTCATCGAGGACCCTCCGGTGGCCATCGCGGCCGTGCCGCCCGACGCCAAAGGGGCCACGGTGAGCGGCCGGGTCCTGGGGGTGAGGGCGGCGCGGCAGGGCCGCGGGCTCTGGCGCGTTTACGTGGACCTCACCGACGAAACCGATTCCCTCACCGTGGTCTGCCAGTTGGGCGGTCCGCCCGAACAACGGGAATGGTTGCGCAAGGGGCGCTGGCTGAAGGCCAGGGGGCAGCTGGTTTACGACGGGCACCGGCGGGAGGTGGTCCTCGCGGCCGGGGACATCAACGCGTACCCCCCGCCGTGCCGCCGGGATGCGGCTTCGGAAAAGCGGGTGGAACTCCACCTCCACACCAGGATGAGCGCCATGGACGCGGTTACCGCCGCCGAGGATTACATAAGGCAGGCGGCCGCGTGGGGGCACCCGGCCGTGGCCATCACGGATCACGGCGTGGTACAGGCCTTTCCCGAAGCCATGGCCGCGTCCGCCAGGTACGGCATCAAGGTCCTTTACGGGATGGAAGCCTACGTCGTCGACGAGGTACCGGCGCTGGTGAACAACGCGGCGGACCTGCCGCTGGCCGAGGCCGAATTCGTGGTGGTCGACGTGGAGACCACGGGCTTGCGGGCGCGATCGGACGAGATCATCGAGATCGGGGCTGTGAAAATCCGCAGTGGGTCCATTGTGGAGCGCTTCCACAGCCTGGTACGCCCGCGGCGCGGCATTCCGGACCGTATAACCCGGCTGACCGGCATCACCGAGGAGATGGTGCGGGATGCCCCGCCGGCCCGGGAGGTGCTGGCGCGGTTTACCGGATTTTTGGGGCGCGCGGTGCTGGTGGCCCACAACGCCTCCTTCGACGCCGGCTTCCTGGAGGCGGCCCTGGAACGGGAGCTGAACCGAACCCTGGACGTGCCCGTCCTGGACACGCTGGGGCTGGTGCGGAGCCTGCATCCGAACTTGCGCACCTACCGCCTGAGCGCGGTGGCCGCCCACTTCGGCGTGCCCCACGCCACCCACCATCGCGCCCCGAGCGACGCCGAGGCCACGGCCGGGATTTTTCTGGCCCTCCTGCCCGAGCTGGCGGCGCGGGGCATACGCACGCTGGCCGAGGTCAACCGGCTGGTGCGGGATATACCGCCCGAGAAACTGAGGCCCTTCCACGTCACCATTCTGGTGGAGAACCAGAAGGGCCTCGAGAACCTTTACCGCCTGGTCACATGGGCGCACCTGGAACACTTTTACCGCCACCCCCGTATTCCCCGCAGCCTTCTACAGCAGCACCGTGAAGGGCTGTTAATCGGGTCGGCCTGCGAGTCCGGGGAATTGTTTCAGGCCTGTCTGGCCGGAGCCGCCCGGGAAAAGCTCGAGGAGCTGGCCGCCTTTTACGATTATCTGGAGATTCAGCCGCTGGCCAACAACCGGTTCCTGGTTACGGAGGGGCAGCTGCAGAGTGTCGAAGAGTTGATGGAGATCAACCGCACCATTGTGGAAATAGGGGAACGTACGGGCCGGCCCGTCGTGGCCACCGGTGACGTACACTTTTTGAACCCCACCGACGGCATCTACCGGCGGATTTTGCGCCACGCCCAGGGATACCAGGACCCGGGCGGAGACCCGCCCCTTTACTTCCGCACTACCGACGAAATGCTCGAGGAGTTCGCCTACCTGGGACCGGAGAAGGCCTACGAGGTGGTGGTGACCAACCCGCAAAGGATCGCCGCGCGGGTGGGCGACGTCAAGCCGGTTCCCGACGGGGTATACCACCCCCACTGGCCGGGTGCGGAAGAGGAAATCCGGCGGCTGGCCCGTAGGCGGGCGGAAGAACTCTACGGCCGGCCCCTTCCCGAACCCGTGGCGCAGCGCCTGGAACGCGAACTGGAGGCCATCACCGGCAACGGCTTTGCGGTGCTCTATCTGGTGGCGCAAAGGCTGGTGGCCAGGTCCCTGGCCGACGGCTACCCCGTGGGCTCCCGGGGCTCCGTCGGCTCCTCCCTGGTGGCCACCATGATCGGCATCACGGAGGTCAACCCCTTACCCCCCCACTACGTCTGCCCGCGCTGCCACTATTTCGAAATGGTGCCCGACTGTCCCGGGTCCGGGCCGGACCTCCCCCCGCGGTCCTGTCCGGTATGCGGAACTTCGTGCCGGAGGGACGGGCACAACATTCCCTTCGAGGTCTTCCTAGGCATCGACGCAGACAAGGTACCCGATATCGATCTCAACTTCAGCGGGGAATACCAGGGCCGCGCGCACCGGTATGCGGAGGAGCTATTCGGCCGCGACAACGTTTTCCGGGCCGGCACCATCAACACGGTGGCCGAGAAAACAGCCTACGGATTCGTAAAGAACTATCTGGAAAGCAACAACCTGCAGGTCCGCTCCGCCGAGCTTCAGCGCCTGGTCGAAGGGTGTACGGGTGTGAAACGCACCACCGGGCAGCACCCCGGCGGTTTGATGATCGTCCCGGCGGGGACGGACGTGCATCGTTTTACCCCGCTCCAGTACCCCGCGGACGACAAGCGCTCGGGAGTCGTCACCACCCACTTCGACTACCACGCCATTTCCAACCGGCTCATTAAGCTGGACGTACTCGGACACGACGACCCCACGGTCATCAAGATGCTGCAGGACTTGACCGGGGTCGATCCGCGCGAGATCCCCCTCGACGAGCCGGCCACGATGGCCCTGTTTTCGGGAACCGAACCCCTGGGGGTGGACCCGGCGGCGCTCCGGTCGCCAGTGGGCACCTACGGCATTCCAGAGTTCGGCACGCGCTTCGTGAGGCAGATGCTGGCCGAAACCAGACCGCGCACCTTCGGGGAACTGGTGCGCATCAGCGGTTTTTCCCACGGCACGGGAGTGTGGCTCAACAACGCCCGGGATCTTATCCGGCAGGGAATCTGTCGGCTTTCCGAGGCCATCGCCACGCGCGACGACATCATGAATTACCTGATCGCGCGGGGGATGTCGCCCAAGCAAGCCTTTGCCATCATGGAAAGGGTGCGTAAGGGACAGGGTCTCACACCGGACGACCGGGCCGCCATGGAAGCCCTGGGTGTGCCTTCGTGGTTCATCGGTTCCTGCATGCGCATCGAATACCTCTTTCCCAAGGCCCATGCCGTGGCCTACGTGATGATGGCCTTCCGCATCGCCTACTTCAAGGTTTACCACCCCGAGGCCTTCTACGCGGCCTATTTCACGGTGCGGGCCGACGACCTGGACAGCGCCACGTTGCTGGCCGGCCCCGAGGCCGTCGTGCGGGCCATCGAGGCCATCGAGAAGAAGGGTCCCCGGGCCACCCCCAAGGAGAAGGGATTGCTGCCCGCGCTGGAGGTGGCCCTGGAGATGTACCTTCGCGGCTTTAGATTTCGGCCGGTGGATCTGGCCGCATCAGACGCCACCCGCTTCCTGGTGACACCCGGGGGCT
>DYER01000111.1 GCA_020725605.1 Ammonifex sp. | reverse complement strand
TGCGGCGGGGCCTTTGAGGGCATCGATAAGATTATCCGGAACCGCATCGGCAAGAAGGGTATCGGCTTCGGGGCCGAGCTGTACGTGAAGCAGGAGCAGAAGATCGGGGACGTGCTGCGGCAGATCCTGCCGCAGGACCTGCTGAAGTACGGCCTGATCCCCGAATTCGTGGGCCGTTTGCCGGTGATCGTGACCTTGGACGCCCTGACGGAGGATGACCTGGTGCGCATCCTCACCGAGCCGCGCAACGCCCTGGTGAAGCAGTACCAGAAGCTCTTCGAATTGGACGGTGTGCAGCTGGAGTTCCACCCCGAGGCACTACGGGCCATCGCCCAGGAGGCGCTACGCCGCAACACGGGCGCGCGGGGTTTGCGGGCCATTCTGGAGGAGGTCATGCTGAACGTGATGTTCGAGATACCCTCGCGCGGTGACGTGGCCCGCTGTATCATCACCAGGGACACCATTCAGCGGCGCGAGGAGCCGGTGGTCATCGCGGTGGACCGGAAAAAGAAAAAGGGGGAAATGGCATAACACGGGGCCCGGATGGCCCCTTTTTAGTAGGGGCTCCGCGGTGGCGCCCGAGCGCGGCACGGCGGGGTTGTCTCGCGTTCCCGGGGCCGAGCTGAAGATCGGGGTGCCCCGGCAGGGTTTACCCTGCGCCTCACCGGGGGGGCTTAGGGTTAGGGTGGCACCCTCGTGGGGGCCTTGAAGGGTGCCCACGCCCGCGCCGGTTGTGGCTGGGGCGCCGGGCTACCGTACGGCCGGGGCCGCAAGGATTTTGCGGCCGGACGGATATTGCGAGGTCCGGACCCGGAGAAAAAGGTGGTGGAGTTTTCGTGGAGACCCCGGAGGTAAACGTGGTGACCGGGGCCTTCGGCTATACGGGCAAGTACATCACGCGCCGGTTGCTGGCACGGGGCGTGCGGGTGCGGACCCTCACCGGGCACCCGGGCCGGCCCAATCCCTTCGGCCCGCAGGTGCGCGTTTATCCTTTCTACTTCGACCGCCCGACTGAACTGGTGAGGTCTCTGGAAGGGGCGACCACCCTTTACAATACGTACTGGGTGCGACTCAATTACGGGTCGGTTACCTTTGAGCGGGCGGTCGAGAACACCAGGATCCTCATCCGGGCCGCCGAGGAGGCCGGTGTCCGCCGCCTCGTGCACATCAGCATCACGAACGCCTCCCCCGATTCACCGCTCCCCTACTTCCGGGGCAAGGGCCTGGTGGAAGAGGCCGTCAAGGAATCCCGCCTGAGCCACGCCATCATCCGGCCCACGGTCCTTTTCGGCGCCGAGGACATCCTGATCAACAACATCGCCTGGCTGTTGCGGCGCTACCCGGTCTTCGCCATCTTCGGTAGGGGCGATTACCGGCTGCAGCCGGTCTACGTGGAGGACGTGGCCGAACTGGCCGTGGACGTAGGAAGGCGGGAGGACAACGTTACGCTGGACGCCGTGGGGCCGGAGGTTTACACCTTCGAGGAACTGGTGCGCCTCATGGCGGAAAAACTGGGGCGCAAGATCCGCCTGGTGCACGTCGGCCCGGGCCTGGGGCTGGCATTGGGCCGCCTGATCGGGCGTACGGTGGGCGACGTCTTGATCACCAAAGACGAAATCAAGGGCCTGATGGCCAATCTCCTGGTTTCGTCAGGTCCTCCCACGTGTCCCACGCGCTTCAGCGAGTGGCTGGAGCGGAATGCCACCGGCCTCGGCACCAGATACGCCTCCGAACTGGCCCGTCACTACCGCTGAGGCCCGCCGGGGGACTTGCGGGCCAGGTGGAAAGCCCAACATCGAAGGGAAGAGTACGCGACGGAGGTTTGACGACATGCTTATCGGCCGCTTCTCCAATGCCCGGCGGGAGTTCTACGGCGTGGTGGAAGGGGATGCGGTGTACCCGGTCCGGGACCTTTTCCGGCCGGAGCGTACGGGCGAGCCACCGTGGCCCCTGGGCGCGCTCGCGGTGAAGGCTCCTGTGGTGCCTTCCAAGGCCGTGTGCGTGGGCCTGAACTACCGGGACCACGCCCGCGAGCTGGGCCTCCCCGTGCCGGATGAGCCCGTGCTGTTCCTTAAACCCCCGACGGCCGTCATCGGTCAGGGTGAGGCCGTCGTCTGTCCGGCGGCGAGTTCCCGGGTGGATTACGAGGCCGAGCTGGCCGTGGTCATCGGCAGGACGGCACGCCGGGTTAGCCCGCATAAAGCGCACCACTTCATCCTCGGCTACTGCTGCGCCAACGACGTGACGGCCCGGGACCTGCAGCGCAAGGACGGCCAGTGGACCAGGGCCAAGTCCTTCGACACCTTCCTCCCCCTGGGGCCGTACGTCGTTACGGATGTGGACCCGGCGGATCTGGAAGTCTCCCTGTTCTTGAACGGGGAACGAAAGCAGCATTCGCGGACCCGCGAACTGATTTTCGACGTCCCGGCCCTGGTGAGCTTCATTTCCCACGTCATGACCCTCCATCCCGGAGACGTCATCCTCACGGGTACCCCGTCCGGAGTGGGGCCCGTACGGCCCGGGGACCTGGTGGAGGTGGTCATTGAGGGGGTGGGCAGGCTCGCCAACCCGGTGGTGGGTGAAACGGCCGGGGTAGCGGACCCGGAGACGGGCGGGTTCGTGAGGGCCGGTCCCGCAGAGAGGCCCGGCGGGGGCGGCGGCGCGGGCGTACGAAGTGCGCGGCCTTAGCCACGCAGGAGGGGGCGGAACGCCCCGGCTCCGTCACCGATGGGCCTGCCTGCCGGCGGTGCCTTAAGAGGGACCCCGGCCGAAAGAGAATTCGGATGAGGGACCCTTGTAACCCGAAAGCCGAACTACCCGGCTTTTCTCTTTTTGGCTGCTAAGAATTGCTATGGCAGTGCCCATTTCTGCTGTGATAAAATAGAGCCGAAAGTGGCAGCCCGTCTGCCTTTTGCAGGGTCCGCGATACTAGGAGGTGTTAGGGTGAGCGCCAGCCAACGGGTCTTGCCCTTGTTGCCGTTACGGGGCATTCTGGTTTTTCCGTTTATGGTAATACATCTGGACGTGGGTCGCGAGAAATCGGTACGGGCCATCGAGGAGGCTATGATCCGCGATCGTTTTATTTTTCTGGCCACCCAGAAGGATGCCCAGACCGACGACCCGGGTCCGAGCGACATATACCAGATGGGTACGGTGGCGGAAGTCAAGCAACTACTGAAGCTCCCCGGGGGGACCATCCGTGTGCTGGTGGAGGGGGCTGCGCGGGCCAGGGTGGTGCGATACCTGGCCACCGATCCCTATTTCCGGGTGCACGTGGAGCAGTATCCCGAGGTCCACGTCAAAACGGCCGAAGTTGAGGCTCTCATGCGCAGCCTGGTGCACCACTTTGAGCAGTACGTCAAGCTTTCCAAGCGTATTCCGCCGGAAACGGTGGTCTCCATCGTCAACCTGGATGACCCCGGCCGGCTGGCCGACGTGATCGCGGCCCACCTCAGCCTGCGCATCGAAGACAAGCAGGCCATTCTGGAGGCCGTTAACATCACGGAGCGCCTGGAGAAGCTGTGCGCCATCGTGGTGCGGGAACTGGAGATCGTGGAGCTGGAGCGCAGAATCAACATCCGCGTGCGCAAGCAGATGGAAAAGACCCAAAAAGAGTATTACCTGCGGGAGCAGATGAAGGCCATCCAGAAGGAATTGGGCGAGAAGGAGGACCGTACCGCCGAGGCCGAGGAGTACCGGGAGAAGATCGCCGCGGCGGGCCTGCCGCCGGAGGTGGCGGAGAAGGCCCTCAAAGAGGTGGAAAAGCTGGAAAAGATGCCGCCCATGGCCGCCGAGGCCACCGTGGTGCGGAATTACCTGGACTGGCTGATCGCCCTGCCCTGGAGCAACTCCACCGAGGACCGGCTCGACATCAAGGCCGCGGAGGCCATCCTGGAAGAGGACCACTACGGGTTGCATAAGGTCAAGGAACGCATACTGGAGTATCTGGCCATCAGGCAGCTGGCGCCGCATATGAAGGGGCCCATCCTGTGCTTCATCGGCCCGCCGGGCGTGGGCAAGACCTCCCTGGGGAAGTCCATCGCGCGGGCCCTGGGCCGGAAGTTCGTGCGCATTTCGCTGGGCGGGGTGCGGGATGAGGCCGAGATCAGGGGCCACCGGCGTACCTACGTGGGGGCGTTGCCGGGCCGTATCATCCAGGGTATGCGCCAGGCCGGATCCAAAAACCCGGTCTTCTTGCTGGACGAAATAGATAAGATGAGTACCGACTTCCGGGGCGACCCCGCCTCGGCCTTGCTGGAGGTGCTGGACCCCGAGCAGAACGTAGGCTTCAGCGACCACTACATCGAGGTACCCTTCGACCTTTCCCAGGTGATGTTCATCACCACGGCCAACGTCCAGCACACCATTCCGCGGGCCCTGTTCGACCGCATGGAGGTTATTTACATTTCGGGTTACACCGAGGAGGAAAAGGTGCAGATTGCGCTACGCCACCTCATCCCCAAGCAGTTGAAGGAACACGGCCTGAACGAGGAGATGCTGAAGATCTCCGAAGGCGCCGTGCGCCGTATTATCCGGGAGTACACGCGCGAGTCCGGCGTGCGGAACCTGGAGCGGCAGATCGCCACCATCTGCCGGAAGACCGCCAAGGACATTGTGGGCGGCAGGTACCAGCGGGCCAAGGTTTCGGCGGGCAACATCAACTACTACCTGGGGACGCCGCGCTTCCGGTACGGGATGGCGGAAAAGGAGGACGAAACCGGGGTGGCCACGGGCCTGGCCTGGACCGAGGTAGGTGGTGACACTCTGGCCGTGGAGGTCGGCTTATGTCCCGGCAAGGGGCAGCTGACCCTGACCGGCAAGATGGGCGAGGTCATGAAGGAGTCGGCCCAGGCCGCCTACTCCTACGTGAGGAGCCGGGCGCGCCAGCTGGGTATTCCGGAGGACTTTCACGAGCGGTGGGACATCCATATCCACATTCCGGAGGGGGCCATTCCCAAGGACGGCCCATCGGCCGGCATCGCCATGGCCACGGCCCTGGCCTCGGCCCTCACAGGCCGCAAGGTGCGCCACGAGGTGGCCATGACCGGGGAGATCACCCTACGCGGTCGCGTGCTTCCCGTGGGCGGGATCAAGGAGAAGGTCCTGGCCGCCCACCGGGCGGGTATCAAGAAGGTCATCCTGCCGATCGAGAATAGAAAAGACCTGGAAGAAATACCGCGCAACGTGAAGGGGAAGATCGAATTCGTATTCGTGGACCACATGGACCAGGTGCTGGCCTTCGCCTTGCGGGAAAGGGAACTGGCCCCCGAAGAACTGGCTGCCGTACCCCCGGTGCCGCCGGTGCCGGTACAGATGCCCGCCTACTGCCCGCTACCCGAGGAGCAGGGCACCCGCATACCGTCGTAGGCCCACTGTGGCACCCGGCAGCCGGGCAGGGGCCGGTTGTGCGGTGCGGGCGCATGGTTTTTTCGCCTCCGGCGCAGACTAAGGCTTGATGGCGTCGCGCACGGCGTCCGGGTGCGGTCGCGCATCCAACGCGGGGGTAGCCTTGAGGCCGTGCCGGCGACGGTAACCCGTGGTCGGGAGGTGCGTCGGAGTTGCCGTCGGGCGTGAGGTGCCGGGTCGAAGAATGTGTCCACAACCGCAACGGAGCCTGCCGGGCCAGTGCCATTGAGGTGCGCTCCAGCGGTGACGAAAAGGTGGCCACTTCGGACGGCACCTGTTGCGAAACCTTCGAAATGCGTAAGTAGCAGGGCAAGGCACCGGGGACGGTAAGGTATCCGGTGCCTTGCTCCTTTGTTCACCGGCCGGATTGCTGCTGGAGCATTTCCAGCATCAGCTGCCGCAGGGCGGGGTTCCGGGCCATGGCCTGCCAGGTGGTACGCATGGCCGGGTCCGCCATGATGGCCAGCATGGCGTCCCGCATGGCCTGATCGGACATGATGGCCACCATCGCCTGGCGCGTCTGGGGGTCGGCCATCACCCGGGTCATGGTTTCCCTGGTGCGGGGAGACTTCATGACCTCGGTCATGGTTTTCTGCATCTGGGGGGAAGCCATGAGGTCCACCATGGCCTCCGTCATCTGCGGGGAAGCCATGATGTCGACCATGGCCGAGCGCATCTGAGGGGCACTCATCATGGAAACGAGGGCGTTGCGGTTCCGGGGCGAGGTCATGAAACCGGCCATGTCGCCGCGCATTCCGAACAGGGGCGCCACCAGCGCACCCATAATCAGGCCGGCGACGAGGGCGATAAAGACGGGTATGAGACGCACAAGCACCCACTCCTCTCGCTGGGACCGGGCGGAAGGAGGGCCGTGTCACGGCCCACCGCCGTAAGCCCGTATCGTTTCCAGTATACCACAGATTACGGCGTTGTCACCCCTGGTTTGACCGCCTTCTTGGGTGGTTTGCGTACGCGCTCCAGGGCCTCAAGGGCCAGGGTGCGGTCCACGAGTTCGGTGTAGCTTACCGGGTGCTGCAGACGGCGTAAGCCGGCCAGATCCGCGGTGACCCGGTTAAAGGCTTCTTCGGTCAGGACCGGCTCAAGCGCCCAGACTCCGTCGTTATGAAGGCGTGCCACCAGTGCGGGGAGCAACTCGGGATCCAGGTCCGGGAAAAATCGCGCCAGGGCCGGCACCGCATCGGCGGGTCCGTAATGCCGGAGGTACAGCTGCGCCCGGTAAAGGGCTCGCATGAAGGCTGCCAAGGTTGCCCTCTGGTCGGCCAGGCAATGGCGCGGCGCCACCACCACCGCGCCCGGGAAGTTACCGAGGGCGGTTCCCAGGGAGGCCACAATGTGGAGGCGACCTCCGGCGGCCAGCAGGGTGGCCCGGGGTTCGGCGGTTACCAGGTACCCGGTAATGCCGGCCTCCAGGGCCCCGGGGTGGAGTTCCTGCGGCAAATTGGCAATTGGCGTGACGTCCCGGAAAAGGAAAAGCCCGTGAGCCTTCAGGGCGCAGGCGAAGTGGGTTTCCGGGGCGGTGAGGGGGTCATCGGTGAGGACCGTGACGCCCTTCAACCGGGAGTACCTGAAGTCGGGCTCCGGTGCGCGCGACAGCAGGTAGAGGGCGGGCCGGGCGTTAAGTACCCCGATGACCACTCCTCCCCGTGCTTTTGCAACGCTGCGGAAGAGAAAATCGGTGAGGTCGAGGAGCATCACCCCCGCGGCGTCCGGCGGCACGTCCTGGCCGGAGACGAAGCGGGGTGTCAGATTCTCGGCCCGGAAGTAGCCCAGGTAATCCGCCATGTAAACCGGCAGGAACTCGGGACGCGGCACCTCCGTGGCGATGTAAAAGGGAACCGGTTTCGGCCGGAAAGCGAACCAGATGGCTCCGGCGGCCAGCAGGGCCGCCAGGAGCACCATACCCCCGATGACGAGGATACGGCGGCGCAAGAGCAACCACCCCGGATCAATCCTATGAAGGGTGCCGGGTTGCGTTGACAGCCGTACGAAAATTCATTAGACTATTAGCGATACGCCATACGCGAAAGAGTCGGCTACGCTGTGGTTCCTCTCCGCAAGGGGAGGTTTCTTTATAACTTGTGTGGCGCGACCGATGGGAGGGTAAGGGAAATGGCGTTGGCTCCGGTTTACAACCCGCAACCGGTCGAGGAAAAGTGGTACCGGTACTGGGAGGAACGCGGCTACTTCGCCCCTGCGACGGACCCCCGAAGGGCGGCCTACTGTATCGTCATGCCGCCGCCCAACGTGACCGGAGAACTCCATATGGGCCACGCTCTAAACAACACGTTGCAGGACGTCCTCATCAGATGGCGGCGCATGCAGGGCTACGACGTGCTGTGGCTACCGGGCACGGACCACGCCGGCATCGCCACCCAGGCCAGGGTCGAGGAGCAACTGGCCCGCGAGGGCCTGACCAGGCACGACCTCGGGCGGGAGGCCTTTCTGGAACGCACCTGGGCCTGGAAAGAACGATACGGGCACCGCATTACGACCCAGCTACGGCGGCTCGGGGCTTCCTGTGACTGGGGCCACGAGCGTTTTACCATGGACCCGGGGTGCTCCGCGGCGGTGGTGGAGGTCTTCGTCAGGCTCTACGAGGAAGGCCTCATCTACCGGGACTTCTACATCGTGAACTGGTGCCCCCGCTGCCACACCGTCATCTCCGACATCGAGGTAGAGCACGAGGAAGTCCCGGGGCAGCTCTATTACATCCACTACCCCCTGCGGGATGGCGAGGGCGGGATTGTGGTGGCCACCACGCGGCCCGAGACCATGTTGGGGGATACGGCGGTGGCGGTACACCCCCGGGACTCCCGCTACCGAAACCTCGTTGGTCGGACCGTAATTCTGCCCCTGATGGAGCGGGAGATTCCGGTCGTAGCCGACGAGTACGTGGACCCCGAGTTCGGTACCGGGGCGGTCAAGATCACACCGGCCCACGACCCGGCAGACTTTGAGGTGGCCCGGCGCCACGGCCTGCCGCGGGTGCAGGTCATCGGGCCGGACGCCGCCATGACCGAGGAGGCCGGCCGCTACCGGGGCCTGGACCGGTGGGAGTGCCGCAAGCAGGTGGTCCGGGACCTGCGGGCCGGCGGCCACCTGGTGCGCGTGGAGGATTACACCCACGCGGTGGGCCACTGCTACCGCTGCCACACCGTCATCGAGCCCATGGTGTCGCGCCAGTGGTTCGTGCGCATGAAACCCCTGGCGGAACCGGCCATCCGGGCCGCTCGAGAGGGGCGAGTACGCTTCGTTCCCGAGCGTTTCACCAAGATTTACCTGGACTGGCTGGAGAACATCCGCGACTGGTGCATTTCGAGGCAGCTGTGGTGGGGCCACCGCATTCCGGTCTGGTACTGCCTCAAGTGCGGTAGCCCCCACGCGGCCCGGTCCCCCGTGACGGTCTGCGGGTCTTGCGGCCACCGCGAGCTGGAGCAGGACCCGGACGTGCTGGACACCTGGTTTTCCTCGGCCCTGTGGCCCTTCTCCACCCTGGGCTGGCCGGAGGCCACGGCGGACCTCGGCC
>DYER01000110.1 GCA_020725605.1 Ammonifex sp. | reverse complement strand
CGGCCGCAGGCCCACCACGACACGGCAGCCGCTGTCCCGCAGGTTCTGGGCCTGGGCGTGGCCCTGGCTGCCGTAGCCCAGCACGGCGATGGTCTTATCCTTCAGGCAATCCAGATTGGCGTCGGCGTCGTAGTAAATCCTAACCATTCGTTTCTCCTCCCGTCGTGATTGCCGGCAACTCGACGGGGAAATTTGCCTGCGAACACTATCCGGTTATCGCTACCACCCGGTTGGCAAATTTCCCCGTCGCCGGACGCGGCCGCCGCCGTTGCCGGAGCCCCCCGGGAACGGGGTAACCCGCTTCCGGAATCGCCGGTCCCGCTCATTCCCCGTCCACGCTCGTGGTCCTGGACCCCCGCAGCATGGCCACCTTGCCCGTGCGCACGAATTCCTTGATGCCGAAGGGGCGCAAGATCTCCTCGATGGCGCGGATCTTCTCTTCGTCGCCGGTGGCCTCCACGATCAGGGTCTCGCGCCCCACGTCCACGATGTGGGCCCGGAAAACGTCCACCAGCTGAATGATCTGGCTGCGCTGCGCGGGCTCCGCCTTGACCTTGATCAGCACCAGCTCCCGGTCCACGTGCTCCTCGGCGGTGAGGTCGCTCACCTTGATGACCTCGATGAGCTTGCGCAACTGCTTGATAACCTGCTCCAGTACCAGGTCGTCCCCTTCCACGACGATGGTCATGCGGGAGATGGTGGGGTCGTTGGTGGGCCCCACGGCCAGGCTGTCGATGTTGAAGCCCCGCCGGCGGATGAGCCCGGCCACCCGCGCCAGCACGCCCGGGTTGTTTTCCACCAGCACCGCCAGTGTGTGCCGCATCATAGTTCCCCCCGTCAACCCAGCATTTTGTCGATCGGCTCGCCCGGAGGCACCATCGGGAGCACGTTCTCCTCCCTGGCCACGACGAAGTCGATGAGAACCGGCCTGCTGGACCTGAAGGCCTGCTCCAGGGCCGGCGCCACCTCGACCTCCCGCGTTACCCGCAGCCCTTCGGCCCCGTACGCCTCGGCCAGCTTCACGAAGTCCGGATTGATGAGTTCGGTGTAGGCGTAACGGCGGTTGTAGAACAGCTCCTGCCACTGGCGTACCATGCCCAGGAAGCCGTTGTTCATGATGGCCACCTTGACGGGCAGTTCGTAATTGACGGCCGTACACAGTTCCTGGATGTTCATCTGAATGCTACCGTCGCCCGAAATGCTGACCACCAGTTCGTCCGGGCAGCCCACCTGGGCCCCGATGGCCGCGGGCAGCCCGAAGCCCATGGTACCCAGGCCGCCGGAGGAGATGAACGAGCGCGGCCGGCTGAAAAAGTAGTACTGGGCGGTCCACATCTGGTGCTGCCCCACGTCCGTGGCCACGCGCGTGGGCCGGTCCTTGGTCTGGCGGTAAATCTCCTGGATCACGGCCTGGGGCTTGAGCTGCCCGTCCCGGCGGTAGGTGAGGGGGTACTCCTTCTTCCAGGTGGCGATCTTCTCCTGCCAGGCCGTACCGGGCCGGACCAGGTACTCGTCGAGACACTTAAGGAGTTGCGTCAGCACCCGCTTGACGTCCCCCACGATGGCCACGTTGACCCGCACGTTCTTGCCGATTTCGGCCGGGTCGATGTCGATGTGGATCACCCTGGCCTCGGGAGCGAAGGCGTCCAGCTTGCCCGTGACCCGGTCGTCGAAACGCACCCCCACCGCGATGAGCAGGTCCGACTCCATGACGGCGTAGTTGGCGTACTTGGCCCCGTGCATGCCCAGCATGCCGAGGGACAGGGGATGGTCCCCCGGAAAGCCGCCGATACCCATCAGGGTCGTGGCCACGGGGGCCATGATCTTCTCCGCCAGGGCCCGCAGTTCCTCGTGGGCCCCCGAGTTGACCACCCCGCCGCCGGCGTAGATGACGGGGCGCTGCGCCTCGGCGATGAGCCGGGCCGCCCGCGCGACGTCCTCGGGGTTCCCTTCCGCCGGGGGCCGGTAGCCGCGCAGCTTAACGGGGCCGGGCTCCCGGTATTCGGTTTTCGAGGCCGCCACGTCCCGGGGCAGGTCGATCAGCACCGGGCCGGGCCGGCCCGTGGTGGCCACGTGAAAGGCCTCCCGCACGATGCGGGCCAGATCGTTAACGTCCTGCACCAGGTAGTTGTGCTTGGTGATGGGCAGGGTGATGCCGGTGATGTCCGCCTCCTGAAAGGAATCGCGGCCGATCATGGTACGGGCCACCTGGCCGGTGATGGCGATGATCGGCACCGAGTCCATGTAGGCGTTGGCGATGCCCGTGACCAGGTTGGTGGCCCCGGGGCCCGAGGTGGCCATGCACACCCCGGGCCGGCCGGTGGCCCGGGCGTATCCGTCCGCGGCGTGGGCCGCCCCCTGCTCGTGGCGGGTCAGGATGTGCCGGATGTCGGCGTCGTACAGGGCGTCGTAAACGGGCAGGATGGCCCCGCCGGGATAACCGAAGACGACCTCCACGCCCAGCTCCTCCAGACACTTGACGAGGATTTCACCGCCCTTCAGTTCCACGCGTCCCACCTCACTTAGGATTCCCGGAATACGGCGCCCGTGCCGGCCGAGGTGACCAGGCGGGCGTAGCGCGCGAGGTAGCCCCTTTTCACCCGGGGTTCGGGCGGCCGCCAGGCGGCCCGCCGCGCGGCCAGCTCGGCCTCGTCCACCAGCAGGTCGACGGTGCGCCGCGTGATGTCGATGGCTATGGGATCGCCCTCCCGCACCAGGGCCAGGGGCCCGCCTTGCGCGGCCTCGGGCGAGATGTGGCCTATGGCCGCGCCCCTGGTGGCCCCGGAAAAGCGCCCGTCCGTGAGCAGCGCCACCTCGCGGTCCAGGCCCATGCCGGCCAGGGCCGAGGTGGGCGCCAGCATCTCCCGCATCCCCGGTCCGCCCCGGGGTCCCTCGTAGCGGATGACCACCACGTCGCCGGGCTTGATGCTTCCCCCCATGATGGCCGCCACGGCCTCCTCCTCGCCGTCGAACACCCGGGCCGGCCCGCGGTGCACCATCATTTCCGGCACCACCGCGGACTTCTTCACCACGGCACCTTCAGGCGCCAGGTTGCCCCAGAGGATGGCCAGGCCGCCGGTGGGGCTGTAGGGGTCCTCCAGGCTCCGGATGACGTCCCGGCGCAGCACGGTCCGCCCCCGCAGGTTCTCCCCAACGCTGCGGCCCGTGACCGTCAGGGCCCCGGTGTCGACGAGCCCGCCCCGGGCCAGCTCCATCATGACCGCTGGGATCCCGCCCGCCTCGTCCAGGTCCACCACGTAGTGGGGCCCCGCGGGGTCGATGCGGCACAAATTGGGCGTGCGCTCGCTGATCTCGTTGACCCGCTCCAGGCTCAGTTTCAATCCTACCTCCGCGGCCACCGCCAGCAGGTGGAGGATGGTATTGGTGGAGCCCCCCAGCGCCATGTCCACGGCCAGGGCGTTCTCGAAGGCGGCCCGCGTGAGGATGGCCGAGGGTCTTAAGCTCCGCTCCACCAGGCGCACGATCTGCACGCCGGCCTGCTTGGCGAGCCGCAGGCGCGCGGCGGCCACGGCGGGAATGGTGCCGTTGCCGGGCAGGGCCATACCCAGGGCCTCGGTCAGGCAGTTCATGGTGTTGGCCGTGAACATGCCGGCGCAGGCCCCGCAACCCGGGCAGGCCGCCTCCTCCATCTCGCGCAGGTCCTCCGCGGTGATGCGGCCCGCCGCCAGCGCCCCTACGGCCTCGAACACCTTGCTCAGAGAGACGTCCTGTCCCCGGAAGCGGCCGGGCAGCATGGGGCCCCCGCTCACCACGATGGCCGGCAGGTCCAGGCGCGCCGCGGCCATCAGCATGCCGGGCACGATCTTGTCGCAGGCCGTCACGAACACCAGGCCGTCGAAGGGATGGGCCTCGGCCATGACCTCCACGGAGTCCGCGATCAGCTCCCTGCTGGCCAGGGAATACTTCATGCCCCGGTGGCCCATGGCGATACCGTCGCACACGCCGATGACCGGGAACTCCACCGGCGTGCCGCCGGCCATGCGCACCCCGGCCTTAACCGCGGCGGCCAGCCCGTCCAGGTGCACGTGGCCCGGCACGATCTCGCTGTGGGCGTTCACCACCCCTATGATGGGCCGCGCCAGCTCCTCGTCGGTGAAGCCCAGGGCCTTAAGAAGGCTGCGGTGGGGCGCCCTTTCCGGCCCCGCCTTCATGGTGTCACTCCGCAAAGGTATACGCCCCCCTCAGACGTTGGCCGCGCAGGCGGCCTCGGCGCTGTAAATGGGCACACCGTCGCGCCTGGTAAGTTCCCGGAAGTCCCGGATCAAAAGGGCCGTCAGCTTTCCCGGCTTGCCGTCACCGATGGTGCGGCCGTCGATCCTGACCACCGGAATCACCTCGGCCGCCGTGCCGGTCAGAAAGCACTCGTCGGCCACGTAAAGGTCGTGGCGGGTGAAGAGGGTTTCGTGTACCGGGATGGCGCGGGCCCGGGCCAGCTCGATTACGGCGTTGCGCGTGATCCCTTCCAGGAGGCCCGCGTAGGGCGGCGGGGTCACCAGACTCCCGTTCTTCACGATGAACACGTTGTCGCCCGTGGCCTCGGCCACGTAGCCCTCGTTGTTGAGCATGATGGCCTCCGGCACCCCGGCGAGATTGGCCTCGATCTTGGCCAGGATGTTGTTCAGGTAATTGAGGGACTTGATGCGGGGATTGAGGGCCTCGGCCACGTTGCGGCGGGTGGCCACGGTGATGACCTCCAGGCCCCGCTCGTAGTACTCCTCGGGATAGAGCTGGATGGACGCCGCGATGCAGAAGATCGTAGGCTTGGAACACTTCCGCGGGTCCAGCCCCAGGTCCCCGACCCCCCGGGAAACCACCAGGCGGACGTAGCCGTCGTGCAGGCGGTTGCGGCGCAGCGTCTCCAGCACCACTTCCTGCATCTCTTTCCGGCTCAAAGGTATGTCCAGGGCGATGGACTTGGCGGATTCGTACAGCCGGTCGACGTGCTCCCGCAACCTGAATACCCGCCCGTGGTAGGCACGAATGCCCTCAAACACGCCGTCCCCGTACAGCAGGCCGTGGTCGAAGACCGAGACCACCGCCTCCTCCTGGGGCACAAAACGGCCGTTCAGGTAGATGATCAACCCCATGCCACCACTCCTTGCCGGAAATCTAAAACCCTTCGTCTGGCAATGACGCCAGGGACGAAGGGTTTGCCCGCGCGGTACCACCCTGCTTGTCGCCGCCGCGACCACTCTCTCATGTGCGCCGAACCCGCCCGATTCGCGCGGCCTTCGGCGCGACCTCCCGAGGCGCTAACGGGCACCTCCGGCACCGCCTACTGCCACTTCGGCGGGCCGCTCCGGGGTGATGGCCTGCCCGACACGCCGCACCGGCTCGCACCTTCCCCGGCTCTCTGCCGCGGCCGTGAAACGGGCCCCGCGTCCCCTTCATCGCGCTTTACCCTATGAATTTGTATTGAGTATAAAGAACGGACGAAATGTTGTCAAGAAATTTTTTGCTTGCGCGGCGGGAGCGCCGGCCAGCGAAAGACGGGCTGCAGGCGGGCGTAGATCCACCGTGACTCCCTGGTGAGCAGCGGCCCCAGAACCGCGAGTATCACCACGTAAAGGGCGGCGAAGGATTGCAGTACCGGCAGCAGGCCGCCGGCCCTGGCCAGGTTGGCGAGGATGATGGAAAACTCGCCGCGGGCCGTGATGGTGAGTCCCACGTTGGTGGACGCCCGCGGAGAGAGGCCCGCCGTGCGCCCCGCCAGCAGGCCACCCGTAAAGTTGCCCACCAGGGTCAGGGCCACCGCGGCCAGGGCGGGCCAGACCGCGCCCTTCAGGGCTAGGGGATCGATGCTCAGCCCGAAACTGAAGAAGAACAGGGCGCTGAAGAAATCCCGAAAAGGAACCACCAGATGCTGGAGGCGCTGAAAGTGCTCGGTCTCGCCCAGGACCAGGCCCACTAAAAGGGCCCCCACGGCCTCGGCCACGTGCATGGTTTCGGCCAGTCCGGCCACCAGGGTGAGGCCCGCGAAGACCACCATCAGAAGGACCTCGTCCGAGGGAATGTCGAGCCACCGGTCCAGGAGCGGCTTCAGCCGCCGCCCCAGGAAGAGGAACCCTGCCATAAAGGCCAGGGCCACCAGCGTGGCCTTCGCGACCTGGCCCGGGGAGGCGTTTCCGGTCAGCACCAGCCCGGAAATCACGGCCAGGTAGACCACCACGAAGGCGTCCTGAAACAGCATCAACCCCAGGATAATTTCGGTTTCCGGGTTGGCCGTGCGCTTGAGCTCCACCACCAGACGGGCCGCAATGGCCGTGGACGAGATGGTGGTGATGCCCGCCGCCACCAGGATCTCCCGCAACGGCCAGCCCAGAAGCCAGGGCAGGAGCACCCCCAGGGGGAGGTTGATGGCCATGTAGATGACGCCGCCCAGCACAATGGCCCGGCCGGCGCGCAGCAGGCGGGCTACGGAAAATTCGAGCCCCAGGTAGAAAAGCAGGACCAGCAGGCCCAGACGGCCCAGGAAATCGATAAGGGGCGCGCTCTCGATGAAGCGGAAGTCCCACACCCCCCAGTGGGGCGCGTGGGGGCCGACGACCAGGCCCGCCAGAATCAAAAAGGGGACCGCGGAGAAACGCAAGCGGGCCGCCAGCAGGCTCGCGAGGGCCACCAGGCCGAGGGCCAGTCCGAGCTCGAGGACCACGTTTGCCATCGGGCCCTAACGGTCTCCACGCAGAATGAGCTCCCTGCAGGCCCGGACCTGCTGCCGCTCCCCCATGACCACCAGGGTGGCCCCCTCGTGGATGACCTGGTCCGGACCGGGATTGACGATTTTCCTGCGGTCCCGCTCGACGATGGCGATGATGGTGGCGCCCGTTTTCTTGCGCACGTGCAATTGCCCGATGGTCCTGCCCGCAGCCGCGGCACCGGGCTCCACCCTGAACCATTCGAATACCATTTCGTCGAAGGCCATCTCCACGGACTCCAGGGCCTTGGGAGTGTAGGCCATACCCCCCAGAATGGCGGCCACGTGCCTGGCCTCCCCGTCGTCCAGGGTCACCACCGGGCCGCACTCCTCGGGGTTCTCGCAATCGACGTAGTAGATCTCGCGCCGGCCGTCGTCGTGCACCACGATGACCAGCCGGTCTCCGGCCCGCGTCTCGATCTGGAACTTGCGCCCGATGCCGGGCAGTTCGACTTCCCGGTAAACGGTCAAGCGCGCCACCCCGCAGTCAAAAGATCTCAGCCCACCGGAATTCCCGCTCTTTCCAGCCCCGGCACCAAACGTCACAAGCCGGGTCGGCTAGATCATACGCCTTTTACCGGTTCGCAGTCAATATACCGTTGCAAAAGGAGGCCTCCGATGCTATACTATCAAAAGCCATGATGTCAAAGGGGGGCATCGGCAGTGCACATCACCAGCGTGACGGACCTCAGGCAAAACGCCAGTAAGGTCATAGCCAGGGTGGTCAGCACCGGGGAACCGGCGGTCGTCCTCCAGCGCTCCCGGCCCGTAGTCTATCTGGTGGAGGCCTCCCTTTACGAGGAGATGGCCGAAAAGGCACGGATGGCCGAGGAGTACATCCGGATGGCGGAGACCAGGGCGGCGCTGCGAAATCTGGCCGCCCTGAGGACGAGGATGGCGCGCCGTGGCGTGCAGAGCGACTCCACACCCCTCATCAGGGCGCTGCGGGAGGGGAAACTCCGTTGAGCACCGGACAAGCCGTATGTCTGGACAGCAGCGTACTCGTCAAACTTCTGGTACACGAACGGGGAAGCGAGGCCGCCGCCCGGCTCATGGAGAAAATCCTGGAAGAAAAACGGGTCGTTTATCTTCCTTCCTTTGCCTGGGCCGAAGTGGGCAGCGTGCTGCGCCAAAAGGTTTTGAGGAATGAGGTCCGGCCGGAAGAGGCCGAGGAAGCCTGGGGGGAGTTCCGCCGTCTGGGCGTCATAAAGTGGCTCGACGGTCAGGACGTACCCGACCTGGCGTGGCGGATCGCCGTTGAGGAGAACCTCCCCACCATCTACGACGCCGCATATCTCGCCGTGGCCGAAAAGGCGCAGGCCCATGAGCTCTGGACCGCCGACGAGAGACTGACCAGAACCCTTGCCGGCCGGAAAGCGTACGTGAGGCTGTTGTCGCACATGTAACGGCCCGGCGCCCGACGCCACTGGTGAACCGGCAGATGCGGGGAGGAGGCCAGAGAAGATACTGTTGGGCCCCGTTCATGAGGGTGCCGTGTCGGGCGACGGGGAATTTTGCCAACCGACCGGCGCCGAGGACCGCATAGCTTAACACGGGCAAAATTCCCCGTCGGGAGCCAGGTGCTCAAGCAGCACGGGCAACAGTGCCCTGAGGTCCTCGGCCCTCACCACCACGTCCGCCCGCCGGGCCACCTCTTCCTCGGCGGGGTTGAAGGCCACGGCCAGTCCCACCCGGTCGAACACCAGGGCGTCGCCGACGCCGTCGCCCACCACCGCCACCTCGCAGGGCCGCACGCCCAGTTTGCGGCACAGCGCGGGCAACCGCGCGGGTTTGTCGTGCCACCCCACGCGGATGTGCACCCGTCCGTCCAGACGCCCATGCCTGGTGCCCAGTCCGTTGGCGACCCATGCGGCGCACCCCAGGTCCCGGGCCACCCGGGCGGCCAGCAGGTCCAGGCCGGAGGAAAGAATGGCCAGCCGCACGCCCCGGGCCCGCAGCTCCCGCGCCACCTCCACCGCGCCGGGCCGCAGGGGGATGCCGTTCGCCAGGGCCAGCAGTTCCTCGCGCCGGCGGCCGGCCCAGGCCCCGGCGTCCAACAACGCGAAGGTCCGGTAGTCGATCTCCCCGGCCAGATACCGGGCCAGATAGCGCGCCCCGTGGCTCTCCCACGTGCCCAGGGCCTCGTGAATGTACTGCCAGATGCTCGCCACCGGCGTGAGGGTGCCGTCCAGGTCGAAGACTACGGCCCTGACGCACCGGCTCCGGGGCACCGTGACGAGACCCTCATCCGGGCGGCCCAGCCGCCGCGCCCGCCCGGCCGCCTCCTCCCTTACGGTCAGGGCCGCCACGACCGCGTCCAGGACGTCGTTCGTCATGCGGTGCCACCAGTCATCGAGGTTGGGCACAAAGCGGGCACAGGAAAGGCGGACCTCTTCAGGGGCGGAACGCGGGTCCGCGCACGAAATGCCCAGCAACAGTTTGCTCGAACGGGGATGGACCTCCCGCACCGCAAATCCCAAGCCGGCGAGCCGCTCGTGCAGAGCGGCGGCACGCCGCGCCAGGGAGGCCAGGAAACCGGGGGGCAGGGGCCTGCCGCCGAGGCCCGCGAGCTGCCGGTCGCAGGAACGCATGGCCGGCAGCGTCGCCCCGCAGCCGGCCCCCCGCAGCACGGACACCAGGGGCGCGTCGATCCCCACCAGGGCCGGCGCCACCGCGCGGCACATCTCCAGGATCTCCCCGTCGGTACGCACCAGGCCGGCCCCCAGCAGGTGGCCCCTTTCGTCGAGCACCGCGTACCCCGTGGACCGCGCGGGGTTCGCGGCAAGGTCCAGGCCCAGAAAACGCAACATGCTCCACCTCCACTACCTGCCGGCCCACGTTGTGCCAAGATTGACAGCCCGGCATCGAAGTTGCTAAACTATGCATGGATATTGCCGCCAGAGCGGCGATATCCCAATATTTAAGACGGGGAGGGTCGGGCATTATGCGCGTGTTGCTCATTCAGCCACGTCAGAAACCGGGTCTGGGCTTCAAGAGCATTTCGGTTATCGAGCCCCTGGGTTTGGAAATGGTGGCCGGAAACCTGGAAGGTCATGCTGCGGTGCGCATTCTCGACCTCTTTTCACCGGCGGACCTGCTACCCACCCTGCGCCAGTTCAAGCCGGACGCCTGCGGCATCAGTTGCTCCTTTACGGTGGACGTTTATCAGACGCTCGCCATCGCCCGGCAGATCAAGGCCTGGCGGCCCGACACGGTGGTTTTCGCCGGGGGCCACCACGCCTCCCTGACGCCCGAAGACCTGCGCGACCCGGCCATCGACTTCATCGTGACCGGCGAGGGCGAAGAGACCACGCCGGAAGCCCTGAACTGCCTGGCCAGGGGAGAGGACCTCAGGAAGATCCCGGGTCTGGTGCTGAACCTGGAGCATGGGCAGCTCGCCACCGGGCCCCGCGATCTCATCAAAGACCTCGACGGCCTGCCCCTCCCGGCCCGCCACCTGACTTTCTCCTATCGCAAGCGCTACTACCTGGGCTTCCAGCGGCCCATAAGTGCCCTGGAGACGGCCAGGGGTTGTCCCTTCAAGTGCCACTTCTGCAGCGTGTGGAAGTTTTACCGCGGACGGTGCCGCGCGAAGAGCCCGGAACGCGTGGTGGAGGAGTTCCGGCAGATAAATTCCGACTACGTGCTCATCACCGACGACAACTTCCTGCTGGACGTGGGCCGCGCGGAACGCATCGGCGTGCTCCTCGAGAAGGCCGGCGTCAGGAAGCGCATCAATTTTCAGGCCCGTAGTGATACTATAATAAAACATCCGTCCCTGATCAACCTGTGGCACAGGCTGGGCCTGTACAAGGTCTTCATCGGCTTCGAAAAGATCGAGGAGGACGAACTGGCGGCCATCGGCAAGCGCAACACGGTGGAGAACAACGAACGGGCCCTGAAGTTACTCCAGGAGCGCGGCATCGGCGTGGTGGCCTCCTTCATCGTGGACCCCAACTACGACCGCCAGGACTTCGCCAAGCTCCGCAACTACGTGCGCCGCCTGAAAATATCCACGCCGTCCTTTACCGTGCTGACGCCTTTGCCCGGAACGGACCTTTACAACAAGCTGAAGGAAAAGATCGTACATCACAACCGGGAACTTTTTGACTTCCTCCACGCCGTGCTGCCGACGCGGCTCCAGCCCCAGGAGTTTTACCGGGAGCTGGCGCGCCTGTACCTCGCGGCCTACGGGCGGCCGGGTTACGTGGTGCGCAGCGCCCTCTCCATGCTGGTGGGTCTTCTAACGGGGCGCATCTCGCTTGGCCAGTTCCGCCAGCTTCTCATCGGGGGGCGCCGCTACATCAACCCGTGGAGTTACCTGGTACACGGATGAGGGGTGAACCACGGCATGCCTAGGGTGGGCATACCCCGGGCCATGGCCTATTATTATCTTTATCCCTTCATGCACGCCTTTCTGACCGCGCTGGGCGCAGAGGTGGTTCTGTCGCCGCCCACCACCAAAGGGACCCTGCAGAAAATGGATTTCTGTCCCACGGACGAACCCTGCGTGGCGGTCAAACTGCTCTTCGCCCACGTCAGGGAGTTGCTCGACGCCCGCGTGCCCTACGTCTTCGTGCCCTCCCTGGTGAGCCTGGAGCGGGGCAACTTCTGCTGCCCCAAGTTCATCGGGGCCCCCTACATGATCCGGAACGCGCTGGCCAACGGCACCACCTGCCTGGCGCCGGTCATAGACCTCTACCACGGCCGGCACGACTGGCAGGAGTCCTTCGTGGAGGTCGCCTACCGGCTGGGGGTCACCTCCCGCGCCCGGGTGCTGCAGGCCCTGAAGCGGGCCTGGGCCGCCCAGGAGGCGTACGTGGATCTCGCCACCGCGCACCGGCTCACGGCCCCCGAGGCCTTCGCCTGCTTGACCACGGGCCGGCCGCCGGCGCGCCGCGGCCCCACCGAGGGGCCGGCCATCGGCGTGATCGGGCACCCCTACGTGCTCTACGACGCCGTGAGCCTGGACCTGATCCGCATCCTCAAGGGGTACGGCCCGGTAATCACCGCCGAAATGATACCCCCGGAGGCGGCCCGGGCCGAGTTACAGGGCATCCTGGAGAGCGAGCGCCTGTGGAATTTCGAGGCGCAAATACTGGGGGCCGCGCTGTACGTTCTGCGCCGGGGACTGGTGGAACGGCTGGTGCTGGTGGGATCCTTCGAGTGCGGGCCGGAGTCCGTGATCGAAAGCTACGTGGAGCAGGAGGCGGCCCGCCTGGGCGTTCCCTTCCTGCTCCTGACCGTGGACGAGCACACCGCCGAGGCCGGCCTGGTGACCCGGGTGGAGGCCTTCATGGACGTGGCGCCCGCGGAGCGGCCCGCCCCGCAGGCCGCGTATCCGGTGCCCGGGCCGCGCCGCGCCTTCACGCGGGTGGGAACCCCCTCCATGGGGTACCTGGAGGTGGCCCTCAGGGCCGCCCTGGCGGACTGCGGAGTGGAAAGCGTGAAGACCCCGCCCGCCGGCCAGGAAATCATCCGGCTGGGCAAGGAGGTCTCCCCCGAATTCATCTGCCTGCCCTTCATCGTCACCCTGGGGCAGATGCGCTGGCTGCTGGAGCACGGCGTGGACTGCCTGCTCATGGTGGGCGGCAAGGGGCGGTGCCGCCTGGGCTGGTACGCCCAGATGCAGGAGGCCATCCTCAGGCGCCTGGGCTACGATTTCCAGATGGTCATCATCGACTCTCCCCTGCCCCTCAAACAGAAGTGGGGGGCCTTTCGGGACGCCCTGAAGTTCGTCACGCGGGACAAGTCCCTGTACCGCATCGTCAGGGCCATCTACTTCGGGTACCACAAGATGTCGGCCATCGACGAGGCCGAGCGCCTCTGCCACTGGCTGCGCGCCTTCGAGCGCGAGCGGGGCACGGCGGACCGCCTTTTCCGGAGGTTCCTGGCCCGCGTGGACCGTGCCTCCGAAGTGGAGACGGTCCGGCGGCTGCGCGACGACTTCCGCCGCGCGGTCCTCGCCGTGGAGCGCGAGGACACGGACCCGGTACGCGTGCGCATCGCAGGAGAGATCTGGGTGGTCCTGGAATCTTCGATCAATTTCGAGCTGGAGCGCATGCTGGGCCGCCATCCGGACCCCCGGGTGTGGGTGGACCGCGAGATCTGCGCCACGCGGTGGTTCGACCAGCACATCCTGCACCTCAAAAGCGCCATGGAGCGCAAGCGCGAAATCGTGCGCGCCGCCGCCCCCTACCTGGGGACCGAAGTGGGGGGCCACGGCCTCA
This sequence comes from Ammonifex sp., assembly GCA_020725605.1. Taxonomy (GTDB): domain Bacteria; phylum Bacillota; class Desulfotomaculia; order Desulfotomaculales; family DYER01; genus DYER01. Next base: position 9,033 of record DYER01000110.1, on the reverse strand, counting down.
CCACCGTGGGCCTGGCGGCGTGTGCACCCCGGGAGGGCATCGACGGGCTCATCCACCTCATGCCCTTCACCTGCATGCCGGAAATCGTGGCCCAGAACATCCTGGTGCGGGTGAGCCGGGACCTGGACCTGCCGGTACTCACCCTCATCCTCACGGACCAGACCGGCGAGGCCGGACTGGAGACCCGGGTCGAGGCCTTCCTGGACCTCCTCAAGGAGCGCCGCCGCGAGCGCGGCCGTCCGGACCCGCGGCGGGTGCGGCTCACTATTTAAGGCCAGAACCCGCAACGGGACACGCGCCGGCCCGAGGTCGGACGAACTAAGCTGCAAAGGGGAGCCGTTATGCCGCACTACATCGGTATCGACGTGGGCAGCGTCACCACCAAGGTGGCCGTCATCGACGAGCGCGAGGAACTGAAGTTCAGCGTGTACTTGCGCACCTCCGGCAGCCCCATCCAGGCCGTCCAGCAGGCCTTCCGGGAGCTGTACCGGGAGATGGGGGAGCTGGACGTGGGCGGCGTGGGCACCACCGGCAGCGGCCGCCGCCTGGCCGGCATCATGGTGGGGGCCGACGTGGTCAAGAACGAGATCACGGCCCACGCCGTGGCGGCCCGCCACGTGGAGCCGGGTGTCCGCACCGTCATCGACATCGGCGGCCAGGACTCCAAGATCATCATCTTCCGCAACGGCATCCCCGTGGCCTTCAACATGAACACGGTCTGCGCGGCCGGCACCGGCTCTTTTCTGGACCACCAGGCCAGCCGGCTGGGCATCCCCATCGAGGAATTCGGGGACTACGCCCTGCGCTCCAAAAGCCCCATCAAGATCGCCGGCCGCTGCGGGGTCTTCGCCGAGTCGGACCTGATCCACAAGCAGCAGATGGGGTACCCCAAGGAAGACCTGATCGCCGGCCTCTGCCTGGCCCTGGTGGGCAACTTCCTGGCCAACGTGGCCCGCGGCCACCGCATCGAGCCCGTGGTGCTCTTCCAGGGCGGCGTGGCGGCCAACGCCGGCATCCGGGCCGCCTTTCAGAAGCGCCTGGGCCTGCCGGTCCTGGTGCCGCCCCACTTCAAGGTCATGGGGGCCCTGGGGGCGGCGCTTTTGGCCAGGCGCCACCACCTCCAGACCGGCCGGCCCTCCAACTTCCGCGGGGCCGAGCGCATCGCCACCTTCACCTGCGTGCCCAGAACCTTCACCTGCCACGACTGCGCCAACTCCTGCGAGGTGAACGAGGTCTTCATAGGCGGCGAGCTGGTCAGCCGCTGGGGCAGCAAGTGCGGTAAGTGGTACAACCTGGCCCTCTCCTCGGCGGACCGCACCGAAGACCGCGAGACGGCCCTGGCCTGAGCACCGGGCCGGCCCCGGTCCTCGCCCCTGCAGCCCGGCCCGCCTCTGCGGGTCCTTTTCTTTTTTGCGGAGGCCCCGGGGAGCCCGGTGCCCGGGGGATCAGCCGCTATGGGCATTTCTGCTACCCGAATACGGTATCCCGGATCCCAATAGTGTATGAGATTACGAGATCGCGCTGGATTTTTTCAACCGGTCGACCCGCCCTAAGCCCCACCCGGAGACCAATTGCCACCGTTGGGCGTCGAACCCTTGCTCCGGACCTTGTTTTCTGTTTAATTTGAATTTTAACACCATCCCAAGGTATCGGGAAGGCAGGGTAAGCCATGTATCTGCTGACCTCGCAGGGAGAAAGGGAGCAAGCGGACCCGCGCTTCAGGGAAGAAGTGCGCCTCCGGAGCGGTCAGCCGGTGGAGCTCTGCTTCCAGTGCCAGGAGTGCACCAACGGCTGTCCGGTGGCGGAATTCGCGGCCTACCGCCCCGGCCTGGTGGTGCGCCTGGTGCAGCTGGGCCTGCGCCACCGGGCCCTGAGCGCGGACCTGCTCTGGTTGTGCCCCGCGTGCGAGACCTGCGCCGCGCGCTGCCCCAACGGCATCAGCGTGCGCCGGGTGCTCGACGTGCTGCGCGGGATGTCCGTGGCCGCGGGCCTGGTGCCGCTGAACCACAGGGAACTGGTGTTCGACCACCTGTTCCTGACCGGGATCGCGGGCCGCGGACGGGTGGCGGAACTGCCCCTTTTGCTGCGCTACAAGCTGGCCACCCGGGAAATCTTGAGGGACGCGGGACTGGGCCTGCGGATGCTGCGGCGGGGCAAGCTACCCCTTAGGACGGACGGAGTGAAAAACCGCGCGGAGGTGCGGCGGCTTTTCCGGGCCGTGGCCGACGCCGGCGCTTCGCCGGAACAGGTGGAAAACCCGCACCTCCTGCGGGCCACCGCCGGCGCCGGAGGCGGGTGGTAGCGGTGCGCTATTCCTATTACCCGGGCTGCTCCCTGGCGGCCGCGGCCGCAGAATACGACCTTTCCCTGCGGCGGGTCTGCGCGGCCCTGGGCGTGGACCTTGCGGAACTACCGGACTGGAACTGCTGCGGGGCCACCCCGGCCGCCAGGGTGAGTACCGCGCTGGCCCTGGCCCTGTCGGCGCGCAATCTGGCCCTGGCCCAGCGCGCGGGCCTGGACCTGATGGTACCCTGCGCGGCCTGCTACAACCGGCTGCGCCGGGCCGAACACGCCCTGGCCTCCGAGGGCCCGCGGCGCCGCAACCTGGAGGAGATGCTGAACTTTCGCTACACCGGTGAGGTGAAGGTGGTTTCCGCGCCGGAGGCCGTGTGCCGGGTGGGTCTCCGGGCCATCGCGGACCGGGTCCGGCGGCCCCTCGAAGGATTGCAGGTGGCCTGCTACTACGGCTGCCTCCTGGTCCGTCCGCCGGAAATCGTGGCCTTCGACGACGAGGAGAGCCCGGTGCTGCTGGATAAACTGATGCTGGCCCTGGGGGCCACACCCGTGGAGTGGGCCTACAAGACCGACTGCTGCGGCGCGGGCCTGGCCCTCACCCGCCCCGAGACGGCGCAGCGCCTGGTGGACCGGCTGCTCGCGGCGGCCGCCGAAGCCGGGGCCGAGGCCGTGGTCACGGCCTGCAACCAGTGCCAGATCAGCCTGGAGACGCGCCGCGCCGCCGCGTCGCCGCCCCTTCCGGTCTTTTACTTCACGGAGCTTACGGGCCTGGCCATGGGGGTGCCCGGCACCGGGGACTGGTTCAGGCGCCACCTGGTGGACCCCCTCCCGCTGCTGCGGCGCCTGCGCCTGGCGGGGTGAGGGCACCGCGACAGAAAAAGGTATCCGAAGGGCCGACGTGTGTCGCCAGCGAGCGACTTGCGGAGCGCCGGTAACAGCCCCCGGCGAGCGGAGGCTAACCGGCCTTGCGGCGCGAAACGCGCGGCAAACGGCGACAGACGGCCTCGGAGGAGCGCATTGCTCAAGAGGCAGCCAGTGAAAGGGGGTTGGCCCTTGCCGGGCGAAAAGAGCGTGCTGGTGGTGGGAGGCGGCATCGCGGGCATCCAGGCCGCGCTGGACCTGGGGGAGGTCGGGTTCCGGGTTTACCTGGTGGAGAGGGAACCCGTGATCGGCGGCAAAATGGCCATGCTGGGCAGGACCTTCCCCACCAACGACTGCGCCCTGTGCATCCTGTCCCCCAAGCTGGTGGAGTGCGGCCGCCATCCCCGGATCGAGGTGCTCACCCGGGCCGAGCTCGTCGGGGTGGAGGGATCCCCCGGGGACCTGCGGGCACGGGTACTGCTGCACCCCCGCGGGGTTAAGGCCGAGGACTGCCGGGCCTGCGGGGACTGCGCGGCCCAGTGTCCGGTCGCCGTGGACGACGAATTCAACCAGGGGCTGGGCTACCGCCGGGCCGTTTACCAGCCCTACCCCCAGGCCTATCCGCCCGCCTACGTCGTGGACTGGGAGGCCTGTATCGACTGCGAGGGCTGCAGCGCCCTGTGCGCGGCCGTGGACCGGGCGCGGGAGCAGGTGGTCCTCGACCTGCGGGTAGGGGCCGTAATCCTGGCTCTCGGATGCGGGCTGGTCGACCCGCTGGCCCTCAAGGCCTACCGCTACCGGGAATACTACCCCTCGGTGCTCACCGGCCTGGAATTCGAGAGGCTCCTGAGCGTCTCCGGGCCCTACCGCGGCCGGCCGGTCCACCCCGCCACCGAGGAGCCCCTGGGGCGCGTGGCCTGGGTGCTGTGCGCCGGCTCCCGCGAGCCGGCCGACAACCGGGGCTACTGCTCGGCGGTGTGCTGCATGTACGCCCTCAAGCAGGCCCTCGCGGCCCTGGAGCAGTCCGGGGGCCGGCTGGAAGCCACCCTCTTTTACACGGACCTGCGCACCTACGACAAGGGCGCGGAGAGGTACTACCGCCACGCGAGGCAGGCGGGTATACGGTTCGTGCGCTCTCGCATTACCGAAATCAAGAAGGCGGGCCCCAGGCTCAGGCTTCGCTACGGCGAACCCGGCGGGCGCCTGGCCGAAGAGGAATTCGACCTGGTCGTGCTGGCCGTGGGCTTCACGGCCCCCGCACCCGACGGTACGGGCCGCCTCCCGGTGGCGCGGGACGCCTACGGTTTCTACAGGGTACTCCCCTTCACGGGCGTGGCCACGGACCGGCCCGGCATCCTGGTGGCCGGCGCGGCCGGGGGGCCCAAGGCCATCCCCGCGGCGGTGCTGGAGGGGAGCGCGGCCGCGGGCGCGGCCGCAGCCCTGCTGGGCCGGCCGGAGGCGGCAACCCGCTCCGAACCCCCGCCGGCGCCCCCGGAGCCCGCCGACACCCGGGCGCCCCGGGTGGGGCTGGTGGTCTGCCGCTGCGGCGGCAACATCGGCCAGGTGGTGGACACGGAGAAGGTGGTCGCGCACGGCCGGTTCCTGCCCGGAGTGGTGGAGGCCCGGGAGTTCACCTACGCCTGTGCCCGCGACAGCCTGGAGGCCATCAGGGGCCTGGCCCTCCGGCACCGTCTCAACAGGGTGGTGGTGGCCGCCTGCAGCCCGCGCACCCACCGCCCCGTCTTTCAGGCCGCCCTGAGCGAAATTGGCATCAATCCCTCCCTCGTGGAAATGACCAACATCCGCGAGCAGTGCTCCTGGGTGCACTCCCTGGACCCCGGGGCCGCCACGGCCAAGGCCGCGGACCTGGTGCGCCTCGCCGTGGCCCGGGTCTCCGCCGCGCAGCCCGTGCGGGAACTCTCGGTGCCGGTCACCCCGGCCTGCCTGGTGGTGGGCGGGGGCGTGGCGGGTATGGTGGCGGCCCTGGACCTGGCGGGCGCGGGCTACGAGGTGCACCTGGTGGAAAAGACCGCCGCCCTGGGGGGCCGGGCCCGCCGGATCTTCTGGGGCCACCGGGGCGAGGACGTCCGCACCTGGCTGCGGGACCTGACGGAGAAGGTCGGGGCCCACCCCCTCATCTCCCTCTACCTGGGGGACGAGGTGGCCGCGGTGGAGGGCGGCGCCGGGAATTTCAGGACGACTTTGCGCTCCGGCCGCGCCGTGCACCACGGCGCGGCGGTGCTGGCCACCGGGGCCTCGGAGGCCGCGCCGGAAGCGGCCGGCTACGCCCGCACGGACCGCGTGCGGACCCTCACCGAGGTCGGGGAGTGCCTCGCCCGCAACGAGCCGCCGGCCGCGCACGCGCGGGCCGTGGCCTTCGTCCTGTGCGCCGGGTCCCGCACGGGGGACCGGCCCTACTGCAGCCGCGTCTGCTGCGGCCAGGCGGTGCGGCTGGCCCTGGAGTTCAAGAAGCGCCGGCCCGAGACCGAGGTGAGCGTCCTGTACCGGGACATGATGACCTACGGGCTGCTGGAGGACTGCTACCGGGAGGCCCGGCAGCGGGGCGTCCAGTTCCTGCGCTTTGAGGAGGACCGCCCGCCCGCGGTGGAGGACACCGGAGAAACCGTGCGCGTGACGGTCGTGGACCCGACCCTGGGGTCCCCCCTCGTGCTGGAGGCGGACCTCGTGGGCCTGGCCTGCGCCGTGGTACCCAACGGCGACGCGGAGGAACTGGCCCGCCTCTTCAGGGTACCCCGGGACGAATACGGCTTCTTCCAGGAGGCCCACCTGAAACTGCGGCCGGTGGATTTCGCCGGCACCGGCCTGTTCATGTGCGGCCTGGCCCACGGCCCGAAGAGCATCGAGGAAAGCGTGGTGCAGGCGCGGGCCGCGGCGGCCCGGGCCGCCACCGTACTGGGCAAACCGTTCCTGCGTACGGCGAGCTCCTACGCCCGCGTGGACGCCGCCCGCTGCAGCGCCTGCCTGACCTGCGTGCGGGTCTGCCCCTACGGCGCGCCCCGGGTGCGCGGCAACCGGGCCGCCGTGGACCCCGTGGCCTGCCAGGGCTGCGGCACGTGCGCCGCCGAATGCCCCGCCCGCGCCATAGAGCTGGCGGGCCGGGAATACGGCTCGTGGCTGGCCATGTTCGGGGCCGGTGCGGTGCCGCCCGGTAACGGTCCGGGGGCGCGTGTGGCGCCCCCGGCACAGGGAGGTTGAAACCGTGGCCCGCACCGTGACCTTCGAGGTGGCCAAAGGGTACCTGGCGGTCTTCCTCGACCTCTGCAAGGGCTGCGGCCTCTGTATGGCCAAGTGCCCCCAGGGATGCCTGACCTGGTCCGAGGCGCTGGGGGCCTACGGCACTCCCTCCGTGGCCGTGGAGGGCGAGAAGTGCCGGCTCTGCGGCAACTGCCAGCTGCTCTGCCCGGACTGCGCCATCGCCGTAGAGTTCGTCCCCAGGCCCAGGCGGCGCCACCGGCTGAAAGCCTTTTGAGCCGGGTCCGTTGACAAAGCCACCGCCCGGCGGTTAAAATTTAGGCAAACAAGGGCGGACGGAGGAACAGGGGTGCGATGGCTGCGGATGTCGTGGAGATGAAGGCCGAGTTACTGAAGGCACTGGCACATCCCACCAGGCTCAGGATCCTGGAACTTCTGAAAACGGGCCCGCGCTGTGTTTACGATATCATGGGTGCGCTGGACCTGGAGCAGTCAAACGTATCGCAGCATCTGGCGCTCCTCAAGAAGTTCGGCCTCGTGAGCGCGCGCAAAAAGGGGTTGCGGGTCATCTACCAGGTGCGGTGCAGTTACGTCTACGAAATCCTGGACGTCTTGCAGGAAATCCTGCTCGCCCAATTTCAAGACACCCTCTCCCTGTACGATAACATGCAGAACGAAAGCCCGAAACTGGTCCGCCAGGGTTCCAGCTGAGCAACGGGGAATTTTACCTTCGGAAGGTTGTCCGGTCTTCGGCACCGGCGGGCTGGTAAAATTCCCCGTCGAAACTCCCGTGGCGGCTAAGGGTACACGGGGTGTTGCGCCGTCCGGCGCGGGAGCGTCCGAAATCAACCCCCGCAGTCTGGACGGCTTTTGATTTACAAACCCCGGGTGGTGGCGTATAATTAGGGTGTAGTCGGCGGCAGAGCGTCAAACGGTGTCCAGGGGGGTGACGCGAATGATTCCGGTGAAGGTGAAGGAGATCGCCTTCGACGTGTCCATGAACCCTGTGGTGTTGCTGGTCGACGAGGCGGAGGTCAAGGTGCTGCCCATCTGGATTGGCCCCTTCGAGGCCCACGCCATAGCCATGGCCCTCGAGGGCGTAGAGCCCCCGCGTCCCATGACCCACGACCTGTTGAAGAAGGTCTGCGACCACCTGGGCGCAGGGATCAGCCGGGTGGTCATCAGCGACGTGAGGGACGGTACTTACTATGCCGAACTGTACCTCCGGCGCAACGGTGAGGAAACGGTGCTGGACGCCCGCCCCAGCGATGCCATTGCCCTCGCCTTACGCAGCGTGGCACCCATTTTCATCAGCGAAAAGCTCGCCGAATACACCCTCGCCATCCAGGAGCTGACGGGCGAAGCGCAGCAACAGGAAGGCGGCAAGGTGTTGGAGTTCCGCCCGCGCGACCCCAAAAAGTCGCTGCACTGAGGGGCCGCGCCGCAAAGGCATTCGCAGGGCCGGCGTTACCGGCGGGCGACTTACAAGAGCGCCGGTAACAGCACCCGGCGAGCCGGCCCGGGAATTTGCCGGGTGCAAGAATTGTCACGTGTGCGGGCCACATTACGGTTCGGGAGGTTGCCCATGCGTTCCTGCCCTTCCTGCCAGGTGCCCATGCGCGAGGTGCGCAAGTACGACGTGCTCATCGACCTGTGCCCCAACTGCCACGGCGTGTGGCTGGACCGGGGTGAGCTGGAGAAGATCCTGGCGGCCGAGCGGGAGGTCCCCGACTACGACGCCCTGGTCCACGGCCAGCGCAAACCCAACTATGAATACCACCACGTTTGCCACCACAGGAAAAGCGAGTACCATCCCGATTACCACCACAAGAAAAAGAAAAAGCACTCCTTCCTGGAGATTTTCGGGGAATTGTTCGACTGAGCCGCCACCCCGCCGCCGAGGCGGGGATTTTTTCTTGCCAACAAACTGGAAAGGGATTAAAATTGTAGACGCATATTCCTGCACCGCGGCACCGACAATATGCTTCAGGAGGGAGGAGCGTGAGCGAGTACGAGGAAAAGAGGACCTGTGACCGAAAGGAGTTAGTCCAGTACCTGGAATACCTGACCCGGGCCGTGCGCGAGGGCACCCTCAAGGTGGCCACGGCCGAGATAGCCCTGCCGGAAAGGGCGGAACTGGAAATCGAATGGAAAAAAAACGAGCTGGAAATCGAAATCAAATGGCGGAGTGATGAGTGATGACGGTTAGAGTGGGCATCAACGGTTTCGGACGCATCGGTCGCCTGTGCTACCGGGCCGCCCTGGGCCGGCCCGACGTGGAGATCGTGGCCGTGAACGACCTGACCGACGCCGCCACCCTGGCCCACCTGCTGAAGTACGATTCGGTGCACGGCACCCTGCCCCGGGAGGTCCGGGCCGCCGAGGACCGGTTCTACGTAGACGGGCACGAGGTGCGCGTCCTGGCGGAGAGGGACCCCGGCCGGCTGCCCTGGGCCGAGCTGGGCGTACAGGTGGTGATAGAATCCACGGGCCGCTTTACCAACGCCAAGGACGCGGCCAGGCACCTGACCGCGGGCGCCAAAAAGGTCATCATCAGCGCGCCGGCCAAGGAAGAGGACATCACCATCGTCCTGGGCGTGAACGAGGACCGCTACGACCCGGCCCGCCACCACGTCATCTCCAACGCCTCCTGCACCACCAACT
>DYER01000109.1 GCA_020725605.1 Ammonifex sp. | reverse complement strand
GGCGCGCCCTATACCATTGCGGACCGGCCCCGGCCGCTCTCCCGCTACGGCGAGAGCAAGCTCCTGGGCGAGGAGCTCTTGCTCGCTTTTGGCGAGCGCTTCTACCTCATCCGCACCAGCTGGGTCTTCGGCCCGGGCCGGGACAACTTCGTGACCAAAGTGCTCCGGTGGGCGAGGGAAAGGGAGGAGCTGCGCGTGGTCACGGACCAGGTCTCCTCCCCCACCTACACCCGCGACCTGGCCGCGGCCACCCTCGGGCTCCTGGAAACCGGCCAGTACGGCCTCTACCACCTGACCAACGCGGGCCACTGCAGCCGCTACGAGTGGGCGCGGTTCATCCTGGAGCGCATCGGGTGGCGCGGGAAGCTCGTGCCCGCCCGCGACGCCGACTTCAACCTCCCGGCCAGGAGGCCCGCCTTTTCGGCCCTGGACAACTTTCCCGCGCCGCACCTCCTGGGCCGGGAAATGCCAACCTGGCGGGAGGCCACGGCGCGATTCCTCAGCGAACTGGGAGTGATACCGTGAGGATCCTGGTCACCGGCGGCGCGGGCTTCATCGGCAGCGCCTTCGTGCGCCTGGCGGCGGGTGCCGGCCACGAGGTGACGGTACTCGACAAACTGACTTACGCGGGAGATCCGGCGCGGCTGGGCGGCGCGGCCCACCGCCTCTACCGCGGCAGCATCGCCAACCGCGAGCTGGTGGAAGCGGTGCTGGAAAAGGAGCGCATCGCGGCCGTGGTCAACTTCGCGGCCGAATCCCACGTGGACCGCAGCATCCTGGACGCCGCGCCCTTCGTCGAGACCAACGTCCGCGGCACCCAGGTGCTGCTGGAAGCCGCCCGCGCGCACGGGTTGCAGAAATTCGTCCACGTTTCCACCGACGAGGTGTACGGCGAACTCGGCCCCACCGGGGCCTTCACCGAGGAGAGCCCGCTGCGGCCCAACTCCCCTTACGCGGCCTCGAAGGCCGCGGCGGACCTGCTGGTGCTGGCCTACCACCGCACCTACGGCCTCCCGGCGTGCCTGGTGCGGCCGTGCAACAACTACGGCCCCTGGCAGTACCCGGAAAAGCTCATTCCGGTGGTGATTTACAAGGCCCTCGCCGGGCAACCCATCCCGGTGTACGGTACGGGGCAGAACGTGCGCGAGTGGCTGTACGTGGAGGACTGCTGCGCCGGGGTGCTGGCGGCCCTGGAAAAGGGGCGTCCCGGGAACATTTACAATCTGGGCAGCGGCGAGGAAAGGCCCAACCTCGAGGTGGTGCGGGCCATCCTCAACCTGCTGGGCAGGGGCGAGGAGCTCGTCACCTTCGTGAAGGACCGGCCGGGGCACGACTTCCGCTACCGGCTGGACTCGTCCTGGGCCGCGGCCGAGCTGGGCTTCGCGCCCCGGGTCCGCTTCGAGGAAGGGCTGTCCCGCACGGTGGAATGGTACCTGGCCCACCGGGAGTGGCTCTTCGCGAAGGTGCGCCAGCTCGAGGACCTGTGGCGCCGGGTTTACCAGATGGGCTGGAGCTGACCCTGCGTCCGCCGTCTTCGAGCTCCCGGACCCGGAAGCTGAACACGGGTTATCGCCGGGGTGCGTGTCGGAAGCGCCGGGCGTCGTGCCGGCGGGTGGCGGAGTTGGGTACGGGAGGGGTTCGCGTGCGCCTTTTTGTTGCTGTGCTCGCCGGCGGTGGCGGCGAGCGCTTCTGGCCCCTGAGCTGCAGGGCCAGGCCCAAGCAGTTCCTGCGGCTCTTCGGGGAGAGGACCATGCTGCAGGAGACCCTGCACCGCGTGCGGCACCTGGCCCCGGCGCAGGACGTGTACGTGGTCGCGGGCCGGGAACACGCCGGCCTGGTGCGGGAGCAGCTACCCGAGGTGCCGCCGGAAAACGTGTTGGCCGAGCCCTGCGGCCGGGACACGGCCGCGGCCGTGGGCCTGGCGGCGCTGCACGTGGCCCGGCGCGACCCGAAAGGCGTCATGGCCGTGCTGCCCGCGGACCACTACATCGCCGATCCCGAGGGCTTTGCGGAGACCCTGCTGGCCGCCGCCGAGCTGGCGGCCTCAGGACCGTGGCTGGTGACCCTGGGCGTGACGCCCACGCGGCCCGAGACCGGGTACGGCTACATCGAGCGGGGCCCGGCCATCGGGGAGGTGCGCGGGCGGACGGCCTACCGGGCGGCGCGCTTCACCGAGAAGCCCGACCAGGAGAGGGCCCGCGCCTTTCTGGCCCGGGGCGGATTCTGGTGGAACAGCGGCATGTTCGTCTGGCGGGCCGACGTGGTGCTGGAGGGCATCGCCCGGCACCTGCCGGAGCTGGCGGCCGGACTCGAGGCCGTGGCCGCGGCCCTGGGCACCCCGAGCCGGGACGCCGTGCTGGAGCGGGTCTACCCCGGGCTGCCCCGCGTCTCCGTGGACTACGGGCTCATGGAGCGGGCGGACAACGTGGCCGTGGTGCCGCTGGAGGCGGGCTGGGACGACGTGGGGAGCTGGCCCGCCTGGGCGCGCCACATGCCTTCCGACGGCCGGGGCAACGTGCTCCAGGGGCGGGGCGTGCTCCTGGATACCGAGGGGTGCATCGTGCGCGCCCCGGGCCGCGTGGTGGCCACCCTGGGCGTGCGGGACCTCATCATCGTCGAAGAGGACGGCCGGCTGCTGGTCTGCGCCCGGGAGCGGGCCCAGGAATTAAAGCGCCTGGTGGCGGCGCTGAAGGAGGCGGGGTACGACGATGCCGTTTAACGCGCATATCTTTCGCATGTACGACATCAGGGGCGTGGCGGACCGGGACCTGACACCGGAGGTGGTCTTCGACCTGGGGCGCGCCCTGGGCCGCTACTACCTGGAAAGGGGAGACCGCCGCGTCCTGGTGGGGCGGGACAACCGGCTCAGCTCCCCGCGCCTCAAAGACGCCCTGACGGCGGGCCTGGCGGCCACGGGCTGCGAGGTCCTGGACGCGGGCGAGGTGGTGACGCCCGTGCTTTATTTTGCCTGCGCGCACTTCAAGATCCCCAACGGCGTGATGATCACCGGCAGCCACAACCCGCCCGACGAGAACGGCTTCAAGATCGTGGCGGGCGGCACCACCATCCACGGGGAAGAAATCCAGCGCCTGCGGGAGCTGATGCTGGCGGGCGAGTTTCCGCGCGGCCGAGGATTAGTGCGGGAGGTGGACGCGTCGGGCCCCTACCTGGAGATGCTGCGCGGGAAAATCCGCCTCGGCCCGCGGCGCCTCAAGGTGGCCGTGGACTGCGGCAACGGCACCGCGGCCCTCTTTGCCGAAGGAATCCTGCGCGGCTGGGGGTGCGAGGTGGTGCCCCTCTACTGCACTTCCGACGGTACCTTCCCCCACCACGAGCCCGACCCGGTGAAGAGCAAAAACCTGGCGGAGCTGCGGCGGGCGGTGCTGGAGGAGGCCTGCGACCTGGGCGTGGGCTACGACGGCGACGCGGACCGCCTGGGCGTGGTGGACGAGCGGGGCGAAATCCTTTGGGGCGACCGGCTCATGATCCTCTTCTGGCGCGAGATCCTCCCCCACCACCCCGGCGCCACCTGCCTGGTGGAGGTCAAGTGCTCCCAGGCCCTGGTGGACGAGATCGTGCGCCTGGGCGGGCGGCCCGTGTACCACCCCACGGGCCACTCCCTCATCAAGGCCACCATGAGAAAAACCGGCGCCGTGTTCGCCGGCGAGATGTCGGGCCACATGTTCTTCGCCGACGAGTACTACGGCTTCGACGACGCCTTCTACGCCACGGGCAGGCTTTTGCGCATCCTTTCGCACGCGGACCGGCCGCTGTCGGCGCTGCTGGCGGACGTCCCGCGCTACCACGCCACGGCCGAGACACGGGTACCCTGCCCGGACGAGGCCAAGTTCGCCGTGGTGGAGAGGCTCGCCGAGCACTTCCGTAAGACCCACGAGGTGGTGGACGTGGACGGGGTGCGGGTGTTGTTTGGTGACGGCTGGGGCCTGGTGCGGGCCTCCAACACCCAGCCCGTGCTGGTGGCGCGGTGCGAGGGCCGCACCCCGGAGGCCCTGGAGCGCATCTGCCGGCTTGTGCGCGAGGCCGTGCTGGGGGCGGGCGTCGGCGACTTCTGCTGGGAGTTCTGAGGCCTGCCGGACCGGAGACAGGCCGCACCCGGGCCGCCGCGTGGCTTCTGCATTTGACGTTACGGACTTGGCGGATACAATGGTCCGAAGGGGGGCTTCGCGATGGGCGCACCAATACCCAGGCGTATCTTCACGGTGGAGGAATACCATCTGATGGCGCAGGCCGGTGTACTGAGTGAGGACGAGCGGGTGGAGCTCGTGGAAGGGGAGGTCGTGCTGATGACGCCCGTCGGAAGCAGGCACGCGGCCTGCGTGAGGCGGCTAAACCGTCTTTTCTCCACCCGTACGGGCGCGAAGGCGGTGGTCGGCGTGCAGGACCCGGTCCGGCTCGGTGCGTACTCCGAACCGCAACCCGACGTGGCTTTGCTGAAGCCCCGCGCGGACTTTTACGCCTCGGCCCATCGGATAGCCCGGATTGCACAAACCGTGTCGGGGTGGTGTGCGCGGAGCATGAACATCGAGACCCTTGCGGAACTCGAAGCCAGGGGGGAGGAGATTGCTCGCCGAGGGCGATTTCCGGGCCGCGGCAAAGGCCTTCCGGGAGGCCCTGGCGCTGGCGGAGCGATGGTGCCCGCGGAACCGCGCCCGGCCCTGGCGGAGATACTGGGCGTGACCACTTCCGGGGGAAGCGGGAAGGGGCTCGGGTGAGTCCGGTTTCCGGGGCGTGCTTCGAGGAGCGCCGGAAGAGGCGATCGCCGTGGCCACGGTCGCCGCGTGGGCCGGACCCGGTACGGGTCTCGGGTTTTCGAGGAATGGAAGGTCGGACTCGGAGCGGGTGGCGGCGGCCGTCGCGTGCGTTGAGGGGCTGGTGGGCGGTCGGCGCATGTGTTATTATTTGGGGCAGGAAGAGCGAGAGCCAGCTCTCCAGGAACGGCGTGGACGACTTCATCGGGAAAAACTGCGCCGGCTGGAGGAGGTCTTTCCCGTGCTGGTCACCTGCGTGGTCACCGAGCCCGACGCGGAGGATTACGTGCGCCAGAAGGGTATCGCACTGTACTGTTCCTACGACTTCTGATTCGCTCTCGGGCCTCCCACGGAGGGGTTGTTATTTGTGGCTCGCTATGTTATACTTTGTGTAATACAGCCGAGGGGGTGTTTCCGGTGGGTGTGCCTGGTGGAGATTCCAAGATAACGGCCGTAAGGCTGCCCCTGGCCATCGTGCAAAAGATCGACGCCCTGGTCGGTAAAGGCCGTCGCTCTAGATTTATCGCTGCGGCCGTTGAAAGGGAGTTGAAGCGACGGGCGCGTCTGGCCCATATTTCTACCTCCGAGGGCTTCATAGACGACGAGGTAGACACCTTAGCCTTGGTCAACAGTATGAGAGCCGCGGACGAGAGGATAGACGGATGACCGGAGGAAACGGTATAGCCGGATACTTGCTGGATACCGACTTCCTCATAGATCTGAACCGTAGCAAGCGCCACAGCCTGCGTATCAGGGCCGAAAAACTATTGCGCGAGATCAACTTCGAGGACCTTTTCGTATCCCCTGTAGCTGTGACGGAATTCGTCACGGGAGTACCACAGGAGAACCGGAATGCGGTGCAAGAAATGCTCCGGGAGCTCTATTTCTATATCGCCCCGACCTACGAGGAAGCGGTTTTGGCCGGCAAAATAAGCCGTGAGTGGCTTTCCAGGGGCTACACCCTGGCCATCTCGGACGTCACCAACGCGGCGCTGGCAATGTCCAGGAACCTGGTCCTGGTTACCAGAAACGTATCTCACTACCCGCTTCCGGAGCTGAAGGTCAAGAGCTGGTGAGGGAACCGGCATGCGACGTGGCGCGGCCAGTCGGTGGGGGTGCTGGTTCCGAAGTAGCTGCCCGGCGAAATGCTGGGCCTGTGGGCCACACTATGGAAACGTGAGCAAGCGGAGCGGATATGGGCGGCGCGTTCGGGGTAGTGAGGGGCGGGAATGCGGGTTGCCTCCTTTACGTCATCACCTCGGGCGAAACGGGCGGGGCCCAGAGCCACGTGCTGCACTGCTGCACCCACTTCCGGGGCGAGTATCGGGTGGCCCTCGCGGCGGGCACCGGGGGGTACCTGGTGGAGCGGGTGAGGGCCCTTGGCCTGCCGGTTTACGTTCTGCCGGGCCTCGGGCGGAACAGGCCGGCCGCGGGCGACGTGGGGGTCCTGGGCGGGCTGCTGCGGGTCATCCTGGATTTCCGGCCGGCTCTGGTCTGCTGCCACTCCACCAAGGCCGGGTTTCTGGGACGGCTGGCCGCCCGGCTGGCGGGCGTGCCGGCCGTTTTCACGGTCCACGGGTGGGGCTTTTCCGAAGGGGTGCCTGCCGTGCGCCGCGCGGCGGTGCTGCGGGCCGAGCGGCTGGCGGCCCGCTGGGCGGACCGCATCATCTGCGTTTCCGCATACGACCGGGAACTGGCCCTGAGGTCCGGCGTGGGCCGGCCGGATCAAATGGTGGTGGTGCGTAACGGCGTGCCCCCCGTGGGCGCGGAGCTGCGGGCCAGGCCCGGGGAAGGAAGCCCGGTGCGGCTGGTGATGGTGGCGCGCTTCGAGGCCCCCAAGGACCACGTCCTGCTCATTCGCGCCCTGGCCGGCCTGGCCGCGCCGGAGTGGGAGCTCTGGCTCGTGGGTGACGGGCGGCTGGAAGAAAAGGCCCGCCGGGAGGCGGCGGGGCTCGGCCTGGGGGACCGGGTACGCTTTCTGGGCCCGCGGCACGACGTGCCCGAGTTGCTGGCCCGGTGCCACGTCTTCGTCCTGACCTCGCACTGGGAGGGTCTGCCGCTCACCGTGCTGGAGGCCATGCGCGCGGGCCTGCCGGTGGTGGCCTCGGACGTGGGGGGCGTACGCGAGGCGGTGGCGGACGGAGAGACCGGGTTCCTGGTGCCGCGGGGCGACGCGGCCCGCCTGCGGCAAAGGCTGGGGCTTTTGCTCGAAGACCCGGTGCTGCGCGCGCGCATGGGCGCGGCGGGCCACGCGCGCTGGCACGCACGGTTCACCCTGGACCGGATGCTGCGGGAAACGGAAGTCGTGTACCGCGACGTGCTGGAACGGGCCCGCCGGAAGCGGCCGGTGCCGGGGTAGGGCCGCCGGGGAAGGCCCCGGACGCGCGTGGGTTTCGCGGCCGGGGCCCGAAGGCCCGGAAGAAACGGATTCGGGGCCGCCCTTCCTTTCCCGCACCGCCCGAGGCGGACCCGCACCCGCGGCGGCCCCGGGAAGGAAGGGCAGGAGGCCCCACCCTCTGCGAAGGATTCCGGTGGGGCCGTTGCCCCGCGGTCACTCCCCGGGTTCATACCCGCGGCCAATTCCGCCCCCCGCGACCCGTCCGGCTTCGGGGCTACGACCCGACCGGTAGCTTGAGCCTGGCCGCCAGCTCCACGTAGTACCCGATGGCCCCGGGGTTGCTCATGGAGTCCACGTTGACGGCCTTTTCCGGCGGCACGCCCATGAGGATCTTCTTGACCGGCACCTCGAGCTTTTTCATGTTCAGGGTGCGGGGCACCTCCGGCACCGCGAAGATCTCGTCCGGAACGTGGCGCGGCGTCAGGGTGGTGCGAATTTTTTCCTTAATCTTCGCCTTCAGGGCCTCGTCCAGGGTCACGCCCTCCCGGAGCACCACGAAGAGGGGCATGAAGTAGCCTCCGCCGGAGAGTTCCACGCCCACCACCAGGCTGTCCTGCACTTCCGGCAGGTCCTCCACGGCGCTGTAGATCTCGCTGCTGCCCATGCGTACCCCCATGCGGTTGAGGGTGGAGTCGGAGCGGCCGTAGATCACGGCGCTGCCCCGGGGCGTGATCTTGATCCAGTCGCCGTGCCGCCACACGCCGGGATACACGTCGAAGTAGCTCTCCAGGTACCGCCGGTTATCGGGGTCGTTCCAGAAGAACAGCGGCATGGAGGGCATGGGCTCGGTAATGACCAGTTCGCCCACCCGGTCCACGAGGGACCGTCCCTCTTCGTCAAAGGCCTCGGCCTTGACCCCCAGGGACCGGCACTGCAGCTCGCCGGCGTGTACCGGCAGGAGCGGGCAGCCCCCCACGAACCCGGTGCACACGTCCGTGCCGCCGCTGGCCGAACTGAGCCACAGGTCCTTTTTGACCTTTTCGTAGACCCACTGGAAGCCCTCCGGGGGCAGGGGCGAGCCCGTGGAACCGATGGCCTTCAGGGCGCCCAGGTCGCAGGTTTTGCCCGGCTCGAGGCCGGCCTTCATGCACGAGGTGAGGTAGCCGGCGCTGGTGCCGAAAAAGGTCATGCGGGTGTCGGCCGCGAACCTCCACAGTACCCCCAGGTCGGGGTAGGCGGGGTTGCCGTCGTAGAGCATGATGGTGGCGCCCACCAGCAGGCCTCCCACCACGATGTTCCACATCATCCAGCCGGTGGTCGTGAACCAGAAGAACCTGTCGCCCGGCTTGAGGTCGAACTGCAGGCTCAGGGCCTTGAGATGCTCCACGAGGATGCCGCCGTGGCCCTGGACGATGGCCTTGGGCAGGCCCGTCGTGCCCGAGGAGTAGAGCACCCACAGGGGGTGGTCGAAGGGCACCTGCTCGAAGGTCAGATCGCCCTTTTCCGCCAGGAGGTCCTCCCAGAGGACCGCTCCTTGCGGTCGCCCGGCGGCTTCTTCCCGGAACAGGTACGGTATGAGGACGGTCTGCTCCAGGGTGGGCAGGGCCCGCTGCAGTTCGGCCACCACGGGCCGCCTATCGAAGGATTTGCCGCCGTACTGGTAGCCGTCCACGGCGAAGAGCACCTTGGGCGCGATCTGCCGGAAACGGTCGATCACGCTGCGGCTGCCGAAGTCCGGCGAGCAGCTGGACCAGACGGCGCCCAGGCTGGCGCAGGCCAGAAAGGCGATTACAGCCTCGGGGATGTTGGCCACGTAGGCCACGACGCGGTCCCCGCGCCGCACGCCCATCCTGCGCAGGGCCGCGGCCACCGCGGACACCCGGCGGTGCAGTTCCTCCCAGGAGAGTTCCGTCCTCGGCCGTGCCTCGGATTGAAAGATCAGGGCCGGGTGCTGCGGGGTCGCGTTGCGGAAGACGTGCTCGGCGTAGTTCAGCTCGGCGCCCTCGAACCAGCGCGCGCCGGGCATTTTTCTTTCGGCCAGCACCCTGGTATAGGGCTTGGAGGCTTTGACGGCGAAGAACTCCCAGATGGAGGCCCAGAACCCTTCCAGGTCCGTCACGGACCACCGCCAGAGGTCGTGGTAGTCGGCGAAGCGCAAGGCCTTATTTTCCGCCAGCCACGCCATGTACCGGGTAATGTTGGCCTGCGCCTTGAACTCCTCCGAAGGCTCCCACAGCAGGGTACCCTCACCAACCGCCGTCATCTTGCCGGGTCACCTCCCTGGTTTTTGCGGCCAGACGCATGCAAGAACCGTGCCCGCGGTGCTCCTGCCGGCCCTTCCCGGTCCCGGTCGCGGCGCGGTTCGGGCGGCTTCCCTGAGGGCGCCTGCGGCCGCGGCGCTTGCGGCCGGCCCCGACCCGAGAAACGGGCCGTGAAGGCGCTGCGGCCTGGCAGGGATTTTGCATGGCACGGGTGGCAAATACAGTTTGCCGAAGGGAGGTTCAACATGCCCGGAAAGGTGGCCGTAGTGAGTTGGGCCCAGACCGAGTACCGGGAGGCCCACGACGCAACCATCCGCGAAATGGTCTTCCGCGTGGCCAGGGAGGCCCTGGACCGGGCGGGCCTGACGCGCGAAGAACTGGGTACCGTGATCACCGCCTCGTCGGACTACTGGCAGGGCATCAGCTGCTCCAACGAGTACTACCTGGACGCCGCCGGGGGCTACCTCAAGAGCGGGGCCAAGGCCGAGGAGGACGGTGCCCTGGCCTTCATGTACGCCTTCATGAGGGTGGCCTCCGGCCACTTCGATACGGCGCTGGTGGTGGCCGTGACCAAGGGATCGGAAATCCCGCCGCTGGCCACCCTGACCCATCTGTACAGCGAGCCCTTCTTCCAGCGGCCCATGGGCATCGACGACGTCAACGCCGCGGCCATGCAGGCGCGCCTGTACATGGAGCGCTACGGCGCCACGCCCGAGCAGTTCGCCCGGGTGGTGGTCAAGAACCTGGGCAACGCGCGGCGCAATCCGCTGGCCTTCCGCAAAGCGACCCTGACGGTGGAGGAGGTCCTGCGCTCGCCCGTGGTGGCGGACCCCCTGCGGGAACCGGATGTCGCGCCTGGCGCGGACGGCGCCTGCGCGGTGCTGCTGGCGGGCGAGGAAACGGCCAAACGCCTGACGGACCGTCCGGTCTGGGTGCGCGGCGTGGGCTGGAGTGTGAGTTCGTACTATCTCGGCGACCGGGACCTGCTCGACGGGTCCCTGCCCGACGCCGCCCGCCGGGCCTACCGCATGGCGGGGATCACGGACCCGCGGGCCGAGATTCGGGTGGCGGAGCTCTGCGAGGCCTACTCCTTCCAGGAACTCCTCTGGTGCGAGCAGCTGGGCTTCTGCGGCCCCGGTGAGGGCGCCCGGCTTCTGGAGGAGGGCGTGACCGCACCTGACGGCGATCTGCCGGTCAATCCCTCCGGCGGCGTGCTGGCGGGCAATCCCTACTGCGCCCGGGGTCTCGTCCGCATTGCCGAGGCGGCGGCCCAGGTGGCGGGCCGGGCCGGGGAGCACCAGGTGGAAGGAGTGCGGACGGCCCTGGCCCACAGCTACCACGGCCTGGCGGGCCAGCTTCATTCCGTGGTTATCCTGGGGAGGTGACGAGCATGGCCAGAAAAGTGGCGGTGGTGGGCACCGGGCAGACCAGGCACGGCAAGCGGCAGGACGTTTCCTATCCCGAGATGATCCGGGAGGCGGTGGTGGCGGCCCTGGAGGACGCCGGTCTCGGGTGGGAGCACATCGACGCGGTGGTCTGCGGCTCCATGCCGCCCCCCATGGAGGGGACCAACGCGCCCCACCTCTGGTGGGCCGACGCCATGGGCGCCGGCGGCAAGCCCCTGCTGCGCGTGGCCACCTGCGGTACCACCGGCATCTCCATCGCCCACGCGGCGTACTACCACGTGGCCTCGGGGCTTTTCGACGTGGTGCTGGCCGTGGGGGCCGAAAAGCAGTACGAGGGCGAGTCCCAGGGCACCATGACCACCGTGGGCGAGCCCTTTTTCCAGCGCCAGTTCGTGGCCGGCGCCCCCGGGGTCTTCGCCTACCAGTGCAACGAGTACGCCCACCGCTACCACCTTGACGAGGAGAGGGTAAGGGCCGCGGCGGCCGAAATCGCGGTGCGCAACCACGTGGACGCCCTGGACAATCCCTTTGCCCACCTGCGCCAGAGGATCACCGTGGAGGACGTTTTGCGCTCGCGGGTACTGGCCTACCCCATCCGGCTCCTCGACTGCTGCCCGGCTTCCGACGGGGCGTGCGCCGTGATCTTCGCCGCCGGCGAGGTGGCCCCCCGCATCACCAGGACGCCGGCCTGGGTGGCCGGGGTGGGCTATGCTGGCGAGGAGCACTGGGTGGGAGACAGCGATAAGGTCTGGTGGCAGTCGGCCCGGCAGGCGGCGCTCCAGGCCTACCGCATGGCGGGCATAACGGACCCGCTGGAGCAGCTGGACGTGGCCGAGCTCTACAATCCCTTCAGCTTCCAGGAATTGATCTTCTACGAGCTGTTCGGGTTCTGCGGTCCGGGCGAGGGCTGCCGCCTGGTGGAGGAGGGCGTGGTGCGGCGCGGCGGCAAGCTTCCCTGCGACCCCTCGGGAGGGGTCCTGTGCACCAATCCCATCGGCGCCACCGGGCTGATCCGCGTGGCCGAGGCCGCCATGCAGGTCACCGGTAAGGCGGGGGCCCACCAGGTGGAAGGGGCCCGCACGGCCCTGGCCCACGCCATCGGCGGCACCCAGCAGATCAACGGGGTCATGATCCTCACCAGCCTGGATTAGGAGGGAGCAGAACGTGGAACCCAGGATTCTCAAGGACACCATCGCGCTACCCTACCAGTGGGCCCTGGGGCCGGTCAACACCCGGTTCTTCCAGGAGTTTAAGGAAAGGCGGATTTTCGGCACGCGCTGCCCGAAGTGCGGGCGGGTGCTGGTACCGGCGCGGGCCTTCTGCGCCCGGTGCTTCGTGCCCCTCGACGAGTGGGTGCAGGTGCGGGACGAGGGCACCATCAAGACCTGGACCTACGTGGCCTACTCCTACGTCGGGCAACCCATGCAACCGCCCTACGTCAGCGCCCTGATCCAGCTGGACGGGGCCGACACGGCCATCCCCCACCTGGTGGCGGGGTTCGATCTGAGCAATCTCGAAGAGGTGCGGGCCAGAATCAGGGTCGGCACCCGGGTGCGCGCGGTGTGGCGGGAGGACACCGAGGGGACCATCCTGGACATCAGGTACTTCGAACCGGTGTAGGGAAAAAGGGGCGGCTACCTGGACATGTCCAACCGGTTGCACATGTGCAAGGTCCCGGACACCCGGACACATATCCGGGGCGCGGTCCGGGTAGGTCGCCGAACGAACGGTTATTTCTTGCGGCGATATACCGGGCGCCCTGAAGGATAGCGGGGGCGGGCCCCGGGGAGAAGGCGAGCGTTGGCAGGGCCATTCGCCGGCCCGTAACGGCCGCCGGGAGCGGTCGCGGAGGAGGCGCGAGATTATCGGGCGGCAGTGGGCGCGTCGACGGCCCCGGGGGGCGGCGACGCCCGGAGCGGGCCGCCTCCGGGCCCCCGCCGGACCGCGGGGGGGGACGTTCCGCGCCGCCGGCCGCCCGGCCGGTCGAGGCGGGACTCCCTGTCCGCCGCCCCCACTGGCACAGTCCTTGCAACCCGCGAAAGCGAAAGGGGATTCCTGCCGGACACGTATTGTCTGAATTTTCTCAGACCCCGCAGGTATCGGGCATCCGGGGCAGGATCATCCCACCGAGGAAGGAGGCGAGTAGGCAAGTGGTCTCCGAACTGGAGCGCAACCTCATTCAGCGCGTGGCGGTGGGCGACATCATACGCCGGCAGGCGGGCCGCCTGCCGGACAAGGAGGCCCTGGTGGAGGTCAGGGAGAACCGCACCGTGCGCCTGACCTACCGGGAATTCAACGCCCACACCAACCGGCTGGGACGGGCCCTGCGGGCCCTGGGCCTGAGGCAGGGCGACCGGGTGGCCACGGTGTGCGCCAACTCGGCGGAGTTCGTCATTACGGCCTACGGCCTGGCCAAGGCCGGGATGGTGTGGGTGCCGGTAAACCCGGGTCTCGGCCCCCACGACATCAAGTACATCCTGAACCACAGCGAGGCCCGGGCCGTGGTGGTGGACGACGTCCTGACCAGGCTCGTGGAAGGCCTGGCCGCCGAACTGCCCCTGGTGGAGCACTTCGTTTACCTGCCGGTAACCGGCGCGCCGGCGCCGGAGCGCTATCGCGAGTTCTGGTCCTTATTGGAACAGGGGGCTCCCGACGAGATCGAGGACGTGATCATACGCGATCGGGACCTGGTCCAGATCATGTACACCAGCGGCACCACAGCGGCGCCCAAGGGCGTGATGCACTCCCACCTCGGCATTTTCGTGGTCTCCCTGGCCAACTGCATCGAGCTGGAGATCTTCCGCGACCGCGTCACGTCCTGCCTCATGCCGTTCTTCCACTCGGCCCAGCACACCCTCACCACCAGCAGCTTCCACGCCGGGGCCAAGGTGGTGGTGATGCGCGGCTTCGACGCCACCCGGGTGCTGGAGACCATCCAGCGAGAGAAAATCACAAATCTATTTATGCTGCCGGCCATGTACCGGGCCCTGCTGGACCACCCCGAGTTCGACCGCTACGACGTCTCCTCGGTGCAGCACTGCATCTACGCCATGACGCCCATGGACCAGCGCACCCTGGAGGAGGCCCAGGCCAGGCTGGGCGCCCGCTTCGCCCTGGGTACGGGACAGACCGAGGCCTACCCCTCGAGCAACAACTTCCTCCCCGAATGGCAGCTGACCAAGAGGGGCAACTACTGGGGCCTCTCGAGCCCGGTCTTCGACACCGCGGTCATGGACGACGAGGGTCGCCTCCTGCCGCGGGGGCAGGTGGGCGAGATCGTGTGGCGCAGCCCGGCCGTCATGGAGGGCTACTGGAAGGACCCCGAGGCCACGGAGGAGGGCTTCAGGTACGGCTGGCGGCACTCCGGAGACATGGGCTATTTCGACGAGGACGGGCTGCTGGTGTTCGTGGACCGCAAGAAGGACATGATCAAGACCGGCGGCGAGAACGTGCCCTCCATCAAGGTGGAACGGGTCATCCTGAGCGACCCCCGCGTGCAGGGCTGCGCGGTCATCGGCCTGCCCCACCCGCGCTGGGTCGAGGGGGTCACGGCTGTCGTGGAGCCCAAACCGGGCGCCCAACTCACGGAACAGGACATCATCGACCTGTGCAAGAAAGAGCTGGGCGGCTTCGAAGTGCCCAAGGCCGTCATCTTCGTGGAGAGCCTGCCCCGCACCACCACGGGCAAGGTGCAGAAGCACGTCCTCAGGCAGCAATACCGCGACTTCTACGGCCGGCAGTGAGAGCTTAACGAGCTTTACCCGGCATTCCTGGAGCTGCAGAAGCCCGTGTCGCAACGGCCGGGCTCACGCGCGATAGGGGAGAGGAGTGAAACGGTGGCGTTACCCTACTTTACCGAGGAACACGACGCGCTGCGCAGGACCATCCGCCGCTTCGTGGAGAAGGAGCTGCAGCCCCACGCGGACCGCTGGGAGGAGGAGGGGGAATTTCCCTCCCAGGTCTTCCGGCGCATGGGCGAGCTGGGATTTCTGGGGCTGCGCTACCCCGAGGAGTACGGCGGCCAGGGGGGCGACTATTTCACGGCCATCGTGCTGGCCGAGGAACTGGCCCGCTGCCGCGCTCCCGGGCTGATGCTGGCCGTAGAGGTCCAGACCGAGATGGCCACCCCGCCCATCCTCCAGTTCGGGACCGAGGACCAGAAGCGCAGGTTTCTGGTGCCGGCCATCAGGGGTGAAAAGATCGCCTGCCTGGGCATCACCGAGCCCGACGCCGGGTCCGACGTGGCCTCCATCCGCACCACGGCCCGGCGCGACGGAGACTCCTACGTCATCAACGGCACCAAGATCTTCATCACCAACGGCGTGCGGGCCGACTTCGTGACCCTGGTGGCCAAGACGGACCCGGCGAAGGGCACCCGGGGGGTCTCCCTTTTCCTGGTGGAAAAGGGGACGCCGGGGTTCACCGTGGGGCGCAAGCTGAAAAAGCTGGGCAACCTGAGCTCGGACACGGCGGAACTGATCTTCGAAAACTGCCGCGTGCCGGCCGAGAACCTCCTGGGCACCGAGGGCGAGGGCTTCCGCCACATCATGTGGGAGCTCCAGGGCGAGAGGCTGATCGGGGCCGCCGGGGCCCTGGCCGTGGCCCAGTGCGCCCTGGAGGAGGCCGTGGCCTATGCCAAACAGCGCGTCCAGTTCGGCCGCCCCATAGCGCACTTCCAGGTGATCGCCCACTACCTGGCCCAGTGCGCCGCGGAGCTGGAGGCGGCCCGCCAGCTGGTCTACGCCACGGCCTGGCGCTTCGCCCGGGGCGAGTATCCGGTGCGGGAGATCTCCATGGCCAAGCTCATCGCGGCCCAGGTGGCCCACCGCGTGGCCGACTACGCGGTGCAGATCCACGGCGGCTACGGCTACATGAAGGAATACATCGTGGAGCGCTACTGGCGCGACACCCGACTCTACCGCATCGGCGGCGGCACCGACGAGATCATGCGCGAGATCATCGCCAAGGACATGGGACTCTACGAGTGACGCGGGAAGGTGACCACTTTGGACTTCGAACTTAGCGAGGCCCAGAAGGCGCTGCAGGCCACGGTGCGCAGGTTCGCCCGGAACGAGGTGGAGCCCCTGGCCGCGGAGATCGACCGGGAAGAGCGGTTTCCCCACGAGAGCTTCAAGAAGGCCGCCGAACTCGGCCTTCTGGGGATCACCATCCCCGAGGAGTACGGCGGGTCCGGCGGGAGTTACATGGACATGATGATCGCGGCCGAGGAGCTTTCTGCGGTGTGCGCCAGCACCTGCGTGGCCTGCCTGGCCAACGCCTGCCTGTTCAGCGACAACGTGTTTCGCAACGGCACCGAGTACCTCAAACGGAAGTATCTGCCCCCCATGTGCTCCGGCGAGGCGGTGGGCGGCGTGGCCATGACCGAGCCCGAGGCCGGCTCGGACGTCACCGCCATGAAGATGCGCGCCGAGAACCGGGGCGACCATTACCTGCTCAACGGCACCAAGACCTTCATCACCAACGCCCCGATAGCCGACGCCCTTATCGTCTACGCCAAAACGGCGCCCGAAAAGGGGGCCCACGGCATCAGCGCCTTCGTGGTGGAAAGAAATTTTCCCGGCTTCGCCACGGGCAGGAAGTTCGAAAAGATGGGCTGGCGCGGCTCGCCGACCGGCGAGGTGATCCTCGAGGACTGCGTGGTGCCCAAAGAGAATTTGCTGGGCGAGGAAAACGGGGGCGTTCGGGTCCTGATGAGCGGGCTCAACACCGAGCGCCTGGGTATGGCCGCCATGTCGGTGGGCATTGCGCGCGGGGCCTTCGAGAAGGCCCTCAGGTACGCGCAGGAGCGGCGGCAGTTCGGCAAACCCCTGGCGAAGTTCCAGTACGTCCAGGGCAAGCTGGTGGACATGGCGGTGAACATCGAGGCGGCCCGGCTCCTGGTCTACAAGGGGGCTACACTGGCGGACCGGGGCCGGCACGGAAGGGAGCTCAACCTGCTGGCCTCCTACGCCAAGCTCTTCGCCTCCGAGATGTGCATGCGCGTGACCACAGAAGCGGTGCAGGTCTTCGGCGGCTACGGCTACATCAGGGAGTTTCCCCTGGAGCGCTACATGCGCGACGCCAAGATCATGACCATCGGTGGCGGCACCTCGGAGATACAGAAAATCATCATCATGCGGGAGTTGCTCACCTGAAGGCCCGCGAACGCGGGGCCGGTACCGTCCGCCAACATCGGCCTTAAGGTTAAGGAGGAAGTTCCGATGGAGGACGAGAGGCTTTCGTACGTTAAGTTCGACCCGGCCTGGGGCGCCGAGCCCATGCCGCCGGTGCCGGAGGTGCCCCTGTTCGAGCTCATCCGGCAGACGGCCCACCGCCATCCCCGAAAAACCGCCCTGGTGTCCCTGGACCGGCCCGTGAGCTACCGGGAGATGGACGAGCTTTCGGACCGGCTGGCGGCAGCGCTGGCGGACCTGGGGGTGCGCCCGCGGGACCGGGTGGCCACCATGCTGCCCAACTGCGCCCAGCACGTCATTGCCTTTCACGGAATCATCAAAACCGGGGCCATTGCCGTGCCCTGCAGCGTGATGCTCAAGGGCGAGGAGCTGGCCTACGTCCTGAACGACGCCGGGGCGCGGGTGATGATCTGTCTGGACGTGTTCCACCCCCTCGTGCAGAGTATCCGCCACCGTACGGCCCTCGAAGAAGTAATTACCGTGCACCTCGAAGACGTGTCGGCCCCCGGGGCCTGGGTACCGCCCGTCTACAAGGTGCCCAAAGAGAAAAGGGAAGGGGCGCGGGATTTCGCGGAACTGCTCTCGCAATATCCTCCCGCGCCACCCGCGGTCTCGCTGGACCCGCGGGAGGACCTGTGCCTGCTCCTCTACACGGCGGGCACCACCGGTGCGCCCAAGGGGGTCATGGAGACCCACTTCAACGTGGTCTTCAACTGTCTGAGCCACAGCCACCTGGTCGGGTTCGACTACAACGACGTGAACCTGCAGATCATGCCCATGTTCCACACCTCGGGCTACATGCTGGGCCTGCACCCTTTCCTCTACAAGGGCGGCACCGTGGTGCTGATGCCCCTCTTCGACCCCGGGGAACTGCTCAAGCTCATCGACAGGTACAAGGTCAACGTACTCTTCGCGCCGCCCACCCTGTACGTGGCCTTACTGAATCACCCGGACCTGCCGCGCTACGACCTGCGGCACTTCAAGATCGCCGTGGGTTGCGGCGCGCCCGTGCCGCCGGCCCTGCAGGTGCGCTGGCGCGAGGTGACCGGGGTGGACCTGACCAACGGCTGGGGCATGACCGAGACCAACTCCGGCGGTATCATGTCGCTGCCCAACCGGCCGTCGCCCTTCGACGCCATCGGGCTGCCGTTCGGGGCAGAAGTGAAAATAGTGGATCCCGAGGGGCGCACCCTCCCCCGCGGCCGGGTGGGCGAAATCTGGTACCGCGGCCCCCAGGTGGCCAAAGGATACTGGAACAAGCCCGAGGAAACGGCGGCCGCCTTTACGCCCGACGGGTGGCTGCGGACCGGGGACGCGGGGTACGTCAGCGAGGAAGGCTTCGTCTACTTCGTGGAGCGACTGAAAGAGCTAATCATCACCTCGGGCTACAACGTTTCACCCTTCGAGGTGGAGTCGGTGGTCATGCAGCACCCCGCAGTACAGGAGGTGGCCGTGGTGGGCACGCCGGACCCCTACCGCGGCGAGGCCGTGAAGGCCTTCGTGGTGCTGAAAGAGGAGTACCGGGGCAAGGTGACGCCCGAAGAGATCATGGAGTTCTGCGGGGAGCGCATGGCCGCCTACAAGAGGCCGCGCGTGGTGGAGTTCGTGGACGAACTGCCCAAGAGTTCGGTGGGCAAGGTGCTGCGCCGTGTGCTGCGGGAGCGCGAGCGGGAGCGGGCCGGCGGCTGAGGCCCGGGCCGCGCCGCCGGGCCCCCCGCAGGCCGGGGGTGCCCCGACCCCTGGCCCGGCAGGTGTCCCGGGCCGTCGGTACCCCCGGCGCCGCGGCGCAGGCCCGGCACCCGGTAACGTTCGGAAATAGGTTGCCGAAAAGGCCCCGTAATAACGCCACCCCGCCATTTTGTGGCCCGGTAGCGGGCCGACCGTGGTATAATCCTTCTAACAGGGCTTCCGGCATCGGAGAATGCCCGGCAAGGGGAGGTCGGGGACGTGTCCAGGGAACAGCATTCGCCCGTTTTCGAATTTCTGCGTTTGCTCGGTGCCGAACTCAACCTGGGCGTGGTGGCCGTGGACCGCCGCGGAACGGTGAGGGTCTTTAACTACTTTGCCGGCTCCGTGGCCAAGATCCGGCCGCAGGAGGTGCTCGGGCGCCCCGCGGAGGTGGTGCTTCCCTGGACGAACCTGTGTACCGTTTTGCGCACCGGGGAGCCGCGCTACAACCAGTGTCTGGAGGTAAACGGCTACAGCCTGCGCATCAGCGAAGTGCCCGTGCGTAACGGCTCCGCGGTGGTGGGGGCCGTGGGGCTCTGGGAGGACCGGTCCGGCGAGGCGGAACTGTCCTCCCGGCTGGCCGAGGCCCTGCGTCAGGTGCAGCTCATGGACACCATCATGGACGTGGCCTTCGAGTACATCGGGGCCGTGGACCGCGAGGGCCGCGTGATCTACGCCTCGGAGGGCAGCGCGCGGCGCCTGGGTCTGGACCGCCGGGCCATGCTGGGGCGCCCGATGCGCGAGGTGCGCGGCGACTGTCTCATGGAGAACGTGGCCCGCACCGGGGTGCCCCAGCTGGGCCGCATCTGGCACGTGGCGGGCAAGGCCACGCCGGTAATGGTGCTGCCCATTGTGGAGCATGGCGTGGTGACCGGCGCCATCTGCAAGAGCATTTTCAGCAGTCTGGAGGAGGCGCGCGAGTTCATAACCCGGCTGCGCCTGCATCAGGTCGCGGTGGCCGGGCGGGACGCGGGCCGGGGTGAGGACGGCGTGGCGGACCCGTTCGAGACCGTTGTGGGCGAGAGCCCGGAAATTCGCAGGAGCAAGGAACTGGCGCGGCGGGCCGCCGCCACGGACGCCACGGTGCTGCTGCTGGGGGAGAGCGGCACGGGCAAGGAGCTGTTCGCCCGGGCCATCCACCAGGCGAGCGGGCGCAGCGGGAAGCCCTTCGTCCGCGTCAACTGCGCCGGCATTCCGGAAGCCCTGCTGGAGTCGGAGCTGTTCGGCTACGAGGAAGGGGCCTTTACCGGCGCCCGCAAGGGGGGCAAACCCGGGAAATTCGAACTGGCCAACGGCGGTACCATCTTCCTGGACGAGATAGGGGACATGAAGCTGTCCATGCAGGCCAAGCTGTTGCGGGTGCTGCAGGAAGGGGAAATCGAAAAGGTCGGCAGCACCCGCAGCCACCGCGTGGACGTGCGGGTCATCGCCGCCACCAACAGGAACCTCTACGAGAAGGTGCAGAAGGGCGAG
>DYER01000108.1 GCA_020725605.1 Ammonifex sp. | reverse complement strand
TTTCATCGGGTCTAGTGGTGCAACTCCTGGCGGGTACGCCGCATTGCGGTTCCCTATAAAACTTTCAGTTCCCTTTTCATCGGGTCTAGTGGTGCAACAACATCCAGTCCTTTGACGAAGTGCATCTGATCCAGGCTTTCAGTTCCCTTTTCATCGGGTCTAGTGGTGCAACAGAAGGTTGGGCTTGGGCGGAGATCCAGTAGCGACGCCTGTTTTGGGGCGTCGAGGTCTGGGAGTTGCGAGGTGTCTGCTTCGAAGGAGGCCCATCGGATCTGAACCCCCTTTCATTTGCGAAATCGGTGGTTGACCCTAAAAACCACATATTCTGCCGACTCGACCCCGGTCGGCGGGAACCAGGCTCGGTCCGCCCAGGCATGCGTATTGCGGCCTCGCCTGGTGATTTGCGAAAGCTTCGGCCGCAGGCAACCGGCCGGCGCATGGGCCTCCGACCGTAGCCATAGCCCCGGTTATGCTTCTCCTCTCCAGGCAAGGTTCTGTGAGCATCAACTGTCGGGTCCTGACCCTCACCAGTTGGGCCGGATAGCACTTCGGTGCCGATCCCTGTACCTGCGATGTCGGCTCACGACGCCCATGCTCCAGCAGGGTTCACACTCATTAATGACATACCGTCTTCAGGTACTCAACCTGGAGACGACTAACTGGGACACAGGCTCCTTGGTTTATATTAGTGACAGACCCGGAAGTAAGGGCATGTCGGGTGACAATCCTCGGCCACCCCGGGGTCTATTTCCTCTTCCACCAGTCGGGCCTTCTCGTCGCGGGTCTCAATGAACCACTGGCGGAGTTCGTCGCCTATGATGTGCAGGTCGCGCCGGACGATAATGCGCCGGTCCCGGAATTCCACGTAGACCAGGCACCCCAGGTTCACGGGGTATTCGTACACGGCCTCCATGACCAGGGCGTAGCCCGTGGTGGTGAGGTAATGGAAATCGCGGGGTTCGCCGAACTTGAGGTCCATGATCATGGGTTCGAAGGCGATCATGGCGTCGGCACTGAGGTTCTGGCTCAGGCCCAGTAAGCTGCCGTCGAGTTTTTGCTCCAGCACCAGGGGTAGGGCCAGATTGGCCAGGGAGTCCTCTCCGATATAGGGGTGCTTGACCAGGACTTCCTGTATGCGCGCCACGATCCGTGCCTTTTCGAACTCCGTAAGGAGTGCCATCTTCTGGGCCACGTCCGCCTGCTCCTCCGGGGCCAGGTCGCGTACGGCCCCCGAAAGGGACGGTGGATCAAGGGCCTGAAGCTCGCGGCAGATTTCCGTGTACCGCTCCACGCCGTACTGGTATATGAGGCGCTTGGCCGCGACCAGGACGTGAACGAGCGCGGCGTGGAGGGCCGAGCCCCTCACCATGGCCACGTTGGGCTTGACGCGCACCCTGGCCACCCGCCGCAGGAAGAGGTCGCGGTTAGTAGGGCAGTATGAACTGGCAACCTCGTAGAGGGCCAGCCGGCAGCCGTACGGCGGCTCGAGGGGGGCCGTATGCCAGTTCCAGCCGCGGAGCTCCTCGGCCACTTCAAGTTCCCGCGATTTCGGTAGCAGCCTCTTGAGCAGGTGTCTCCTTTCTTCCTCGTTCAAAAAATACACGTTTTCCACCCCCGGTGGCGTAATCGCCCGTGCCTCGGCTTCGCGTCATACAGGTCCCTCCCGCCTCGGGGGCCGGGTGCCCGGCTCGCTTCCCGGTAGGCAAGTCCCGCGCACCCCGCCTCGCCGACGCCGGGCCACCTGGTCCGCCTCCCACGCCGGCGGCACCGCCGCCTCAACGGTGTCCCCCTTCGCGATACCGCCGACGGAGTGCCCCGGGACCCGGCAATGGCTACCATATAAGGGGGCCCCGCGTCCCTCCTCACCCTTGGGAAAGGGAGGAAGGCTTCCTTGGCTTCCTTCTCCTCGCGTGCAGGCGCGCCACGGCCCGGGCCTCGGCCGCCACTTCCCGCCGCAGTTCTTCCGGAGCGAGTACCTCGGCGTGGCTCCCGTACCCCATCACCCAGCGCCGGACCTCGGCCAGACCCCCGGTGCGGAAGCGCAGGATCAGGCCGCCGTCCGGCAGCTCTTCTATTTGCTGGGTAGCGTGCCAGCGTCGCTCGCGGATGTAGCGGGCCTGGTAGGCGTCAAATCTGATCGCCACCTCCACCTCCTCCTCGCCGCGCTCGGCCTGAAAGGCGCGGGCCAACCACTCCTCCACGGAGAAGTTCGGGTCGCGCTCGAAGCCCTCCGGCAGCACCTCCCACCAGTCCACCCGGCCGGTTTGAAAAACGCGCATTTGGCGGCGGAAGTGGTCGAAGGCAATGAGGTACCAGTCACCCCTGAGGTTGTAAAGGTAGTAAGGCTCCACCACCCGGGTCTGCCAGCAATCCCGACTGGCCGTGTAGTAGTGCATCCGTACCTGGCGCCGCTCCCGAATGGCACGGTGCAGGCCCAGGAGAAGCTGTTCCTTCACGGCCACCGTGGGCGGGGTGGCAAAGGCGTAGGCGGACCGGAGTTCTTCCAGGTCCACCGCCACCTGTTCCTTCAAGCCAGCGGTGATCTTGGCCACGGCCGAGCGCAACGGGGCTTCGAAGGCGGTGCCCAGGTAGCGCCGGGCCACCTCCACGCTCAGGAAAAAGGCCAGCAACTCGCCCTCGGTCACCATTACCGAGGGCAGTACCCAGGTGGGATCGGTGTAATACCAACCGCCGCGTTGACGGTCGTAGGCCAAAGGGGCGCCCAGGCGCTCGAGAAGGAACTCCCGATCCTGGTAGATGGTGCGTTCGCTGACCTCCAGGTCCGCGGCCAGCTGCCGGGCGTTCGGGTACTTCCCGGCCCGGATCTGACGGTCGATTTCCATGATGCGCTCCAGTTGCCGGCGTCCGGCCACGGCTACGACACCCCTCCCCCAAACCAAAGGTCCGCCCTGCCGACACTTGCCCCACGTCCCATCCTAACACGGCCCGTTGCGCGGAGGCTGCAGAGGGGCTCAGAGGTCCCCGCAAAAGTTGCGCTACCCGCAGTCTTGCAGGTGGATGCCCCAGTCCTGCGCAGGCAAAGTTCAGAGATCCGCGCAAAAATTCCGGTACTCGCAGTCCACGCAGCGGCCGCGGTTGCTCGGAGGCGGAGGAAAATACTCCCGGCGCACTATGTCCCGGATCTTCTCGCACAACCGGCGCGTGAAACTGCGCATTACGGGAGTAATCTCCAGATCGCGAATTTCCTCCCGAGGGATGAGGTAGAGGAACCCGTACCGCACCGGGCGTCCGTAGTACTCCTCCAGCAGCATAGCGTAGGCCGTGAGTTGGTACTTGTGGTTCAGGGCCGAGCGCTGTAGCGTGTGCTTGAACTCCACGGGGTAGCAGCCCGCCGGCGTCACGATGTGCAGGTCCAGGACTCCCTCCAGGCCCAGGCGCTCGGAACGCAGGTAGGTACGGAAACGCCGTTCGCCCTCTTCCAGCCGGTACCTCTTGAGGCGCCGCCGCGTCTCCAGTTCCTCCAGGCGCAGGTGCTGGAGCTTGCCCTCTTCCATTTTGTAGGTAATCTTCTTCTGCACCGGCATCACGTAGGTGAAGTAGACCACCCGCGGGCAGTACATGTACTGCTTGATGTCGCTCACCCGGAGCATCACGGCGGTCACCTCCTCACATCCAGCCAAAGCAGCACCTGCCCGGCGCCCCTGACCACCGCCGCACCTTCCCCGGCCCTAACCGCGCCTCCGTTTCTTCCCCGAGGCCCCCTGCTCGGCGGCCGGGGGAGCTACGTCCGCGGGATTAACTATTTCCAGGAGCAGGCGCAGGTCCTTGTCGCACACCGGGCAGATGAGGATCTTCCCTTCATTGCGCCCGAGGATGCGCTTCAGGCGCTGGTAGAGTTCCTGGCGCAGGTTGTGGTTCAGTTCGCCGAAGAAGGCGGAGTACTGGATGTGGGTCAGACCGTAGTCCTTGCAGGCCTCGAAGACCTTGGCGCGGATCTTGTCCTCCACGATGTCGTATACCACGAGGGTCTTCACGGTGTCCCCCCGTCCTGCGGCGCCGGCCCCCGGGGACCCGCCTGTTCTCGTATGGAAACCTCCAATGCCCGCCAGGGGAGGCTCCATGGCGTCGGCCTCAAATTCCATCCTTACTTGGGGATGCACAACGCCCGCCCTGCCGTCTAACCCCGCCCCGTCTAAGGCTGCTGCGACCCGGGAAAGCCCTGCCCCCCGGCCGACATAGGCCCGGAACCGGAACCCCAAGCCCGGCACCACGGCCAACGGCCACGCGAACCGCCTTCCGAGCCGCTACTCCCGCTTGGCCCTGGCCTCCTCGCGCAGCACCTGCAGGTTAACCACTTCGGCAACCTCGAAGCGTGGCGGCAGGCTTTCCGGTACCGGCCTGAGGCGGACCACGGGTAAAAAGTACCCGCAGCGGCCGTGCAGTTCGGCTAGCAGCGCCACCGCGCTGTAGTTCAGGGAAGGCGGATGCACCAATAGCGGGAGGGTGTGCCACTCCACCGCCGTGAGCCCCGCCCGGTCCGCCATTTCCACCACCTGGGGCGCGAGGGGCCGCTGCGGGTTTACTTGCGCGTTGACCTCGACGACGCGTCGACCTTCCGGCCCGTGATTTCGTCGATTTGCTTTACGTGGACGGGCGTGAGGGAATGCGAGAAGTAGAGCAGGATCACGGTCCCCCACGCATCCCTTCCCGGACGATGTCGGATAAGTGCAGGAGGTCCTCGACCGTAACGACCCTCCTGATTCCGTAGCCATCGGCCCGGTCGCGGAAATACCAGGGGATCCGGTCTACGGTGTGGCTGGTGACGAAAAAGCCACGGACAAAGGTCTCCAGGGTGCTCCGGATGGACTGCAGTTTGTTCAGGGTCCCCTGGCCCCCCAGGGAGCCGGCCTTGCACTCCAGCACCGCGGCCTTGCCGTTGCGGGCCACCACCAGGTACAGCTCGTTCTCGATACTCTGGAGGCAGACGTTTGCCCTGATCTCGTCGAAATACCCGCTCTTGCGCAAAAGCACGCAGGCCATGGCCTCCAGCCACTTCCCCTTGTTGAGCACAGGCTTGCCACGCGCCGTGATCTCCAGGTCATTCCCCTCCGTCCTCACGTAACCGTAAGACCTCAAGAGGGCGACGGTCTCATCGAGTTCCGCGGCCGCGACGTACCGCCGACCCTGACTCTGGGCATCGCCCAGTTTCTCCAGGGTGAGGAGACACCCCGGCCACAAAGCAAGGAGATCAGCGGCCAGCTCAAAAGCCTCTTTGGACAACGCGTTCCTGTTTGTTCTCTCATTGTCCACGGGCCGCCCGTAACTCTCCACATGAGCACTGCCTGTCGGGGTGAAACCAGATGAGCCTCTCGTTGGCCGTGTCCACGTAAAGCGCCATCACCCCGGCCTCCCGGGCCGCCAGAAAGGCACCCACGGACATGCACTTGGTGCCCCCGGTGAAGTTCACCACCGTGGTAGAGAACGACCCGCGCTCTATGAGGTCAAGCACCACCCGCCGCGTCGCCTCGACACCGCGTAGGCATCCACACTCGGGTCTGCCTTCCCCGCCGGCACGCCACAGGCCTCCAAAGTCTCCATCGTATCGGTAAGGGCACGGCCACAAACAGGCGGTGGAGGTCGAAGGCGAACATGTTCCCCAGGTAGGCCCGGCGCTGGGCCGGCAAGGGGGTCAGGCGCTCGTACACCTCCAGCAGCGACACGTCCAGGTCCTCCTGCACGGGCCCGTAGGCGGCGCGCCGCACGGCCAGCATGGTGTCGTAGACCGCGGCCAGGGCCTCCAGGAAGGCCACGGCATTGAACCTCTCGCGGTAGAGCCGGCCGTTGGCGGCCTTCAGATAGGCGGCCAGGGCCCTGGGCCGCAACAGGCGGAGCTGACGCTCATTAACCTCGATGATGCGGTGCTCGGGCCGTACCCGGACCTTGAAGGGGAAAACCTCGTAGGCCGGAAAAGTCCCGGTCACCGGCAGGTCCTGCTCCCGGCAGGCGGCCCAAAACCCTGCGTGGAACTCCTCTCTGAGGTAGGACGAAACGTCGTATGTGGGGAGCTTGTCCTTGAGCCGGGCCACCGTCTCCCGCTGCTTGCCCAGCGTGGCCTCCAGCCACCCCAGCACCCGCTCCGCCTGCCCGAGGTCCCCGTCGCGCAAAGCCCGTTCCAGCTTCGCCAGGTGGGCCGAGGCCTGCCGCCGGCGCTCCAAAAGCTCCCGACGGTCGTCACCCAGTTCGGGGTCCAGGAATTCGTCCAAATTCACAGGACCTTTGCCCTCCTCCAAGAATTCGCGCTATCTCTCCTGACCTGCCAAAATATCGGGCGAGGTCAGCAACAGCCCGGGAATAAAGGCATAATGCCGGGTGTTGCGCGTGGCCAGTACGGCACCGCAGGCGAGGGCGGAGGCGGCAATGATCGCGTCGGGCATCGAAAGACCGTGGCTTTTGCGGTACCTCCCCAGTAACTGCCCGGCGAGCTGCGCAATCGGGCGGGTCAAATCAACGCGTTGCAGATGGGCCAGAATACCTTTGATATCCTCGGCCTGCGCCGGAGGAAGCTCCTCGACGGCGAAAAGCTCTACTTCCGTCACGGCAGAGTACAGGCCCTGAAACTCCCCTTCCACCATAACGCGCCTCAAGAACCGGGTATCCTGCTGCCGCCCCCGGAGATGGTTGATGACCACGTCCGTATCTATCAGAACCGTCTTAATCGGCCCAGACATCCCGCGTGCTCTCCCGCCGGAGTTCGCGCACTATAATTGCGCCGTCCTGGGACAGGTGCTTCCAGATGCCGGCGGTCCGCTCAAGCAAAGCCGCAACGGCCTTTTCGTCCCTTTTCGGCCGTACGGGACGGAGAACCACGGTCTCCCCGTTTTCCTGAACTTCCAGCAAGTCGCCCGCCTCGATCTTTAAGCGCCGTCGCAGCGCCACAGGAAGACAGACCTGGCCGCGACCCGAAACCTTGATTTTCACGTCAAGCGCACCTCCCGTTTTACCTGTACGCAATTATAAAGGCAAGTAAAACGGAAGGCAACCCGTAAAACGTCGTTACGCGTACAGCTCGGCCTGCCGAGACTCCAGCGCGACACCCGCTCTACGGCCACAGTGCGCCTCTTCTCGGCTCATGGCGATACGTCAAAGTCCAGGCCCGTTTCCGGCGAGTACTCCACTTCTACCACCGGGGGCCACTCCCCCTCTCGGGAGCGCACGAGCCCCTCCCGTCGAAGCTGGTGCCACCTTCCCCACGAAACCGGAACCAGCAACTCCAAGGCTTCTAACGGACGCTCTTGCGACAGCGCCCGGTATTCCTGCCACAAACACGCCGGCAAGACCTCTGTTCCGTCAAACAGCCGGTCGAAAGCTTCCTCCAGACTGGAATCGCTGTCGAAGGGCCTCAAGGTGTCCAGGAATGCGCGGCCGAACTCCGTGGCTACCCGACCGTAGTCCGCTTCCCAGCGCGCCAATACCTCGCCGGCGTAAACCTCGTCCAGCCACCCCTGCACGGCCGCCTCGTTCACCGGACGGCCTTCCGCGTTCTTCTGCAGCACGCCCAAAGTCTTGGTGACCAATTCCCTCAGGTAGACACCCTGCCCATCGCACGGCTCGGTAAATACGTACACCGGGGCCGGGATCTCCGCCCGACGCTTGCGGTTTACGCGGCCGAACCGCTGGATCAGGGCCTCCAGGGGAGCGGGGTCACTGAAAATAACATCGAGATCGATGTTCAGGCTGACCTCGACCACCTGGGTCGCAACCACCACGAGCTGCCTGCGGTGACGGCTGCCCACCCCTGTGGCGGCCAAGATTTCTCGTTCCTTGAGAAGCCGGTCCCTCCCGTTGAAGCGCCCGTGGACCAGAACCACCGCCTCGGGAGAAATTTGCGCCCGCAACCGGCGGTAGGCTTCCTGGGCCCTCGACACGGTGTTGCAGGCTACCAGCACCGATTTGCCTTCGCGGAAAGCCTCGGTGACCCGGCACAGGGCATCCCCGTCGAGCAATTCCCCCTCCAGCAGAAAGAGACGGTGACGGGTAAAAGCGTGAAACACCTCGTCAGAAGCCACTATTTCTTCGCAAGTGCCGAGGGCCTCGCCCACGCGCCTCCAAACCGGCCGGGGCATGGTGGCGGACATGACCAAGAAGCGGCATCCCAAACGGTCCCGTAGATAGCGCACGGTTTCCAGAATAAGGGCCAAACGGGCCGGCTCGTAAGCGTGAATCTCGTCGAACACAAAAGCCCCGCCCGCGAAATCGGCCAGTAGCGCCTCGTATCCCTTCAGGCGGTAGACCACCTTCAACATTTGATAAGGACTGAAAATGCCAATCGGGTAGTAGTGAAGTCGGGCCAAATTGCGGGCCCACCGGGCCTCTCTGGCCGCCTTTTCGGGTTCGTACTGGCGCTCCATCAGGCGCCGGTAAAGGGCCAGCACGCTGCGGCTGTGCAGAAGCCCCACCTGGCCGGGGAACGACCTGACGAAGCGGTCGTACATGGCGTTCATGCTGGCCTGATACGGCAGGACGTAGAACAGCCTGGGCAGGCCCCGTTCGGTGAGGGCCTGTCGCGCTGCCCAAAGGAGGGCCGCTTCGGTCTTCCCGCTGCCCGTGGGAGCCACCAGTAGGGCCGACCCCGTAACCTCCGCGGCCGACCGCTGGTGGGGGTACAGGCGCTCGGGAACGAGTTCGGCGCTCCCCAGAATGGACGGCATGGTCACCGTGGGCCCGGAAATGGGGCCGGTGAGGGCAGAAGCTGCATGGTCTGCCTGGAGCATGCTCCCCCGCAAAAGGAGACCCTTGAGAACCCAAGGGTGCTGCACCTCATCTCGGAGGGCGCGCACGAGGCCGCCGTAGCCGTTCAGCAAGCGACGCAGGACCGCCGCGCCCCCCTCAACCCGCCGGATCGCCTCCTCCTGGGGCATCGGGTCTTGCCAACGCACCCCGAGTTTTTCAAAACCCAGCGTCGCAATCCATGCCGGAACCAGTTCTCGGAGCCATCGCCACAACCCCCGCACGGAGGATTCGTCCAGCTCTTGGACCAGTTCCACCAGGGGATCCTCTTCGGGCGGCAAACCCGGCGGATAAAGGCGCTCGAGTTCCGCGGGATCGCGGTGATGGGATAATATGGTCATCGCTACCGCAGGGATTTCGCTCGCGGGAAGGGCCCACTCCAGAAATACCAAAGAGAGGACCTCGTGTCGGTGGGGCCAGCGCCCTTTTCCCCTCAACATCTGCTGGAACCCGCGGGCCGCTTTGCCCCAATCGTGGAACAACGCCGCCCAGAACATGATGTGCCACAACTGCGGAAGGCCGCACACCTCGGGGAGCCAGGGACGAAGGCGCGCCAGGTCCCGCAACCTGGTCAAAACCCCCCAGGTGTGTTCAACCAGACTCTGACCCCTGTTTTCGCCTTCGGCGGGGCTCTTGGCCCAGATATCCTGCAACCATTCAGGGCACTTGCAGTCCGAGTCGTTCATCTTCTCCCACCCACCGGTGGAACATCAACCCCAAGCGATCCCCTCGGATTTCGGGCGACGTGGGGTCGACCCAAAACGCCGGTGCCGGTTCTCCCTGGTAGCGCAAGAATTCTCCGGTATGAACCCGCCGGTGAAGAACCACGTAACGCCCAAAGGAAGGAAACCTGTTATTGGCGTAATCCAGGAAACGCGGCATCAAAACCACAATCCCTTGCGCCGTGTAACGTACTAGATCATACGGGGCGAGGGTGTGTTCCAGGTAAGCGTGGTCGGCCAATTGAAGTCGAACGACCTCCACACTGCGATAAGTGAAGAGATCCTGGGACCTTCCCAGGGCCACGGGATAGCGGGGGCTGCGGAAGGCGGCAGCCCACTCCGGCCGGTTCAGGTAAAGGACCAGCCGGGGACGGAAAAGAATGGTGCGCCGGAACGGGTTAACCTCCCCCTCCAGAGCCTTGGGGACATTCATTCCGGGAAGTCTTCCGGTTGCGGGCCGCAAGACATGGGTGTGTTCGACTTCCTCGAAACGCCCCTGAAAGGTAAAGTGAACGGCAAACCGTACATGCGCGGGATCGAACCATTCCCCAAGGACACTGCAGATGTGACCGTAAAGCGTTGCCGGGGGCGGCATGTTGTAGGTTGGCTGCACACCCTGCATGAAGTGGGGGTAGCGGAAGGAGGTCGTGAGCCCCTCCGCCACCACCTTCAGTACCTCCATCGCCATCCCTCCATCTTATGCCAGCCACTCCGGATGAGACCGGAGTTCCAGGGCCAGGGCCCGTAGTGCCTCGCGTGGATGGCGGATCTCGATCTTGTTCTTCCAGGGCTTCAGGCCGTCTTCTCGCTCGAGGGCGGCCTCGAAGCGTGCCCGCTCCTCGTCACGGTAGCCCCGCACCCATCCGATGTGAACCTGCGAAAGGATTTCCTCGCGGAAAACGGACAGGGACTCCCGCAGGGCTTCGACCTTTATGACGGGAAGGTGATACTCGTCGGTGCCGATCACATGACCGAAGATGTGGTTACCCCCCTTGGTGACGGCCACCATGACGAGGTCGGGACTCACATCGGTGTAGTGCAGCGTCTGCTTGGCACCACCCTC
Organism: Ammonifex sp.; assembly: GCA_020725605.1. Classification (GTDB taxonomy): domain Bacteria; phylum Bacillota; class Desulfotomaculia; order Desulfotomaculales; family DYER01; genus DYER01. The sequence continues at coordinate 23,156 of DYER01000108.1, read as the reverse complement.
AAGGGCCGCCAACCCTTCGAGCAAGGCCGTGATGCGGCGCATGCGCTCGTCTTGCGGGAGGCGGTAGGCCTTTTCGCCGGGCAGTTCCTCCAAGTTCAGGCGCCGAGCCTCCTTCAACCGCTCTTCGTCCAGATTGAGGTAGCCCGTCTTGTCGCGGTAGCTGAAGGTTCCGGCGGCATGTAGGTCCAGGGAGAAAAGCCCCTGGAGGGTCGCCCGGTAGAACTGGTGCTCGTGGGGTACCGGGTCGCCTTCGTGGCGTGCCATGACTCCAAAATCATTCACGAGGCGGACGGGCGCAATGGCTACCAGTGTACTGACGCGGAAGGGGGACGCACGCGTCACTGTTTCCGTAACCGGCGTCAGCTCTTCTGCCGCTGCGTCGGCCTCGCGTGCCGCCACTGCGGAAGCTCTGGTCGACGGTGCCCGCATGTACCCGAAGAGGTCGTCGTCCCACCACCGGATGGGATTCGCGTCGGTGTAGGCCACCTTTTGTTCCCTGTAAATGGGTGCGGCCTGCCAGCCCCAGGGGCCGCGTTCCAGGGTGCGCCGCAACCAGTAGCGGAAAGCCTGGGCCGAAACGTACGGGTAAGCTCCTTCGCGCGTGCGAATGAACTTCACCCCTACGGCATTGTCGGTCATGGTTCCCTCCATCAGTCCCAGGTTGTTCAGGGCCGAGGCCGGCGCGTCGATCAGCAAAAGACCGGTTACAAAAGCCATCGGAAGTACCCCCTTTATAGACCGGTTTCTTCCTCGGGTTCGGGCAATTCCTCCGCATGAGCCTGGATCCAGCCCAGCTGGTACAGGCGCTCGATCATGCGGATCAGCGTGAGGTCGCGTATCAGGCGCCAGTTTGCGTCCGGCAGGTCCACTCCGTGCTCGAAGATCTCGATGTAGGGGTCGAAGGTGACCAGGGGAGGCTGTCCCTTCTTGATCCGGGCCACACTGACGCGGATGAGGGCCTCCCGGAGGTTCTCGTAGCGCCGCGCGGTTAAGAACGTTTGGAAAAAGCGGCGATCGTTCTCGTGGTACACATACTCGGCAAGCGTATCCCCGAGGTCGCGGATTTGCTCTATGCGCCGTTGCTCCATCCTTACCACCTTCCTCAAAAAAAGCTCGACCAGCCCCCATGAAACCAAGCTCGCTTCACTTTTGAACGAATAAGTAGCACGAGGATCGCCGGGTCGCCTTGTCCTGACCGGCGTACGCAGGAAATAACAACGGATAAAATGTACGGCCCGCTCGGGCAGTTGGAAAAGGTCTTCGTAGAGCACGTTGAAGCGGGGCTCTGCCTGGGCGGCGTCGCCCTTCCTGGAACGCTTTACTTTGACGATCTCCCACCCCCGCTGCCTGATCTTGTCCCACGCGTCGCGATAGCGTGCGCTCAGAACCGAGCGCAAGAAATCCAAGATTTCGAGGGGCAAATGATAGATGTCCAGCGCCACTCCCTGGCCGCTGTTGCTCAAATGGTAGGCGGTAACGGAGACCGGAGCGGCCTGTTCCTGTCCGTTACCAGTGTTAGACAAGCGCTCCTTTTCAATGTCGAGCAGCGTTTCTAGGAGCAAAGTTGCCGCCCGGTGCGGCGCTTCGGGAAGCTTGCTGCTCCCCGCCAGCTGCGCCGCCTGTATTGCGCGACGATTCTGCTCCAGAAAGCGCCGCGCAAAGCGGTAGGTAAGGTCGGGATCGTCCGCATGCACTGCAAGCAAGCGGCCCTCCACCTTGGCACATCCCAGGGGAAAGGCCTGGATGGCAAGTAACGCCTCACCTGATAGGGGCAGGCCGGCGACTCCGTAAGGGTAGAAGTTAATCACGTCTTCGCCGGTGAGCATGGGGACATGCTGACGAAAGGCACGCCATACGGCGGGACGCCCGGTGTAGACGCAGGAAACCCCTAGCAGGTCGGTTTTACCACGCCAGGCGTTGAGTACCCGCTCTGCGTACTCGATACGCTTTTCGGGCTTTTTTTCGAAGGCGGGATTCGTGAACCCGGAATTGGGAAACGCGACCGTCAAGAAGGACTTTAGCGGGTTCACTACGTAGTTTTCGCGAATGTATTCGGCAATAGTTGTCAGATCCTCCTCTGTGAGGGCGCAAAGATCGGTTTTCCCCGCGAAGGCCGCCAGGGTAGCGAGCCCCACGTCAACCAACGGATGACCTGTGTACTGGATCAAGGTAAATCACCCCACGGAACTACGAACGAGGAATGGTCCTGAACCACCAACCACTCCATCCGTTTGGCAGCACCACAGTCAATACTTTCACCCAGCCCCACGATAACCGCCCCTATCCTCCAATACCCTCCCCAACCTACACCTGCTCTCCGTCCCCGCCCCACCACCAGTGCCCCAGGAGTAGTCCGGCCAGGAGCCAGGACCAGGGCGAGCAACTGGTGCGCGCTGCCGAGGTTTCGTAGCCCGTGGTGGCCGAGTCCCACAGCCAGGCCAGGAAGAAGACCCAGAAGAGGACCGCGCCGAGGCCGGTGGGGATCATCCAGCACCAGAACGTCAGGCCCACCCACTCGTGCAGCAGCTGGGACACGATCACCGCCGGTATCAAAAAGAGCCCGAGCAGGGCCAGGCCGGAACCCACCAGCAGCGTCAGCAACAGCAGCATGACCAGCAGGGCCGGCGAGGCCACCACGGCCAGAATGGCGTATCCCACGAGACGGCCGATCCACCTCCACCACGGTCCCGGCACTTTTTCTGCCCACCCTTCCGATAGGGCCCCGCCACCGGCATACGCTTGCCCCTCAAGACCGGCCTCATCCCCAGTGGCGCTTTGGCCCGCTTGCGAGCCCCGCCGGCGGCTCCGGCGAGGTCAGCGCTCCGCCCGGGCCGGTGCCCTGGTGGCGGCGACCCGGATGATGGTGGCCACGAGTTCGGGGTCGTCCACGGCCAGGGCCTCGGGTTTCTTCTTGCCGGCCCGGGCCAGTACCACGGCGTCCCTGTACGCGTGAACATCTACGAGTTTCCCGTACGGTACGCTGAGGGTCCTCACCCTGCCGTTGAAGACCACCCGGCGGCTCGTGATGACCAGTTCGCCCTCGTCCACCGGTACGATGGCCCGCTCGCTGATCACCCTGCCCCGGTGTCCGCCCACCCGGTAGTACAATCCCTTCGCGAGCCGAATGCTCACTCCGCGTGATCCGCCCACGTATTCCCGGCGCACCACCCGTTCCTCAAGTAGCCGGCACCCGGTCGCCCAATGGCACACCTCTCCGGGCTGCAGGATGATGGGCGCGGGCACGTCGGGCAGGCGACCCGCCCGCACGTCCGTCAGGAACAGGAAGCGCCGCATCAGCTCCTGCTCTTTCCGAAACTCCGCCGGGTCCAGCCCGAGGGTTTGCAGGGCCTCCTCGATGCTCGCGCGCCACCCGGGGTCCGTTTCCCCATGCACGTACACGTGGCGGTACATGTTGCGTACCAGTTCCCGGGCGTGGGGCGCGACCGCGGCCAAAGCCTCGCCTTCGGTCAACCCCAGCTCCCGGCCCAGGGCGAGCCAGTCGTCGAAGGCCGGCCGCGCGAAGCGGTGCAGCCCGTCGGTGATCCGGACGAAGAGCTCGCGCACGGCCAGTTGGGCGGCCCGCTTCCGTTCGTCTTCGGATAGGCGGCACTCTGCGGCCAGCTGCTCCAGGCTCCTGGACTCTTCCTCGGACAGTTCTCCGTCCGCCAGCGCCTGCTGGAGGGCATGCGCATACGGCGCCAGGCGCCGGCGGCGCACCACCCACCAGATAACAAGACCCGTCGTCAGCGCAAGAAACACCAGGACTAGCAAGGGAACGTTCCCACCCATCGACCCTCACACCGCTGATCGCCCAGGTAGACCGGCGCCGTTGGCCACGAAAATCCCGTTGGTGCCGAGCGCAGTTGCCGTGGGACCCGCGATCCCGGCACCCGATCTTGCCGCCCCTCCAGTAGCGGGGGGCGTGCGGAACCGCCCGTCGATCGCCCCACAAAGGTTCATCCCGGTCAGCCCACCAACCCCTGGCATGCCGCGCACCTTGCTTTCAGTGTAGCACAACGCACTGCGATGTACCTTCACTCTGCTGAGATGGGGGAAAATTCTTTCCCATGACTACCCTCCACTTCCTTCGCGTCGTCTCGCTCCGTGAGGGGGCACCCGCGACGCGGCAACACCCGCCTCACCACCCTCCCACCCAGGGCTTGTACTTGTCCTCCCCGCGCACGAAGGCCGCGACGAGGCGGGCCTGGCGCTGGATGACGGCGCGCAGGGTGAGTTTCTTCCCTTCCACCGTGTGGTGATCTTCCAGCCGCTCCAGGACCCGCTCGGCCACGCCCCGGCGCGCCCCCTCCGTGAGCCTTTCGCCCTCCATTTCGATGGCCGTCCCTTTGGTGATCATGGCTATGACCGGGCGGTCCACCACCTGGGCCCGGAATTCTTCCGTGAGGTCCAGGACGAGGCTGGGCTTGCCCGGCCGGTCCGTGTGCAGGAATCCGGCAAAGGCCTCCAGCCCGGCCAGGATGACGGCACCCCACACCTGGGCGTAGAGGATGCCGTAACCGTAGTTCAGGGCCGAGTTGACCGGGTCCGTGGCCCCGCGGCGCTCGCGGCCTTCGAAGTCAACGCGCTGCCCGATCAGAGCCTGGACCCCTTTCCAGTAGGCCTGGGCCGCGCGGCCCTCCACGGCAAAAAGGGGCCCGCGCACCTCGTCGATGCACGGGCCCGTAATGCCGTCGAGTTCGGCGCGTGTCCTTTCCATCTCTTCGACCACGTCCTGCAGCACCCCGTAGGTGGCCGGGTCCGCAGTCTTGCGGTATTTCGCAAAGTACTTCAACACCGCGGCCTGGTTCCGCAGCTTGCCGTCCACGAAGGCCTTGGCCAGGGTCACGCCCCGCTCGTCCAGGTAGGCTAAGATCTGCTCGCGCCGGGTGGCCACCGTGCCGGTGGTCATGGGAGAGGTGATCTTGGCGTAGGGCCGCCCGCCCGAGGTCAGAAAATTGATCTGGATGCCCCGCTCCACGCACTCGCGAATGAGGTCCGCGGAAAGGGAAATGCCGCCCCCGGCCACCGTGATCTGCTCCAGCTGGCGCAGGGGGACCTCCTGGGTGACCCTGTTCTGATCGCGCACCACCAGGCGCTCGCTCTTCTTGCCCAGGAAGACTCCGTACTGATCCACCACCAGGTGCACGGGCCCACATCCCGACCAAATGCTGTTTATGGTATTACTACGTTCGCTTGTAAATTCCTGCCGCAAAATAGCAATTCCAGCCGGAAGGTGCCCAGGGAGACGCGCGCTACGGGTTGATGGAGCCGAATACGGAAGAACCGGGCCGTGGCTTCGAGCCGGCCGGTGGCGGAACTGTCTTCCGGAAAAAACCTCCCACATCGCGGGCCTCCCCGGGAAGAGGTCCATCGGGCGGTTCCTCGGTCGAGGCCGGTCTTCACGTGGAGTCCGTGCCGGGTTCGAAGACCGGCAACGCCGCAAAGCGCTCTGCCAGGCCCAGAATATCCCCGAACCGTGCCAGCTGTTGCAGCCAGCCATCGGGTATCGAGCGGTAGCCGTAACAAACGCCCGCGAGGCCGCCGGCCACGGCTCCGGTGGTGTCGGAATCGCCGCCGAGGTTATTCCACCGGCACTCCCAGGGCATCGCCCACGACCACGCCCAACAGTCCGCCCAGAATCCTTTCGCGCCGGTTCGCGCCCCTTCGCCTCCGACCAATCCGCGATTCACTAACTCAGCCCTTACTCAGGGGTTATTGTACTGATGGCTGTCCATCATTATCTTCGCAATCTCAGTTTTATTCGGTCTTCCTCAAACTGGATGATGTAGAGCCTGAACCCGCCACATTGACTTCGGCCTCGGCCAGCTGGTTTACGGACAAGGACCGGGTATCAACTGCCTCCGGTGGCAGGGTGCCACGGGTACCGAAGGCCCGAAGGCGTAAGGCAAAGCGGGAGGCAGTGACACCATTTGGCGGAAGGCCCCCGGACGCCGGGCCGGGGGCTAGGACCGCGGCGGGGAGCCCGGTCGGCCGGGGGACAGGCGCACCTTGCCCAGGCCGAAGACCGCGCCCTTGCCCAGGTGGATCAGTTCGCCCAGGCGCAAGAGACCCCGGAAGGCGGCGATGGGGCCCCGGTAGACGGCGCGTCCCACGAAGCCCCCCATTTTCATGCGGCGGTCCTGGCGGCCGGAGTAGCGCTCCCAGTCGACCCACATGGTGAGGTCCCGGACCAGTTCCACCGCGGCGGCCCGCCGTATGATCTCCGCGAAATCCGCCTCGTAGGCCCGGCCGTGGTAGAAATAATAAAGGGCCGAGACGCGCCGCAGCAGGTTGCGGATCAGGACGTGGAACTCGGGCCGCGCCACGAGGCGTCCCTCGTGGAGCACCCGCACGGGGGTCAGGAATTCCAGGGTGCATTCCGTCTCCGGCGGGCCGGAGGATTCTTCCCAAAGGTCCTCGGCCTGCACCACCCACCCGGGGTCGCGCACCGTGCGCTCCGGGGCGCAAAAAGCGACTTCCCGGTCTCCGGTGAGGGGATTGAGGGCCGCCACCTCGACCATGGCGAAGGGCCGCCGGCCCCGGCCCAGGCCGAAGCGGCCCCACTCCTCCAGGCTGACGATGAAATAGGGCAAAAGCTGCACCGCGCGGCCGACCAGGGTCAGGCCGAAGGCCAGCCGGTCGCCGGGGTCGTAGGTGGTGCGCCCGTCCCAGGGGGGCTCCAGGACGAAGGGCCGCGGCACGCTCTCGTAGAGACGCAGTACCTCGGAGTCCGGGGGCGGGCCGCTCTCGAATACCAGGGCGTAGGGGCAGTTGTGGCGCAAAAGGCAGGCGCGGCATTCGGCCTCGGGCCGGCCGCACACCAGGCGTCGAAAGGAGCGGGCCAGGCCGCCGCGCAGGGAGGACCCCTTGTAGGGCGGCAGGTGCAGACCCCCGGGGCCCGCCTCAAGGGTCACCTCGTACCGGCTGAGGAAGAAGCCGTCGGGACACGGCACAACTGTCATTTCCATTTCACGCCCCGCACTCCCTCCCTGGAACAGGCCCGCCCGTCCTGCGGAGAGAAGATTCCTCCGCGTCTTGCGGACGTACTGCGGCGGGACCGGCTGACTCGCGGCCCACATTGCGCCGGCGGGACGCCGGACCCGAGCCCGGCTTCTCCCGGACGCCCATGGTCCGGGAAAGGCCGCCACAAGGAGAGGCGGCCCCGGCGTCGTGCCGCGCGCTCCCGCCCGCGATACGGCCGGCTCACCCGCCGCCGGAGGAGACTTCCACCTCGTCGCCGTCGCGCAGTTCGTCGGTGAGGCCGGCCGGCCGGCCGTTGAGGAGCAGAAGCACCGGGGGCCGCACCCGGGAGAGGTCCAGTTCGACCCGGGCCAGGGCGTCCACGAAAATGTAGCTGCTGCGGCCGGTCAGCGTCACGGGCTGGCCGTTGACCCGCACGGTGATTTCTCGCGCGTCCCACCGGCCCGGCGGGGTTCCCGCGGCGCCGGCGGGAATCAACTCCACCCGGTCTCCCTGACGCGGCCGGCGGGTCGGGTCCGCGGGTTCGCCGTTGACGGTAATCATAACGTCCGACAGGGGGCGGCCCGCGTACTCGGCCGCAATTTCCTCCAGGGTCAGGGCCGTGCAGATTTCCACGGTGTCTCCTTCGCGCAACAAACGGTCCGGCGCGGCGGGCTCTCCGTTCACCAGACACAGGCCCTCCAGGGCCAGTTCGCAACCGTCCAGGGCGATACGTACGAGGCCGTCGGCCGGCAGGAGGTCGCCTACGGTGCACCGGGCGTCCTCGCCGTCCGCGGCCGGCTCCACCGTCACCCGGTCCCCGTGCCTTACCCGGGTCTGCATGGTGGCCGGGAAGTCGTTGACGAACAGCCGGGCCGGCCGCGCCGGCTCGCCGTAGATCACATGCTCCCGGCCGTTGAGGGTAAAGATGAGGTCGCGGCCGTGGCGGCCGACGAGCTGGCGGGGGTCGAAGCCGGTGAGGGCCAGCACCCTGGCCACCGTGAACCCGCCGGCGTTGAACAGACGGTGCTCCCGGCCGTTGACCACCACGTGGAGGAAGTCGTGGCCCAGCCGCCGCAGGGCCGTAACCGCGATGCCCGCCACGGTCACACCCTCGGGCCCGTCAAGGCCCCCTTCGGTGCCGCATATCACGGGCCCCAGGGAGCGGCGGCTCCGCACGACCACCCGCGCGGCGTCCAGGTTCAGATGGCGGGCGATCTTTTCCGTGAGGCCGGGCACCTGGCTCCCGCCGCCCACACAGAACACGGCCCGAGGCGGCCGCCCCCCGTTGGCGCCCAATACGGCCCCGGCGACTTCACCAGCCAGGCGCTCCAGGGCCGGGTCGATGAGGGAGAGCAACTCTTCCGTGGCAAGGCACTGCTCCATCCCGGTGACGTCGCAAAAGCGTATCTCCCGCTCCCGGCCCAGCTTCCTCTTGATCCCCTCCGCCGTATCGAAGTCCACCAGGCAGGCCTGCATGATCTCCTCGGTGACCTCGTCCCCGGCCAGGGGCACCATGGCGTAGGCCACGATGGCCCCGTCCCGCGTTACGGCCACGTCCGAGGTCCCGGCACCGATGTCCACCAGGGCCAGGTTTAAAAGGCGCTGACCCTCGGGCACCGCCACCTCCACCGCGGCCATGGGCTCCAGGGTCAGGTGCAGCGGCTCCAGGCCGGCGCGGGCCAGCACGGCGTACAGGCCGTTGACCACCGAGGCGGGGAGGAAGGTGGCGATCACGTCGGCCTCGGCAACCTTGCCGCGGTGCCCGGCCAGGCTGGCCAGGGGATAACCGTCCAGGCGGTAGGCGGCCACGCTGTAGCCCACGCAGGCGTAATCCTCGGGTGTGGCCGCGAGCTCGGCCAGCAGTTCCTCCTGGGCCCCCCGCACCGCGGCCATTTCCATGGCGCTCAGGAACCTCTCGTCTATTTCGACCTCGCCCACCTCACGCGTTACGCGGTAATGGCGGGTGAGGAGGGAGCGGCCCGCCGCGGCAATGGCCACGCGGTGCAGCCGGAAACCCAGCCTGGCCTCCAGTTCCTCCCTGACCTCCCGTACCGCGGCGGCCACGCCGGCGATGTCGTGAATCTGGCCGTCGAACATGGTGCGCCTGGGATGCTCCACCGCGTACTCCGCCACCACCCGCAGCCGCGCCTCCTCGGGTACGGCCACCAGGCCGATGACGGTGCGGGTGCCGATGTCCAGCGCGAAGATGGTATTTTCGGGTGTCACCTGCAGGTCCATCCTTCCCACCACGAAAATTCTAACACGGAGGGCGGGTGTGAACAAGGCGCAACCGGCGGATGGCGCAGGGCCCGGCCCCCGGGTCGGCTGTCCGCGGGAGTGCCCGTGCTGCCACGCCACCCGGGCTTCGGTTCGGCACCCGGTCGTCCGAAAGCGGCGCTCCCGGGTGGTAGGGCCCTTCCCGAAGGCCGGGCAAGCGCCCCGCGCCCGGAACGGCCGCACCGCCCTCGGGCCGGCCGCCAGAGGTGCCCATTCAAATTCCTTTGGCGGCCACATGCAGAAGATAAAGCTTTTAAATAGATTCCATGAAGGATTGTAAAGCAAACCAGCGAATGGGCACCATAGGTAGGGAACAAGACTCCGGGGAGGTAGCGGCCGTGGAGTTCCGCGAACTGGACTGTCGGGGACTGTCCTGTCCCCTACCGGTACTGGAGACCAAGAAGGCCCTGGAAAGGCTGGAACGCGGCACCTTACGGGTAATCGTGGACAACGAGGCGGCCCGGGACAACGTGCGGCGCTTCGCCCTCCACGCGGGCTGTGAAGTGGAGGTGGCCGCGGAGAAAGGGCTCTACTATCTCACCATCACCCGCGGCCCGGCGGGTACGGTACCCGGGACGGAGGCGACCACCGGGCCCGAAGAAAAGGCCACGGGAGCGGAGGCGGGGCCCGGGCCCTGCGCCTTCCCGCCATGCGATGTCCGTACCGTGTACCTCGTGACCTCCAGTACCCTGGGCCAGGGGGCCGCGGATCTGGGCGAAACCCTCATTAAGAGCTTCTTCGAGACCCTGGCCCGGCGCGATACGGCGCCCACCGCCGTGATCTTTCTGAACACCGGGGTCTACCTGAGCGCCGAGGGCTCACCCGTGCTGGAGGCCTTACGGCGGCTGGCGGCCGGCGGCGCGCAAGTACTCTCCTGCGGTACCTGCCTGGAATACTACGGCCTCAAAGGACGGCTGGCCGCGGGCCGGGTAACCAATATGTACGAGATTTGCGACCTGCTGGCCGGACCGCACAGGGTGATTACCATCGGCTGACCCCCCCGCAAATACCCCTTGACCCGTCCTCCAGCTCCCGGTTAAACTGGCATCAGTAACAAGAGACAGGACGGGAGAGGAGAACCGATGGCCAAGCCCAGAAAAATTGCCATCCTCGGGGGGCCGGGAACCGGCAAGACCACCCTGTGCAAGCAACTGGACGTGGACTACAGTATGGCGGGCTACGTCAGCGACGTGTGCCTGGAGTTCGCCCGGTCCTACATCGCCTGGTACGGCGTACCCACCAGCATTTTTGAGCAGTTCCTGCTGTACGAGGGTCAGAAGCGGCGGGAGGAGGAACTGAATTACTGCGACATCATCTTCTGCGACAACGCCACCATTCTAAACTACGTCTACGGCCTCCTGTCCTGCGACTTCAAAAATCCTAAGGAAGTCTACGCCCTCATGAAACTCTACGAGTGGGCCATGCGCGACCTCCCGGAGTACGACATTTTTTACGTGCCCCGGGAGTTCACGGCCCAGAGCGACGGCATCCGCTACCAGGATACCGACTTCGCCATCGTCATCGACAACAAGATCAAGAGCTTTTTGGACGTTATGAACGTACCCTACACCGTGGTCACGGGTGATCTTCCCACCCGGGTGCGCATCGTCAAGGAAAAGATCGGCTTCGTGCCCAAGCGTCGGCGCTGCCCCGAAATCCACGAGGCCCTCACGGGCGAGCAGTGCGCCGTGGCGGCGGACGTCACGGTGCAGCTCCTGGGCCACGACACGGGGGGAACGGGCGAAGGCAAGCCGGACCGGTAGTTCGACCCTCGGAAACCACCCGTTCGCCGGGACAGGCAGGCGGCTCGTCCGCGGCCAGGCCCCCGGCCGGGCGAACCGCCCGCCGCCCCCAAATGCCGGGTCGGCCCCGTGCCTGCGGGCCCGCCTGCTCCGTGGCCCCGCGAGGGCACCGCAATCCTCCACGACTCCGCCGGTCCGTGGCCGCACGCAGAAACCGGGCCTCCTTTACCGGCTCCCGGCCAGTCGCTCCACCTCGCTCACCAGCGCGGGCAGCAGCTCTTCCGCCGGACCCGTCAGGCAGTAGTCCGAGGGCAGGCAGCGCTCCGGGTTGACCTCCACTATTCTGGCCCCGGCGCTGCGGGCCACGAAGGGAATGCTGGCCGCCGGCTGCACCTGGGCCGAGGTGCCCACCACCAGTACCACCCGACAACGGGTCGCCTCGGCATAAGAGCGGGACAGGGCCTCCGGCGGAATGGGCTCCCCGAAAAAGACCACGTCGGGCTTCAATACCCCGCCGCAGGTGCACCGGGGCGGCAGGGTCTCCAGCACCAGCTCCGCGCCGGGGAACCTGGCCCCGCAGCGCAGGCAGAGCACCCACCGGTTGTTGCCGTGGAACTCGATGACGTCCGTATTGCCGGCCGCCTGGTGTAGCCCGTCCACGTTCTGGGTAATCACGGTGCGCAAGTAACCCAGTTGCTCCAGCCTGGCCAGGGCCAGGTGGGCCGGATTGGGCCGGGCCCGCTCTATGACCTCCTTGAACTCCCTTATCATGCGCCAGACCTTTCCGGGATTGGCGTGGAAAGCGTCGATGGTGGCGTACTCCTCGGGATCGTACTTTTCCCACAGTCCCCCTATGCCCCGGAAGGCCGGAATGCCGCTCGGGACCGAAATGCCCGCCCCGGTCACGGCGATGGTCTGCTTCGGCACGGCCGCGATCTCCGCCGCGGCGGCCCGCAAAACGGCTTGTACGTCCTTCACGGCCTCAAACCTCCCGTATTGCCGGTTTAACCCACCACTCCGGCGTGTTTTAGGGCCTCGATCTCACCCTCGCCGTAACCGAGGCGGCGCAGGATTTCCGCGGTGTGCTCCCCCGGCGCCGGTGCCGGCCGGTCCGCGGCCCCTTCCGCACCCCGGATTTTCAAGGGCTGGCCTACTGCCCGCACGCGGCCCGCCCCGGCGGGCAGCTCCACGAAGAGGTTGCGGGCCCTGACCTGCGGGTGCTCAGGTACCTCGGCCACGTCCAGCACGGGCTCGATGCAGGTGTCCACCTCCCCGAACAGAGCCACAGCCCGGTCCCGCGTAAGGCCGGCGAAGAAGTCCTGCACCGCGCGCCGCGCCTCCTCGTCCCGGGCGAACTGCAGGGGCAGCAGGTCCGGCCGGCCGGCGGCCCGGCAAAAGGCCTCCCAGAACTTGGGCTCAAGGTTACCCACGCTCACGTACCGGCCGTCCGCGGTGGCGTAGACGTTGTAGCAGGCCAGCCCGCCGTTGAGTTCTTCGGCCCCCCGGCGCGGCTCGCCGGCCCCCGCCAGGTACTGGGTGAGGTACATGGTCATCCAGGAAATTACGGTGTCGGTCATGGCCACGTCCAGGTAGGCCCCCCGTCCGGTGGCCAGGCTCCGCACGTAGGCGGCCAGGATGCCCACGACGGCCATCAGGCCGCCGCTCAGGTCCGCCACCTGGACCCCCGGCGGCACGGGCGGCCCGTCTCGGTGGCCGCTCAGGCCCAGGGCCCCGGCGATGGCCATGTAGTTGATGTCGTGTCCCGGCCTCTGACTGTAAGGCCCGTCCTGGCCGTAGCCGGAAAGCGAACAGTAGACCAGGCGGGGGTTAACCGCTGCCAGGGCCTCGTAGCCCAGGCCCAGCCGCTCCATGACCCCGGGCCTGAAGCCCTCTATGAGCACGTTGAACTCCCGTACCAGGCGCCCGAAGACCTCGCGACCCTCCGGGGCCTTCAGATTCAGGCGCATGGACTTCTTATTGCGGTTGACGGCGTGGAACCACACGCTCTCCCCGCTGACCCGGGGGCCCATCTCCCGCAGGTAGTCCCCGGCCCCCGGATCCTCGATCTTCAGCACCTCCGCGCCCAGGTCCGCCAGCATCATGGTGGCGTAGCCTCCCGGGAGCAGCCTGGTCAGGTCCAGCACCTTCATGCCCGCAAGAAGCGCGTACAACAACTCTCACCCCTTGCTGTGTCTTCGACAAGACGCAGCAATTAAACTTCTTCGCCCTCCCGCCGAGTCCTCCCCGCCCTTGTAAAACTTGCGGCTAATGGTACCTCAAGGCCTCGACGGGGCTCAGGCCGCCGCCCGGCCGAGAACGGAGGTCATTTGCGCTCCCACACGAAGTGGGTCGTGACCACGCCGCCGGCCAGGTCCACCAGCCGCACCTCCACCCGGTCCGCGGCCAGGTCCACCACGGCGAAACCCGGGGCGTGGCCGCGTTTATCCTGCCCCTTCAGGTGTCCGGGATTGACCCAAAGCACACCGTCCCGCTCCTCCACCAGGGGCACGTGGGTGTGCCCGAAGGCCACCACGTCCACCTCCCGGCGCGCCACCAGTTCCTCGGGTTTGGGGTCCCCGGGCAAGTCGTTGGCGTGGGAGGTCGGGGTGTGGGTGAACAGGACCCGGTGGCCCGCCAGCTCCCGCACCAGGCGGTTGGGGATGGCGGGGTCGCGGTAGTGCTCGCAGAACACCCCCGGCACCCGGATGATCTCCGGACCGGGAAACTCCTCCAGTACCACTACGTCCTCACACTCGTCCCCGAGGTGGGCTATGGCCTCAACACGCCACTCCCGCACCAGCCGCCGCGCGGCCTCCCTGAGGTTTTCCAACTCGCCGTGGGTGTCGCTCACCAGGCCCAGACGCATTCGCACATCACCTCCGCAAAACGGGTTTTGGCTCTCGCGCAACCGGTAAGAAAAAAAGTTGCCACTGACCTGCCCGCGCGTCTATAATTACAGTCGTCGGACGAACAAAACGGCAGGAGATGAAAACGTGCTCAAGGTGTACCGAAGCGAGGGGGAAGCGCTCCTGGAAACCGGTGTCGTGGGGGAAAAGGGCAGCTGGCTTCATCTGGTCAACCCCACCGCCGAAGAGGTCGCGGAAGCCACCCGCGGGCTCGGCGTCCCCGCCGACTTCGTGGAATACCCGCTGGACGAGGAGGAAACCTCGCGCATCGAGGCCGAAGACGGTTGCGTTCTCATCATCATCCGGGTTCCGGTCAACCGCGGAGACACCTACGACACCATTCCTCTGGGCGTTATCATCACCGAGGGCTGCATCGCCACGGTCTGTCTGGAAGATGTACCCGTGCTGGACGAACTCCACACTTCCCGGCCCAGGGGCTTTTATACCTTCAAGAAAACGCGCTTCCTCCTGCACCTGTTCTACAGAACTGCCTCCCAGTACCTGCGCTACCTGCGCGAAATCGACAAGAAAAGCGAGGCCCTCCAGCAGAGGTTGCACCGCTCCACCCGCAATGAGGAGCTCATCCGCCTCCTGGGCCTGGAAAAGAGCCTGGTGTACTTTACCACTTCCCTGCGCGCCAATCAGCTCGTGATGGAAAAGCTCCTGAAATCACACCTGGCCAAGGACCCGGAACTGTCGGGAGTGGGGGGACGTGTCCTTAAATTGTACGATGAGGACGAGGACCTGCTGGAAGACGCCATCGTCGAAAATCGCCAGGCCATAGAGATGAGCGAAATCTACACCCAGATCCTGAGCAGCACCATGGACGCCTTTGCTTCGGTAATCTCCAACAACCTGAACGTGATCATGAAATTCCTCACGGTGGTGACCATCGTTCTGGCCATCCCGACCATGCTGGCCAGCTTCTACGGCATGAACGTGGGTCTACCCTTCCAGGAGTCGCCCCTGGCCTTCGCGGGCATCGTGCTCCTATCCCTCCTCGTATCCTCGGCGGTCATCCTGATCCTGCGGGCCAGCAGGATGCTATAGTAACGCGTCCCGCAACACCGGCGCCGGAACGCGGTTCCGCATCGCCCACCGGGGCCCTCAAAAGCCCAGGTGGCGCAGCAGGGCCAGCCCGGCCCGGTAGCCGTCCAGGTCACTCCTGGCGTGCACCTCGGCCACCCGCAGCACGCCGTCCCGTAGGTAACGCGCCACCGACGCGAAGTCCACCTCCCCGGTGCCGGGCGCCAGGTGGTCCTCGCGGCCCCGGGCGTCGTGGAGGTGCATGCCGATCAGGTCGTCCCGGTAGGTGCGCAGGAAATCCTCCTGGTGGGCCCACCCCATGACCTGCCAGTGGTGCGCGTGACCCGTGTCGTGCCAGTAGCCCACCGGCGCGCCGCGGAATTCGCGCAGGATAAGGCCGACCTCCTCCAGAGAGGGGATTTCATGGTAATGATAACGGTTCTCAAGGCCCACCATCACACCCAACCGCTCGGCGGCCCGCAAGATGCGGTCCAGGGCCAGGAGCACCCGGTCCAGATAGCGGGGTGCCAGCCTGGCCCGCCTTTCGGCCAACTCCTGCCGGGCGGCCCTTCCCTCAGGACCCTCCAGTTCACCCCGCCCGTGTAGTTCGTACAGCCGGTCCGCGTAATCGCGCAGGGGAACGCGGCCCAGGTGGAGGACCGCCACACGGGCCTCGACCTCCGCGCAGGCCTCCAGGGTCCTCAGGGTGTAGCGCAGGGCCAGCTCCCGCTCCCGGTCGTCGTCGGAGGTGTAGAGGAATACATCTCCGCTCGGCTCCCGGGCCAGCTCCGGCGTGGGAAAGAAGTTGTGCACGCTGACCACGCGGATGCCGGCCTGCTTCAGCAATACGCGCAGGTCGCGGTAGGTCCGAGGGCCGATGCGGTAGTCCAGCTCCACCGCCGGGGCGCCCAGGGACTCTACGGCCTCGAGAATGGCCCGTGCCGAAGGAGTATTTTCGGAAACCCAACTCGTCGAAACGGCGATCATCTTTCCAGCTTCCGGCGCAAAAACGGGTAGCTATGCGGCGGGCCCCGGTACCGGCCGGGGTGGGCCTTCCAAAGTACGGATGCCCCCTTCCGTTCGGGCGGGAGCCGTGCACCCTGGCCCCGCCGCGCCGCGATCCACGCATGGCGGCCGGCCCTCACCCCCGCCGGCTCAGTGGAGGAGATGCACGTTGCCGACCCGCACCCGGCGCAGGCCGGCCTCCAGGGCCGCCGCGCGGCACTCCTCGGCCTGCCGGCGGGAAGTGGCGGGCAGGTCCCGCATTAGGTGGTGCGGGTGGAAAGCCAGGAGGGTGTAGGGGATGCCGGGGTCGAGCCCGGCTATAAAGCGTGCGATGGCGCCCACCTCCGCCGCGCCCACATAGCCGGGTACCAGCAGGGTGCTGGCCACCAGGAAGGGGGGCTCGGGCCTTTTCGGAATGTAGGAAGCCAGGGTCTCGAAGTTGCGCAGGGTCTGCCGGTTGTCCACCCCGGTCAGGGCCCGGTGCAGGGGCCCGCTCCAGGCCTTGAGGTCGAATTTCACGCAACCCCCGGAAGCCAGGGAAAGCTCGGCCGCGGCGGTCAGGTAGCGCGGGTGGATGTTGCCGTTGGTCTCCCAGCAGACCCTGAAGACGCGCCCCCCGGCCCTTTCCAGGGCCAGCCGGGCCGCCTTGAGGGCGAAGGGCATCTGGGGCGATGGGTCACCGCCGAAGTAGCACAGGCATGCGGTGTGCTCGGCCACGGCGGACGCCAGCTGCTCGGGCGCGACCAGCGGGGCCACGTTCCGGGCCATGCGGTGGTAGTTATCGTTCTGGCAGAACAGGCAGTCGAAGGAGCAGGCGCCCAGGAAAACGGCCAGGTTGGTGTAGCCCACTTCCGGCCCCGGCCGATAGGCGTAGCGCGGATAGCCCGCCCCGGTGCCGCCGGGGCACACCCAGTCGGCCACGCAGTTGGTGGGCAGGGGATCGTGATACCAGGTGGCCACGCCTCGGTCCGGGGTGCCGGCCAGCTGCACCAGGCGGCCCTCGCGGTTGACCCGCAGGCCGCAGAAACCCCGCTCTCCCGGCGCCATCCGGCACAGATTGCCGCACACCCGGCACGAAACGCCTTCCGTGGCCCGGGGCGGCCCGGCCGGCAGGGGACCCCTGCTGAGGCGGTGGGCCTCCCCTACGGTCCGGGCGGCATCAATGCCGGCGGCCAGGCAGGACCC
This sequence comes from Ammonifex sp., assembly GCA_020725605.1. Classification (GTDB taxonomy): domain Bacteria; phylum Bacillota; class Desulfotomaculia; order Desulfotomaculales; family DYER01; genus DYER01. Next base: position 6,052 of record DYER01000108.1, on the reverse strand, counting down.
ACAAAAACCCAGAACCCGTGTCGCGGGCCCCCCTCCGCACGAACGGCACTCCACGGCCACCACGCTCCAAAAAGAAAAACTCCCCGTTAAGGGAAGTTTTTCTCCGCCGCACTACACCGCAACGACTTCCTTAACCTCGGGCACCGCCTGCTTGAGGACCCTTTCGATGCCCTGCTTCAGGGTCCAGGTGGCCATGGCACAACCGCAACAGGTACCCTTGAGGCGCACCTTGACCATCCCGTCCTGGCTGACCTCCACCAGTTCCACATCCCCGCCGTCCCGCTGCAGGTACGGACGGATGTTGGCGAGCGCCTGTTCGACCTTTTCCTTCATCGAGCCTTTACCGGTCACCCGGCGGCAGCGCTAGCTCGCGCCGGCACCGGCTCCCTCCTTTCCCTGTGGCCTCCCGCAAGAGCACTGCAACCCGCATGCTCGACAGGGCTAAAGGTATTTTACCCCCTTTTGCGGGCCGTGACAAGGAGTTTTTTCGCCCGGCGCGGTTCCGGCGCCCCCCACCAAGCCTGCACCTTCGACCGCCATTTCCAGCCGGAAGAACCCGGCAATACGCCGAAGGGCGCACCCGGCTTCCATCGGCGTTTCACGTTACCGGGCAAAGTCAGGATGGCCTCAGGGCAGCACCCGCGCCTCCTCCACGAGCAGCACGGGAATGCCGTCCCGCACCGGATAGAACCGGCGGCACGCGGTGCAAGACAACCCCTCCGCGGCCGGCCATTCTATGCCCTCGCCGACCACCCTTTCTACGAGGGGGTTCCTGCAGGCCGGGCAGACCAGGATGGCCAGAAGTTCGGGGTCCACCGGCACGGGGGTCACCTCGCCGAATTTCAAAAAGTCGCACGTCTCGTCCCCACGGGAACATGAGAATCAGGCGCCTGGCCGGATCGCTTCCCGTACTCTACGGACCCGACACCGGATGTTAAAACTCCCGGGGCTTACAGATAATCTCCTTGACCCGCGTATCGAAAAACTGATGGGAGTGCGCGGGCCGTACCACCAGTGCTGTGTCGGCGCCCCGACCGGTGCCCGCCACCGCCACGATATCCCGCCCGTAAGGAATGAGTCCGGCGTCCAGGGCCATGACCGCGATTTCCACGCCCACCTTGACCCCTTCGCCGAGCATGCGCAAACTCGCGGCTATGATTTCCGCGGGGTAGACGCCGCCGAACTTGAACCGCAGCGCCCGGTCAAGGCCCGCCATGAGGTGGGTGGTGGTGAGGACCGGCACCCCGGCCGCGGCTAACTGCTCGCGTACCTCGGGCGCCATCTCGTCCTCTCCCGGACGCCCAAAACCAACGTGATGGGTGACGCACACCAGCCGCAGGCCCTCCAAAGGTTCCTTGAGGAAAGCCTGCGCCGTACGGCCGGACACGCTGGCCACCACAATGTGCTCGATTCCCAGTTCCCGCGCCCGCGCCAGGGCCAGTGCCACGGTTCGTGCCGTGTTCTTTGAGCCCTTGGTAGGCCAGTAAGTCATGGCTCCTTACGGCTCCTTCGCCTCGGACCCTCACACTACGCGCCGGAAAAGCTTCTTGGTCTTGGGGGCCGGTAATACGCGGATCATGCCCAGAGCACGACCTGTGCCCAGGGCCACGCAGGACATGGGGTCGTCGGCCACGAACACCGGCAGGCCCGTCTCCTTGCTCAGAAGGACGTCCATACCCGCCAGCAGGGCCCCACCGCCGGTCATAACGATGCCCTTATTCACGATGTCTGCGGACAGTTCCGGGGGCGTGCGCTCCAGCACTTCCTTGACCGCCCCCACCACCGCCTCCAGCTGCTCCTTAATGGCCTCGTGCACCTGGCTGCTTGTTACCGTGACCGCCCTGGGCAGACCGCTCACCAGGTCACGGCCCCGGATCTGCATGCTGCGTTCGGGCGTGGCCTGGGGGTAGGCGGTGCCGATGGCGATCTTCAGTTCTTCGCCGGTGCGCTCGCCGATCATCAGGTTGAACTCCCGGCGCACGTAACGCACGATGGCCTCGTCAAACTTATCGCCCCCCACGCGCAGGGACCGGCTGCATACGATGCCGCCCAGCGAGAGCACGGCCACGTCGGTGGTGCCGCCACCGATATCCACCACCATGGTGCCGCTTGGCTCGGAGATGTCCAGACCGGCGCCCAGGGCCGCGGCCAGCGGCTCCTCGATGAGGTGGGCCTGGCGCGCGCCCGCCTGGATGGCGGCCTGACGCACCGCCCTCTCCTCCACGCCCGTGACCCCGGACGGGATGCACACCATGACGCGCGGGCGGAAGACGAACCGCCGCCCGTCGGCCTTCTGCATGAAGTAACGCAGCATCTTTTCCGTGACGTCGTAGTCCGCGATCACCCCGTCGCGCAGCGGCCGCGTGGCCACGATGTTGCCCGGGGTACGGCCGAGCATGCGGCGCGCTTCCTCTCCGATGGCTATTACCTTGCCGGTGTCGCGGTTAATGGCCACCACGGAGGGTTCACGCAGCACGATGCCCCGGCCACGCACATACACCAGCACACTCGCCGTGCCCAGGTCGATGCCTATGTCGCTACCGAAATTGAACATTACCTTTGCGCCCCTTTCCGGGTCGGAAGCCTGTCCACCGATACGGGTCAAAAAATGCTCCCTGGCATTTCGGACCATTAATTCTACCTTGCCGCCACAATTCCTTTTTGTTCTCCAACCTTCGCACTGTACTTGCGCCGGGTGGCCTCTCCGCCCCGGAGGTGGCGCTCGGCCTTGTTGTGTTCCAGAACGGCCTTGACCTGCTGGGCCAGTTGCTTGTTGAGACAGGGGAGCCGTTCGGTCATATCCTTGTGCACCGTGCTCTTGCTGACCTGGAAAACGGCCGCGGCCTGGCGGACCGTGGCCTGGGTCTCGAGGATGTAGGCGCAGATCTCGAGCACGCGCCTCTGGATGTATTCCTGCATCGCGCTACCTCCCGGTCCCGTGCTACTTACATGTATATGCGGCTAGGGACCCAGGTAACTACGCGGGTCCACGGGGGCACCGTTGTGCAAGAGCACCAGGTGCAAATGGGGGCTCAGTTCGGCCTCGGCCGGGGGCGCGGGCCCCACTGTCCCGAGGAGCGCGCCGGCCCCCACCTCCTGCCCGGGCCCGACGCCGGCCGTACCCAGGCCGCGGTACTCCAGGGTCCAGTCCGGGGCGATGGTGCAACGCACCACGACGCCCCAGAAGGGGTCGCGCTCCACGGCCGTTACCTTGCCCGGGGCCGCGGCCCGTACCGCATCGCCGGGGGCGGCCGCCAGGTCGAGCCCTCCGTGCCAGCGGTAGTCGCGGTAGGTGGGCGAATAGTAGGGTCCGAAGCCGCGCAGTACCGGCCCGGTCACGGGCCTGGCGAGCGCCGGGGTAAACTCCACGGTTTGGTCACGCTTGTCCTCCCGCTCCTCGGCCGGCGCCGTCGCAGCCGCCTCCTGGGCCGGCGGGGCCGTGGAGTGCCTCGAGACGAACGCGGCCCGCCACACGGCCGGTGCGGCCACCAGCACCACCAGCACGGCCAGGGCCAGGACGTGGACGCGCCAGTTGCCCAGCAGCCATGGGATAACGACCCCCGTAATACGGGTTGCGGCCTGCCGCACCGACCTCAGGATTTGCCACATTTTGTATCACCCGGTGCTATTCTTGCCCCGGGGGCACCTTTTTATACCCTTTACCAGCCTTTAAGTCTGGCGACCTCCACCCCCGTATAGTAGTGCTTCAGGATGGTCCGGTAATCGTGGCCGTGCTCGGCCAGTCCCCTGGCCCCGTACTGGCACATGCCCACCCCATGGCCGTATCCCGTACAGGTGAAGGTCACGCGGTCGCCACTGACCTCGACGCGGAAGTTGGTAGAGCGTAAAGCGAGCCGCTCACGGAGCTCGGCCGCGGGTACCAGGCGGGTCCCCAGGCGCACGGTTTTGGGTCGCCCGGTCTCGGTACGGGCCGTCACCACAAGGAGGGATTGCCGGCCGGCCATGGCGGGCAGCGCGCCCAGGTCCGTGCCCAGGCGGCGGCCCAGTTCGGCCAGGGTGAAGGTCACGGGCTCACCGTCGCGGGGGTACCCGTCGTAGGGACACTTTACGCTGCGCAGGTAGGGCACGTCCACCCGCCAGACGTCGCGGGCGTTTTCTGTGGCGCCGCCGCAGGACCCGTGGTAGACGGGATCTATGGGCTGCCCGTTGTAGGTCACGATTACGCCCCGGGTGGCGTCCACGGCCTCCTTTACCCTGTAGTAGTAGCGGTAGTAGCCCGCCTTCCCCCAGCGGGCGCGCAATTCCTCGCGGGAGAGCCAGGCCTGCCCGTGGCGCGGGTCGTCACAAGCATCCGCCTCGGGGTGGACCCGGTTTACCACGCCGCCCCCCATAAGGCGCTTGAGGATGTAGGTGCGGGCCACCACGGCCTGGGCCTTAAGGGCCTCCATGGGGAACTCCGCGGGCATCTCGGCGGCCACCACGCCCACCAGGTACTCCTCCAGGGGCATGGCGCGCACCTCTCCGGTCTGGTGGCAATAAACCCGGACCACGGTGCCCGAAGGGCGGATCACCACCGGCCCGGAACTCTGGCGATAGAGGGTCACCGCCGCCACCAGGGCGGCGCACAGCAGAAGTAAGCCCAGAAAAGTCCGCCGCAAGGCCCCACCTCCCGTTCCGCCGCGGCATGGGACGACCCCGGCTAACCTTATGTATATGGGCCGCCCCCCGGCGCAAGACCTACCCGTCCGCAGGGGCCGGCTTGCGGCGGGGCCTGTCCGGGCTAGAAATCCGGGAAGACGGCGGGCGTGCCAGCGGCCACGCGGGTGCGGTTGGTCCCGGGGTCATAGCGCACCCCCACCTGGAGGTTAACGTACCCGCGGCCGGACCATAGGGCCGGCCCCCACCCGGGTCCGTAGCCGGCCACCGAAGCCAGGTTGCCGTCGGCCATCTCTTCGGCCACCACTACCCCGGCGCGCCGCGCCACGGCGCGGGCCAGGGCCAGGGTCCCCTGCGGGGGCGAACCCGGCAGCGTGGCGTAGGCGGTCCGGAAGGTCAGGGTACCCGGCACGGTGGCGCAGGTCCCCCCCCGGGGACCGACCGGCCGGGCGGGCGCGGCGGGGACGGCCGCGGTGGGCCGTTCCCGCGCCGCGTGCAGTATGGCTCCCTCCGGCGTGAGCTGCCCCGCGGAGTTCCGCCCGTCGCATACCACGTAGCAGTAAATCCCGTCTACCCGGACGCCGTTGGCCTCCAGAAGGCGGGCCGGATCCCCCGTGGCCCGCCCGGCCCACCACGGGTACCACAATCCCAAAAGGGTTACCACAACCGTTAATAGGAACGACGCCACTGTCATCTCCTCTGGAAAAAATTATGACCGCCTTTGAGGCGGTCGTATACTTCGGCCCTCCCAAGGAAAAAGGCCGGGATTGGGCCCGGCCCGTCTTTCCGCTTTCCCGGGGACGCCGCCGGCGCGGCCCCCGAAAATCTTCAGTGCACCTGTTCCGCGGCCTTGAGGCGGGTGAGGGCCCGCTTCAGGGCCGCCTCGGCCCGCACCAGGTCCACCTCCGGGTCCCGGGAGGCCAGGCGCCGCTCGGCCCGCTCCTTGGCCGCCCGCGCCCGCTCCACGTCGATCTCCTCGGCCCGCTCGGCCGCGGAGGCCAGCACCACCACCCGGTTGTTGCGGACCTCCATGAAGCCGCCCGTGACGACCACCCGGTAGGTGCGGTTCTCCTTCTGCACCCGCATGATGCCTATGTCCAGGGTGGTAATCAGGGGGGCGTGCTCGGGCAGGATGCCCAGTTCGCCCTCTGTGCCCGGGGCCACCAGAAACCGCACCTCGTCGCTGAGCACCACCCGTTCCGGCGTGACGATTTCCAGGCGCTGGGTTTTCTCGGCCACGGTTTAAGCCACTCCTTCTAGCAGGCGCTTGCCCTTCTCCACGGCCTCGTCGATGGTGCCCACCATGTAGAAGGCTTCCTCCGGCAGTTCGTCGTGCTTGCCCTCCAGGATCTCCTTGAACCCGCGGATGGTCTCCTTGATGGGTACGTAGGTGCCGGGACGGCCGGTGAAGGCCTCGGCCACGTGGAAGGGCTGC
>DYER01000107.1 GCA_020725605.1 Ammonifex sp. | reverse complement strand
GGGGGGGGGGGGCGGTTAGGTACCCTGGTATCCCTGCTGGCAGAGGTACTTTCTTTGTTGACCCACCCGTATGAAAGGGCAACGGCAAGAGATGGGAAACTGGCCGAGTAACCGGATACTACTTCGGGAGTTAAAAGTGGACGTTGAACGCCGACCCGGCGAACTGCCCGCGGTCCTTGAAGGCGCGCTCCATTGCGTGCTCCGTGCCCTGGGCCTGGAGATGGGGGCCGTCTGGTTCCACCCCCACCGGCGGCCTGCCGCAAGACGCATTTGAGATCGGAAAAACGGCGGCGTCCACCGGCCTGAGCATCCCCCCGGATGCAGGCCGTGCCGGACTGGCAAAGGGTCGGCGTGACCCATCCGGAGGGGCCTCCATGGCCGTTCCCCTGGAGCAAGAGGGCCGCACCGGCGGACTGGCCGTGGCCTCGCCCCAGGCGCCGGTCTACCCGATGGGAAGATGCGGGTAGATTTGTTTTGGACCGGGGACCTTTTCTGATGGGGGAAGGTCTCTTGTAGGCACCGTCGGCCGGCCTGGTGCCGGTGGTGAAGGACGGTACGACGGTCCGGGTGGTGCTGCGACACTTGGCTCCGGAGCTGGAGGTGTCAGAGGCGGTCGACCCGGTGGGGGGCCGGAGCGGGTGGCTCCGGAAGTAGCCGCCAGGTGACCGGATTTGCTTGCTACCCTGCGCCCGAGACAGAGACCCGATTTCTCCCCCGTTTCTTCGCCTCGTAGCATGCCGCATCTGCCCTTCTAATGAGGGAATCTACGGAATCTCCCTCCTGCAGGGAGGCCACGCCGATGCTGGCCGTAATCCCGCGGTGGGGAAAGCCGTAGCCTTCAAGGGAAGCTCTGATCCTTTCGGCCACAACGAGGGCGTGGTTGCTGTCCGACCCCGGGAGGATTACCACGAACTCCTCCCCGCCGTAGCGGCACGCCACATCGGTGGACCGGATGCAGTTCCTGATGATTTCGGCCGTCTTTTGCAGCACGATGTCTCCGGCCAGGTGGCCGTAGGTGTCGTTGTAGGGTTTGAAATCGTCCAGGTCCAGAAATATCACGGACAGGGGATAATTGTACCTCAGCGTTCTTTCCATCTCCGCCGCCAGGGCCACGTACAGGGCGCGTCTGTTAAGCAGGCCGGTGAGAACGTCGTTGCTGGCTTCTCTTTCCAGACGGGCCACGAGACCGGCGTTGCCGAGGGCCACGGCGGCAAAGTTGGCGTAAATCTGCAGGTTCTTTGTTCCGTCCTCATTCGGAGGCGCGGGCATAACCATCCCGAGCAATCCTACAATACCCAGCGCCGTAATAAGGGGAAAAACCACTATTTCGCTCTGCCCGGGTACCGTCAACTCGGGAACGCCCGTCAGCGTCCTCAGTTCTTCCAGGCTCAGTCGGGAGGGCTCCGACCCGAAAAATATGCGCTCCATCAGGGGCTGGAATAAGGGCCATTCCCTTCCGACGAGAAGGTGCCCGTATTCGCCCTTGCACTGTACCACCGTAATTTTTTCTCCGTTTCGCAGACCCACAAAGCACATGTCGGCCTGGTAGATAATGACAAGTGCGTTGGTGATCAGGTCCAGCACTTTGTCCAGTTCAACCGTAGAGGCTATCAGGCGGCTGATTTCGTAGATGCTATCGAGCTCCAAACGTTGAAAGCCCAGGAGGTTCTTTTCCAGCAGGGCGGTCAGGACCACGTTGATGGCCCGGTAAACGTCGTCGGCTTTGACCTGCTGTACCATCTCGTCTTCGCGGTTCACCGGTTCGGGCCGCTTTTCCGGGGTCACGACCACGTAACCGATGTTTTGCGCGTAGGTCCCCAGCTGATAGATCCACATACTGACCCCGTAAGGGCAGATGACCAACCTTTTACGGGTGCCCTCCTGCAACGTAGTTCTGTAAAAGGCAGAACAACTTTCGTGGACAATGCGTTTCTCCCGGTTCATGTTGCAACAGATTTCAGGGGGGCGGCTGAAGCGAGAGAAAGGGCGGCCTTCGGCATCGAGAACGTAGATGTTGACCTTCATAACATTAGCGAGGGTATCTTGAAAATCCTGCCAGTAACGTACGGAAACCATTACCGAAAGGCTGTGAATCAACGTCTACCCACCGCCTTACCGCAGCATGTCGGCTTTGTCTACCTTTCCCATAACCCTTACTCCGGTTGGCGTTATCTCGTACTCCCTGATGTCGGTGGTGTGGCGGGTGCCGCGAGATTTGAAAACCCCCAGCACCTTCCTCAATCCGGACCGGTCCTCGACGTAGCGCAGGAAAATGATGTGGTCGGCGATCAGTGACAGCTGGGATCGCGACACCACCAGGGATGAAAACGGATCCTCGTTGAGATATGTGAACAGGGCGGTGACGCGTTGCTTTCTCAGCCGGTGTGCCAGGGCCCAGAGGTGATCCCGGTATTTTTGCGGGCTCGGCAAACCGGTTTCAAATGACGAAATGCTGTCCATCACAAACCTCTCGACCTGTCTTGAGCTAAGTATTTCCAGGATCTCGATGGCGTGCTTATCCACATCCAGTTCGATAGGGGAAATAAACTTTATTTCGAGGAGGCCGCGGTCCACGAACCTGCCGACGTCCCAGCCGAGCTGGTTAGCCGCGTGGTACAGGTGCGCGGGCGTTTCCTCAAAAGAGACAAAAAGTCCCCGGTCTCCCTGCTCTGCCCCCGCCACCAGGAACCTCAAGGCCATGATGGTTTTTCCCGAACCCGTGGGGCCGGAAAGCAGGGCAACGGTTCCCTGCATCAGGCCGCCACCCAGCATCTCGTCCAGGCCGTCAATGCCGAAACCCTTCCGACGGGGTAGAACCTCGTAATCGAGCTCCCCTTCTTCCGGCCTGAGGCGCGGGTAAACCACTATTCCGTTTTCCGTGATTTCAAAGAGATGTTCTCCTGGTTGGTAATTACTTCCTCTAAGCTTCAAGACGCGGAGGAACCTCTTTTGAAACCGCTTCTCCTCCTGGCCGTAGAGATAGAAAATGCCGTCGGCGATGGCAAATTCGCTCAGCAGTGACACTTCCCGCTCTTCGTACTCGCCCACCAGGAAAGCCGTTACCTCCCAGACCGACAGCGTGGCCGCGAGGTCGAAGAGAAAGGTTCGGAAGCCCTTTTCGTCGAAAAACAGGTCCCGGATGACCTTGATGCTGTCGATGACGACGATGTCGGGGCGATGCTGCTTCAACAGGTCGGTGATGTACCCGATGGCGTGCTCCGGGCCGGAGTTGCGCAGAACCGTACCCAGGTCGCCGTAGATTAGTTTTTCTCCCAGGAAGCGGTCATCAAAAAAACGGAATTCTCCCAGGTTACGGACCATTTTGAGCTGCGATTCCGAAATGGTTGTCAGGTAGATGCTCTTGAGCCCGCGACGCGCACAGTTGAAAATGATGTTCTGCACGAGTATTGTTTTCCCGCTGCCGGGCAGGCCCGAGATAAGGTTGAGAGAATAGGCGGGAATACCTCCGTATATTATGTCATCAAGGTTTTTTATGCCGGTAGGAATCCGCTCCAACTCAACACCCCTCCTCAAGGGTACGGACGGCCCCGGTATTCTCCGTAGCGGGGCAAAGCCCGGCCTTCTCCCCGATCTCCCGTGCCCTTTTTCGTCCCAGCAGCTTGGTCAGGACTGACATGTACTTTTGCGTAAACTTAGCGAACATTTCCTCCACGTGCGCATCGCTCTCTTCCTGTGGAACGGGAATCCGGCTGCAGGAAACCCCGTCGGGTCGGAATTCCACCAGTTCGATGGCCGGATATTCGAGGGAAATCTCCCAGGCCACCCTTTTCGCCAGGAGGCTGGCGGAGAACTCTCCCAGGTACCTGGCAGACTCGGTCCAGATGGTGTTGAGCAACGCCTCGTAACGTTTCACGACCTCCGCTGGTGCCCTGAGCACCGGTCATCACCCGACCTCTTTGGTTTTTCGGCCTTGCGAACCTTTTGTTGGTATGTTAGGGGTTCGCCATCCGACCGCGTTTTACCTGCCCCCGCACCAGGACTGCTGCGTTCAAGGGGCAAGGTAAAGTTCGTCTTGGCCCGAGGGTATGAAGGTCATGTTCCTGGCCCGCCCCAGCACCTCCTCCAGGCGGGCGGTCAGGGGGAGGGCCCCCACCTCCTCCCAGGGCACCCAGCGGGCCCGGGCGCAGTCCGAGCCGGGGCACAGCTCGCCGGACAGGCGCCGGCACAGGAAGTCGAGGATGACGAAGTGGTAGCGCACGGTTCCGTTCTCGTCGCGGATGATACGCTCCAGCACGCCCACGAGGGGGCCGACCTCCACCTCCAGGCCGCATTCCTCGCGCACTTCCCGGGCCACGGCGGCTTTCAGGCTTTCGCCCGGGTCCACCAGCCCCCCCGGTACGCTCCAACGCCCTTTGGCGGGTTCGGCGCCCCTTTCGATAAGCAAAACCCGTCCCTCTTCAATGACGATGGCGCCCACGCCCACCATGGGGTGTCGGGGGTATTCACGTTCCAAGTGCCCTTCCCTCCCTGCTCCTCGCCTTTGGGAAGCGGCCGGTGCCGCCGTGGCCGGGGAAGCTACGGACCGCGGTCCCCGGACCGGCCCGGGCCGCCAAGCCGTTCCTTCGACGGGGAATTTTGCCGGCGTACCGGTACCCAAAGTGAAGCGGCCCGGGGCAAAATTCCCCGTCGTTCGACCGCTATCCTGCGTCGTACAGATACCGGTACACCTGCTGATACCACAACACTTTGCGTACGAACTGGCGCGTCTCGGGAAAGGGAATCTGGTCCACCGTGCGGCCTTCGCCGGTCCACTCGGCCCGGGCCAGCCATTCCTTAACCTGCCCGGTGCCGGCGTTGTAGGCCGCCAGCACCAGGACCGTGTCTCCCCCGAACTCCCGCAGCAGATGGGCCATGTACCGGGTGCCCAACCGGGTGTTGAATTCGGGCTCGAAAAGTTTTTCCGGGTCAAAGTCGGTTTCTCCCAGCTGGCGGGCCATCCAGGCCCCGGTCTCGGGCATGACCTGCATCAGGCCGAGGGCTCCCCGGGCCGAGCGGGCCCGCGGGTCGAAGTTGCTTTCTACCCTGACCACCGCCGCCACCAGGTAGGGATCCAGGCCGTTGTGCGTCGCGTGGTAGGTCAGGAGGTCGTAGAACGGCAGGGGAAACAGGAGCCGTCCGATGGGCCGATGGACGGCGGCCAGCGCCAGAAGGACGAGCAGGAGTAAAAGGTAACGCTTTCGCAAGGCGGTCGGTCGCCTCCGCATCGGGGCAATTTCACAGCCGGCCCTGCGCACCGGCGCCTTCGACAGGGAAATTTGCACCACCGGTACCGGTGGTTGGCAAAGGTTGCCGTGGGCCTTCACGGCGGGTCGCCGGCCTCCTCATTCGTAATTTCCCGCCAGAGTGCCTCCACCTGGGCTTTTGTTTCGGCCAGCGAACCGCCGTTGTCGATGACGCGGGTGGCGTGGCGTACCTTTTCTTCCTGGGGCAGGTGGGCCGCAAGGCGCATTAAGGCCTCCTTCTCCGAGAGGTTGTCCCGGACCATGACCCGCTGCAGGCGTACCGGCGTCGGTGCCACGACCACCCAGACCTCGTCCACCAGGTGGCGTTGCGCCCCCGCTTCGACGAGCAGGGGAATCTCCAGTACCAGTACCCCGGCCCGGCCCCGGTATTGCCGGCGGAAGGAGGCTGTTATTTCCTCCAGCCTGGCCATAATACGGGGATGGGTAATGGCGTTTAGCTTGCGGCGGGCCGCGGGGTCTGCGAAAACCAGGGCCCCGAGCCTGGCGCGGTCCAGGGCCCCGTCCGGCCCGAGATACTGGGGTCCGAAGGTGGCGACGATTTCGGCAAGCGCCGGGGTACCCGGGGCCACCACCTCGCGGGCCACCCGGTCCGCGCTCACCACGGTGGCCCCGAGGGAGGCCAGGATGGCGGCCACAGTGCTCTTGCCGGCGCCGATGCTACCGGTGAGTCCGATTACCTTTGGTTGGGACAGGGGCGCTCACCTCAGGAGAGGCGGGATAAGCCGAAGGCGATCAAAATAAACCCGGGCACCAGGGCCAGGCGCGCACTCCAGGCCGACGCGGGCAGCCGGTGGCCCACCAGCACGCCGGCGCAAAGGCACAGCGGCTGGCAGACTCCCACCGCCAGGGCCGTGAGTACCGGGTGCAGGCCGAGCATGGCCACGGCAAAGCCGCCCACGAAGGCGTCCACGGCCAGGGCCAGTCCCAGCAGGAGGGCCTCCGCCGGACAGATGACGCCCGAACGGTCCAGGTCCGCCCGGTGCGGTTCGTAAAGGATCTGAACTACCACGCCCAGGGAACGGATCCGCACCGACAAAACCGGTCGGTTCTCCCTGTTCTTCAGGTATTCTTCCCGCCATTCCTGGGTGGCCACCCAGATGCCCAGTCCGATGAGGATTACCCCACCCGCTTTTCGCGCCAGGTCGGGCGCAACCAGCAGGCTGAATACGTGGCCGGTCGCGATGGAAAGGGCCACGGCCGCCGTGGAGGTGGCGCCGATGAGGGCCAGCGAAGGCCACGGCACCCGGATGTGGCGCAGGCCGTAGACTGCGCCGGTGAGCAGTGCGTCCATGCTGAGGGCCATGGCAAAAAGAACTGCGGCAACCGTCGGCACGGGGCTTATCCTCCCTTGGTAGCGCTCCCCAAACAACATATTGAGGATAAGCCCGGTTGGTGCGTGTCAATCGGGACGCGGCTGGCACCTCGGGCAGAAGTAGGTGCCGCGGTTTGCCACCCGGGTGCGCGCTATCGGAGTGGCGCACGATGGGCAGGGTTCGCCGGCGCGCCCGTAAACGTTAAGGCGTAGCTGGAATTCTCCCGGCCGGCCCTGCCCATCCACATAGTTAACGATGCTGGTACCCCGGTAACGGATGGCTTCGGCCAGAACCTCCCTTATGGCGTGGTACAGGGCCTGCACTTCCCGCGCCGTCAGCCGGTCCGCCGGACGCTCGGGATGGATGCCCGCCCGGTAAAGGGCCTCGTCGGCGTAGATGTTACCCAGTCCCGCCAAGAAACCCTGGTCCAGCAGGAGGGCCTTGATGCGTCCCCGCCGGCGGGACAGACGCTCCCGGAGTATCGCGGTGGAGAACGTCCCGTCCAGGGGCTCGGGCCCCAGACCTTCCAGCTGCGCGGGCGCGGGCGCAATACGCAGGCGGCCGAACCGGCGGGGATCGACGTAATGTAAAGTGGCACCGTCGTCCAGCCGGAAAACTGCGTGGGTGTGCTTGGCCGGCGCCCCGGGTTGTGCCTCCGGCGGGTGGTATACGAGTTGCCCCGTCATACGCAGGTGAACCACGAGCACGCGGCCCCCGGACAGGTGGAAGAGCAGATACTTGCCGCGCCTGGTGAGGTCTTCGATCTTCCGGCCACTCACCGCGCGGGCGAAGGCCGCGGGTTCCTGATTATCCAGGACTTTGGGCAACAATATGACGCAATCCGCAATGGTGCGGCCCACGAGCACCGGCATCAGGGTGCGACGGATGGTCTCCACTTCGGGCAATTCGGGCACCGGAATCCCCCTCGCTGGCCTACGGTATGGGTGCCACCTCGTACCAGTTGGGCCCTGCGGCCACCTCCACGGGCAGCGGCACGTCGAGGCTCACGGCGTTCTCCATGTGTTCCTTCACCAGTTGTTTGACCTCCAGAACCTCTTCGGCCGGCACGTCCAGGATCAGTTCGTCGTGCACCTGGAGCACCAGCAGCGCCGCGAGGCGGCGGCTCTCGAGGGCCCGCTCCAGGCGGATCATGGCCAGCTTAATGATGTCGGCCGCGCTGCCCTGGATGGGGGTATTGATGGCCGCCCGCTCGCCGAACCCCCGGGTGACGCGATCCGCGCTGAAAAGCTCCGGCAGGTAGCGGCGCCGGTTGAGCAGGGTGGTGGTGTAGCCCCGCTCCCGGGCCAGGGCCACGGCCCGTTCCATGTAGGCCCTTACGCCCGGGTGGCGGCTCAGGTAGCGGTCGATGAACCCCCTGGCTTCGGCCCGGCTGATCTTGAGGTCCCGGGCCAGGCCGAAATCGCTGATGCCGTAGACGATGCCGAAGTTGACGGCCTTGGCCTGGCGCCGCATTTCGGGCGTCACGTTTTCCTCGGGCACTCCGAAGACCTCGGCCGCGGTGCGGGCGTGCACGTCCCGGCCCTTTCGAAAGGCCTCGAGGAGCACCGGGTCCTGTGAGAAGTGGGCCAGAATGCGCAGCTCGATCTGGGAGTAGTCGGCGGTCATGATCACGTTGCCCGGCCGCCGCGGCACGAAGGCCCGGCGCACCCGGCGGCCGGCGGCCAGGCGCCAGGGTATGTTCTGCAGGTTGGGCTCGCTGCTGGACAGCCGGCCGGTGGCGGTCACGGTCTGGTGGAAAATGGTGTGGAGGAGCCCGGTCTCGCCGTCGATCAGGGGCAACAGACCGTCCACGTACGTGGACTTGAGCTTGGCCAGCTGGCGGTACTCCAGGACGTACCTCACGATCTCGTGTTCCGCGGCCAGTTCTTCAAGAATCTGGGCGTTGGTGGCGTAGCCCGTTTTGGTTTTCCTGCCCGCCGGCAGACCCAGCCTCTCGAACAGGATGTGGCCCAGCTGGCGGGTTGAATTGATGTTAAACCTTTCTCCCGCCAGGTGGTAGATGGTCTCGGCCACGGCGGCCAGCTGGCCCTCAAGCTCCGCCGACAGAGTACGCAGCTCGCGGGCGTCTACCGCTACGCCGGCCATCTCCATGCGGGTGAGCACGTCCACCAGGGGGAGTTCCACCCGGCAGTAGAGGTCTTCCTGTTCGGTGAGCCTCAGTTTGGTATGCAGGTCATCCCGGAGGCGCAAAATCGCTTGGGCTCCGGCGGTAAGGCTTTCGGGAGCCTCCCGGGGCAAAACCAGACCCACGTGTTCCAGGGCCACCGATGCCAGGTCCTGGGCCGTGGCGCCGGGATTGAGGAGGTAAGCGGCCACCAGCGTGTCAAAGGCCACGCCCGCCAGGGCCGTACCGTGGGGGCGCAGGAGCCAGGCCGTTTCCTTGGCGTCGTGGCAGATCTTTTTGACTGCGGGATCGGCGCAGATTTCCTCCAGAAAGGGCCGGAGCACGGCGGGCTCGTCAAGAAGGAAGGTTTTCTCGGCATCGGTGGCCACGGCCGCGGCCTTTACCCCCTGCTTCCGATCTCCGGCCAGAACCAGGGCCACCTCGCCGGCCGCTTTGATGGCGGCCCGCAGTTCCTCCCACGGGGCACGGCGGTAGGGTGGCCGGTAGCTCGGCAGGGTCCTGGCGCCGACCAGTACCGAGTCCCTGCGACTTTCCCCTTCCCGGCCCCGGAGGACCTCCCTGATCAGGCTGCGAAACTCCAGTCTCTTGAATACCTCCAGCAGGGCCGCGTGGTCCGGCCCGTGCCAGGGGGAAATCAAAATCCCGGTGCCGCCGGGAAGGGTACGTGACACGGTGGCCAGCCGCTTGGCCAGCAGGGCCTGACGGGAAAAGGCCGTGATTTTCTCCTGCAGGGCGGGCGGCAACCGGTCCGCGTTACGGACGATTTCCTCCAGGTCGCGGTACTGCGCCAGCAGCCGGGCCGCCGTCTTGGGCCCGATACCGGGCACGCCGGGAATGTTGTCGCTCACGTCCCCAACCAGACCCCTGAGGTCCGGCAGTTGGTGGGGCTCGACCCCGTAGCGCTCCCGGACGCGGGCCTCGTCGTAGGTTTCCAGGGTGCTGATACCCTTGCGGGTGAGGAGTACCCTGGTGCGCGGCGAAACGAGCTGCAGGGCGTCGGAGTCGCCGGTTAGAATCAGGCATTCCTGGCCGGCCTCTTCGGCCGCGGCGACCAGGGCCCCGATGAGATCGTCGGCCTCGTAGCCCTCCAGCTCCAGCACGGGGATGCGCATGGCCTGCAGGACTTCCTTCAACAGGGGCAGTTGCAGGTGGAGTTCCGCCGGCGCGGCCGGGCGGTGGGCCTTGTAGGCCTCGAACTCCCGGTGGCGGAAGGTGGGGGCGCCGCAGTCAAAGGCCACGGCCACGCGCCTGGGCCGCACCTGGGATAGCACTTTGAGGAGCATGTTGGTGAAGCCGAAGACGGCGTTGGTCGGCACCCCGTCCCTGGTGGCCAGGGGCGGCACCGCGTGGAAGGCGCGGTAGAAAAGACTGTGGCCGTCGACCAGCAGCAGTAACTCCCCACTCAAGGCCCAGAACGCCTCCTCACGCAAGTAGTATTTCACCGCCGGACCCCAAATACCTTCCGCCGGGAAGGAATTGAGGGGGCGGGGGGCGAAGTTGAAAGCAAATTCGATGGTTGGGGAGTGGCGTCCTTGGCAACACGACTCTGGCTTCGGCTTGGGTGGCTGGCGGCCCTTCTGTTGTGCCTGCTGGTACTGGCGGTACCCGCAGGCGCGGGCACCGGGGTTTCCGAAGGCGCGCGGGTTCTGGAGGAAATTCTGGACCACCTGCACCGGGAGCACGTGCGGCAACCCGCGGTCGATAAACTGGTGGAGGGCGCCATCCAGGGGATGCTCGAAACCCTGGAGGATCCCTACACCCAGTATTTCTCGCCCGAAGAGGCGGCCCGTTTCGTCGAGACCCTGGAGAACAACTACGTGGGGGTGGGGATCCGTCTGGAACCGGGGGATGGGTACCCGGTGGTCGGCGAGGTATTCCCGGACTCACCGGCGCAAAAGGCCGGCATCCGCAAGGGTGACGTAATCGTGGGGGTGGACGGGCAGGACGTGGCTGGTATGGCCCTGGGAGAGGTCGTGACCCGCATTCGTGGGCCGGAGGGTACAGAGGTAACCCTCACCCTCCGGCGGGACGGGAAGCCCATCGTCTTCCGGCTGGAGAGGGCACGGGTGGCCATACCCACTATGGAGGCCCGGCTTCTGGACCACCGTACGGGCTACCTGAGGCTGTACGACTTCGGGGAGAACTCGGGAGACGAGGTGCGTCGCGTCTTGGAAAGCTGGTCGCGCCGCGGCGTGGGTACCGTAGTGCTGGACCTGCGCGATAACCCGGGAGGGCTCCTGCAGTCGGCCGTGGAGGTGGCGGCCGAGATTCTTGGCCCCGGCCGGGTGGTGGCGAGCGCGGTGGACGCCCGGGGGAAGCGGGAAGTCTACCGCACCAGGGGCGGCAGGGAGCGCTTCGACCGTATAGTAGCCCTGGTCAACGGGGGTACGGCGAGCGCGGCCGAAATCCTGGCCGGCGCCCTGCGTGACTATGGGCGGGCCCTGATAGTGGGCACGCCCACGCTGGGCAAGGGTACCGTGCAGCGGCTGGTGCCCCTGGAGTCGGGGGGCCTGCTCAAGCTAACCATTGCCCGCTGGTACACCCCCGGGGGGCACTGCCTGGACGCCAAGGGCCTGGCACCGGACCGGCCGGTTAGCTTACGGCCCCTGCAGTTGCCCCTGGCGGCGGAACTGGCACGCGGGCACGAGTACCCCCCACTGGTGCTGGAGCCCGAAGGGTCGCGGCTGGGAGACGAAACCCTGAAGGACGTGCCGGCGCCCTATCGCGAGGGTGATAACCTTTACGTACCGGTACGCCTGGTGGGGGAGGCCTTGGGGTTCAAGGTGGACTGGAGCGCGGATCAGGTCGTCATCCGCGACGGCACGGCGGAGCTGCGGCTGGTACCCGGCCGGAGCACCGCGGTCCTGGAAGGGAAAGCGCGGGAGCTGGGTGGGCCGGTGGTGCTGCGGGAAGGGGTGTGTTTTGCTCCGGTGGAACTCTGGGAACTGTTGGGAGTGGAGTACCGTTATACGGGTGAGGGCGTAACCTTTGTACGCGGCAGGAAAAGTGAGCGGGTTGTGGAATAATAATGATACCGGTCCGGAGGGAAAGGGGGTGCAGGCAAATAAGGAGGGTGGTACCCGGACGGGCCTGTCCCTGTGGTAGCGGAAGGGACTTCCTGGAATGTTGCGGACACGGGGGCAAGATCGTATTCCTCAGTCAGGTGCGGTGGCGCCGGGCGGCCCAGGGGTTGCGCCGGAAACTCGGCGAATACGCCGATCGTCCCGCTCTGGCCTGGGAGGCGGCCAAGGCCCAGGACCTTTACTTTCACTGTTTGAACCCGGAACTGGTCAATACCGACGACGAGGTGACCGTCGAACGCTGTTTCGAATGGTTCATTTTTGACTACCCGCTGTCGGACGGGCGTACCATAATCGAGGCGTTCTTACAGGAAAACGCGGACCGGATTTCCTTTCACGAGCTCGTGCTCCTTGCGGAGTGGATCAAGGCGCGCAGTTCGCTGTACGAGGTACGGCAGGTCCGGCCCCGGGAGGGTTTGCTCATCAGGGACATTCTGCGCAGTCGGGAGTATTTCGTCACCGATCCGGCGGCTTCGGCCGAAATCGTTCCCGGCACTATTCTTTTCATGCGTGTGCTGAAGGTGGGCGAGGAATACGAGTTTTCAACGAGCGGGCTGGCTCTCCCCGCCTTTTGCAAGGACATTATTCACAGGCGGGTCCTGCGCGATTTCCGCGCCTTTCAGCAGAAAAAAAGGGGCGGATGGCAACGCTACCTGCAATTGAGGGCCCACAAGATTAACGGATGGGTGGCCAGATTGGGGCTGACGGCGGCCATACCCCAGCTCTTCGGGAGGGAGGGCGCGGAGTACAGCCCGAGTCCCGCCCTGACCCGGTACCTGGCAAACCTGCTTCTCGACGAGGAGCACGAGTGGGTGGACCACCTGGTCAGGCACTTGCGGCGTGCCGCGCCGGAGCGGGAAAGGCTGCGGCGCCTGATCTTACGCCTCGCGGCGCAGGAAAAGGAAAGGCGGCCCGTAGACGCGGGAGATTACCACTGGTCCCACGATGCGTACGCGGAGGTAGCCCGGCAGGTGGTGCGTTCCCTGCGGGCCAGGGGCTACAACCCGGAACAGACCAGACGGGCCCTCAGGCTCTGGCACGACTTCTGCGTCAAGCGGCAGCCGGTGCTGCGCAAGACTGCAGCCTGGGTGGCGGCGGTCGTTTACGCCATGGGACGCCTCGAGCTCGATTCCGGGGTCAGCCAGCAGGAATTGGCCGGCGAGTACGGGGTCGCTCCCTCCACCATTTCGGCCCACTTCCGTTCCCTGTGCCGCACCCTGAGCCTGACGGCCTTTGACCACCGGTATTCTACCCACCGGCTGCCTCTGACGGACCTGGCCGCCACGGACCCGTTGCTGGCCAAACTCCTGGAAAGTCTCAAGCTGTGAAGGGCCGGGGCTCCCGTAATACCGGGAGCCCTCGCATTATAATAGTGGTAAAAGGGGGCGAGTGATCTTTATGCCACGCGTCCCGTTCCACGTGCACCGGTATATGAACCGGGGTCGCGCGCATGACAGTCGGGTGCGCCGGGAGGCGGTTTCTTGCTGAGCGAATGGATCGCCCGGATGGTTGGGGTGTTAACCGGCTTCATCAATTCCCTCGGGTACTGGGGGATCGCCGTGGGTATGGCCATAGAGAGCTGCAATATACCCCTGCCCAGTGAGATCATCCTCCCCTACGGAGGCTACCTCGTGTCCGCGGGGCGGCTGGAATTTTTCTGGGCCGCCATGGCCGGCACCGCGGGGGGCACCTTCGGCTCCGTGGTTTCGTACTACATAGGCCTTTGCGGTGGCCGTCCCTTCCTTTATCGCTACGGAGGGTATTTCGGGGTTACCCCGCAAAAGCTGGCGCTGGCAGAACGGTGGTTTGCCCGTTACGGCGAAGCGACCGTCTTTTTTACCCGCCTCCTCCCCGTGATCCGCACCTTCATATCGTTGCCCGCCGGGGTGGCCCGGATGAACTTGACCCGCTTCGTCGTGTACACCTTCCTCGGCTCACTACCCTGGAGCCTTCTGCTTACCTACGTCGGTTATTTGCTTGGCGAGCACTGGGAGCTGATAGGGCCCTGGTTTCACCGGATCGACGTTTTTGTCTTGCTGGGCCTGGCGGGTTTGCTGGCCTGGTACTGGTGGCGCCGCACAAGGGCATAAAGGCGTACCTCCCGGGCACAATAGAGAAAAACGGGTCCCGGGGAGGGGGGTCCTTGAAGGAAAACGTGGGCAGGACCGACCGCATTTTACGCATGGCGGGCGGTGCGACCCTGATGGCACTGCGGCTCTTCGGGGTCACCAGGGGCTTTTGGGGAACGTTGTTGGCCACCGTGGGCCTGATAGAACTTTTTTCCGGCTACATCAGGTACTGCCCGGTACTGGACGCGCTGGGCCTTTCCACGGTGGAGGAAAAAAGCTAAAGCCGCGGGTAACGTAACCGGAATGGGTACCCCGAGTTCCTACTCGAAAAGGGGTTCACCCATCTCCAGGAGTTCGGATACGGTCACCAGACGAAACCCCTTTTGCTGCAGGCCGCTGATTACGGCCGGCAGGGCGGCGACGGTCTGTTTGCAGGTATCGCTGGCGTGCATCAGGATAATGGCCCCGGGATGCGCCAGGCGCAGCACCCGGTTAGTTATGGCCTCCACGCCGGGGTTCATCCAGTCCAGGGAATCCACGCTCCATTGGATGACGCGGTAGCCCTGCCCGGCCGCCACCTCGACCACCATCCGGTCAAAGTCCCCGTTGGGTGTACGAATCAAATTGGCCTCCCTGCCGGTCACCTCGCGGATGGCCTGGTGGGCGAGGCGTATTTCTTCCGCCACAGTGTCCCGCGCCTCCCTGCTGAGGTTGATGTGACGGTGTCCGTGGCTCCCTATCTCGTGCCCCTCTTCGGCGAGACGGCGGGCCAGCTCCGGATATCTCTTCACCCAGGGTCCCGAGAGGAAAAAGGTGGCCCTGACGTTGTGTGTCTTCAGGATGTCCATCACGGGCGGGGGGGTTTGGGTACCCCAGCTGATGTCGAAGGTCAGGGCCACGGCCGGCTGGTCCGTCTTAACGCGGTAGATGGCCCCCACCTTGCCGGCCGTGGGCCGGATTAGCGGTTCGGGACGCACGACGGCCAGTCCTAGGAAGGACCCGGCCGCCAGTATGCCGAAGGTCAGAATGAGGTTTGCCTTGAGCCGCGCGAAATTCAGGAAGAAGACCCGCACAGGGCCACCCCCTTATCGGCATTATCACCCGCTATAGTTTTATTTAGACCGGCGCCGCCACCAGAACCGGTTTTTTTCGGCTGGCAGCACAGCGCAATATTGGTACTCATAAAGGGTCCCGCGAGAGGGAGAATAGCCGACGGGAGGTCTGGCGTCCGTGCGTCTGCTCGCGCTGGTCCTGATTTTCAACCTGCTGGCCTGCCAGGTGGCGCTGGCCGCACCGCCGCGCATTTCGGCGTCCGCGGCCCTGCTCATGGATGCCGACACCGGCCAGGTATACTTCGCCCGCAACCCGGATCAGCGGCGCCCCCCGGCCAGCCTGACCAAGATTCTCACGGGCTTGCTGGCGGTGGAAATGGGTTCCCTGGAAGACCCGGTGACCATCAGTGGGCGGGCCGCCGGCATGACGGAAGGCCAGCACTTGGGCATGCGCGCCGGGGACGTAATCCCGTTGGGCGACCTGGTGCGGGCGGCCCTCGTTTATTCTGCCAACGACACCACCGTGGCCATCGCCGAACACATTGCGGGTTCGGAGGAACTGTTTCAGGACCTGATGAACACCAAAGCTTTCACCCTCGGGGCCCGCAATACCCATTTCGTGAACCCCCATGGCTTGACCGAACCCGACCACCACTCTACGGCCCGGGACCTGGCCGTACTAACCAGATTTGCGTTACAAAACCCGGTCTTCGCCGGTATAGTACGATTGCCCTGCACCACGGTGCACTGGCAGAACCGGAAGAACGAGGCCATACTGTACAATACCAACCGGTTGCTTACTTCCTATCCGGGTATGACGGGCGTAAAGACGGGCACCACCAGGGCGGCCGGCAAGTGCCTGGTGGGGGCGGCGGAACGGGACGGGCGTAGGCTTATCTCCGTGGTGCTGCACGCCCGCGACCGTTATGCGGATACCGCACGCCTGCTGGATTACGGCTTCTCAGACCTGCGTTTCTGCCTGCAACTGGCCCCGGGAGAGGAAGTGGGTGTGGTGGGATTGGAGGGGGGGCGGACACCCGTGGTTACTCTGGTGACCGGGGCACCCCTGACCGTAAGGGCCGACCCCGACGATTTGCGTTACCTCGAAAAGAGAATTTACGTCCCGCGTATGCCCGAAGCCCCGGTGACCAGGGGGACGTACCTCGGAGAACTGGTGGTCCTCCTCAGGGGGAGGGAAGTCGGGTCCGTACCGCTGGTGGCCGGAGAGGACTGCGACGCCCCCTGGCCGGGGGCGCGCCTGGTACAGGCCGTGCGGCGCGGCATTTAGGCGGGCCGTGCGGGCCCCGGCGCCGGCGCGACGCGGGGGCGGCTTTCGGGCAGAGAGGGTAGCACCGGGCCTCGGCCGGGTGGCGGCGGGAGGCTCGTTACGGGTCACGGGGAGGGCGTCACGCGGCGCCGCGCCCGGCGCATCATCCACCACGCGAAGACCAGAATGGGCGGGGTGAGCAACTGGCCCAGGGTAAAGAAGGCCAGGCCGAGGCGGGGGTCTACGAATACGGGAAGGGCCAGGGGCATTTCCCGCAGTGTTTCTTCCACCAGGCCGCGAAGCAACTGGTGGTAAAAGACGAAGGACCAGAACTGATAACCGGCCGGCGGATTGCGCCGCTGCACCACGAAATAGCGTACCAGCAGCAAGAATGCTAGCGCCGCACCGATGGGCTGCGTGGGCCAGCGCTCAAAACCCAGCGCGGTGAAACGGCCGAGAACCTCCTGGTTGAAAATGTTACCGCAGCGGACCAGGAGGTAACCGAGGGCCAGGCCGGGTACGGCCAGGTCCGCCAGCCGCTGGGGGTCCAGCCCCTTGGCCCGGCAGTAGAGCCAGCCGGCTACCAGACCCGCCCCCAGGCCACCGTGCCAGGCGAGCCCGCCTTCGTAAATCTTCAAGACCCGCACGGGGTCGTACAGGAACCAGGCGGGAAAGTTCACCAGCACGAACAAAAGGCGGGCGCCGGCGATCCCGGCCAGCAGCACCAGCAGGACCAGGTTGAGCAGGAGGTCCTCGTGAATGCCCAGCCGTTTGCCACGGCGCACCAGGTAGGCGGTACCGGCGACCATAGCCGTAACCATGAATACGCCGTACCACCGCACCACCAGCGGTCCCACGTGAAACGCTACCGGGTTCAGATCCACGACCACGGTCTGTTACCCTCCATTCCGGAAAACCCCGGAAACGAGAGTGCAGCGCGGACGGGCTGCTACGCCAACCGGCGCCCGGCACCCAAACCAAAAAGGTGGGCTACCGGGGCGGCGCGCGACGCCATGATTCTAGCACAATCTCCGGGACGTGACAAGCAACCAACGACGCTGCACTCCACGGCGCCATGAGAATCCGCGGCTCCGACGATTTTTTCCGGACCAGCGGGTTGACTTTCCCATGCACATCGGCCATAATTATTACGGTGTCACCTGCGGGCGGGTAGTTCAGTGGGAGAACGTCTGCTTGACGCGCAGAAGGTCGCAGGTTCAATTCCTGCCCCGCCCACCAGGAAAATCAAGGCCTCCGGGGATCGGACCGGGGGCTTTACTCATATTCTCTGTGCCCGCCCGGTGCCCAACATCGAAACTCCATTGCTGCGAAGGCCCGGGCGCCCAAGTATCGGTTTGCGGAAGGGGTGACCCTGAGTGGTTAAGAAAGAAATGGCGCCCGAGGAGGCCTACCGCCTCCTAACGCCCGGATGCGTGGTGCTCGTCGGGAGCCAGAAGCACGGCAGGCCGAACGTGATGGCCGCCTCGTGGCAGATGCCCGTCAGCAGAAAGCCGCCCCTGGTCGCCGTGGCCGTGGCCAAGAAGCACCTGACCGCGGAGTACGTGCGGGCCAGTTTCGCCTTCACCTTGAATGTCCCCGGCTACGGACTTCTCGACCGGGTCCACTTCTGCGGCACCGTCTCGGGGAGGGACGTGGACAAGTTCTCGGCCGCGGGGCTGACCCCCGTGGCGGGACGGAAGGTCGCGGCCCCGCTGGTGGCCGAGTGCGTGGCCGGGGTGGAGTGCCGCCTGTGGAACACCTACGATGGCGGCGACCACTGGATTTTCGTGGGCGAGGTGGTGGCGGCCGAGGTCACGCCGGAGTGCTTCGAGGGCCGCTGGACCTTCAAGGCCAAGGAGCATTTCCCCGTACACCACCTGGGGGGCACCGCGTACGCGGTGACCGGGTCTCTGGCCGAGGTCCACAAGCGGGGTGAAGGATGGGTGGTGGTGGAGAAGGCGGTTCCGTAAGCACCAAGCAGCTTGTTTGAGTCCCCCCTGCGGGCGACGCAGGACACGACACGCAGCGGCAGGGGAGTGCATTGCGGGCGGGATTCCGGTCCGGTGGCCGGAAAAGATCGGCCGCCTTACCCAGATGGGCTGGACAGACCCGGTCGCGCGTGGTCCACTGTGCTCAGGTGCCCTTCAAGCCCACGGGCAGCAGGTCCGTGTACTTCCGGGAATGCCTGGCCCTTAACCGGAGTGTCGGTTACCGGTAGGGACCGGGGAAGCCAGGTTTGCGCCCGTGTTGAAAAGCTACCCATTCGGGCGGCTTTCTCTTGGGGCGCACGTCGGGCACCCGGGCGCCCGGCGGAAGAAAGTCGAAGGCGGCCCGCCGAAAAGAACGGGCCGCCTTCGGGGCCTTCGCGGGAATGTCCGTTATTGGGCCTGCTGCCCCGCGGAGGGCGGGCCGAAGGGCCGGCCGAAATGCCTGCCGAAGTGGTTGAACCCTTTGCCCTGGGGCACGTTCTGGAGCCTCTGGATCATTTCGTCCGCCTTCTCCTGCGAGATTTTGCCCTCCTCTACCGCCTGCCGGATGGCCTGGATCTTGGCCTCCAGGAGCTTCTGGCGGAGCTGTTCCTCGGTGAGGCCCTTTTCCTGGGCAATGTCGGAGATCTTCTTGCCCTGCTCCAGCTGGGCCTTGAGTTCTTCGGTGGTCATGCCCAGGGCCTGGGCCAGCGCATCGAGGCGCGGGCCACCGAAGACCGGTGCCTTACGGCCAGGGAACGGGCAGGGGAAGAACTGTCCTTCCTCTATCCGGGCCTTGATCCTGTCCGCTTGTTCGGGTGTGATCTTACCCTGCTGCACCGCCTCGTCGACCGTCTGCTTACCGGCCTCTTTGGCGGCTTCCACGATCCTATCCTTGTCAACACCGAGGATGGACGCGAACCTGTCCAGGAAGGTCTGGAAGAAGGCGGGTGCGTTCGAGCCCGACTGGCTCTGGGTGGGCTGGGCCTGTGCCAGCGCCGCACCCGCGAAGACTCCCAGCAGGGCCAGGGTAACCAGCGCCACCAAGACTTTCTTTCTCATGTTCTTCGGGTCCCTCCTTTGTCGTCGTTCTTACCGCATCGTGTGACAGAGCGAGTGGTGGTTTTCCTCCGGCTAACACCTCCCCCCGTGCTCACGATTAGGATACCAGGGATTTGTGGCAAAACTGTGGGAGAAGGGCAAAAGATTTGTGGAGGGACCGGGGCGCGGGACACCCGGCGGTACCGGCCCCACAGCCGGGCCCGCCCACCGTCCGGCGCCGTAGCAGGAAAAGAGGGAAAGGTGTAGAAGTACGACCGCGTGTGAGGGGCAGGCGCGCCCCGGCGGATTCCCGGCCGGACGTAGGCTGGTGGCATTTACACGAGGAGATGAGAGTTATGGTTACCTACGGCCTGTTCGACGGTGTGGCGCGTCGGGACCACCTGGTGGTCGCGGCCATTTACGGACTGGAAGACTACGTGGCCATGCACGGGGGTACCGCGGACGACTACCTGGACTACCTGCTGCGGCTGGACGAGGCCCTGAACGGGATACGGGACCCGGTGCGGGTGGTGTGGCTCCCCTTTGATATGGGGATGTACCGAACCTGGCTGGAGGGCTCCTCCTGGCAGGACGGACCTGAGGCGCGTTCGGCCTGGGCCCTGGCCGTGGCGGAGGACCCCGCCCGGCTGGCGGAATTGAAAAAGCGGTACCCGGTCCTCCCGGCGGCCCCTGTGGACGAAAGGATCACCGTCGAGGTCCTCTATCTGGCCGTGCCTGTGATCTGCGAAGGGGAGGAGGACGTGGACCGCTTGGCGCGCCAGTTGAACTCCGTGGAGGTCGCGGAACTGTGTGCCAGGCTTCGCGCGAAAATGCCGCCGGTTCCGGCGCTCGAGCGCCTTTCCCAGCTCAGGGCCAGGGGTGCGGACCTGTTCCTGGGAGACCGCCTGGTGGGGGCCGGCGATGTGGAGGAACTCGACGGGTTTCTGCGCTCGGTCGCGCCCGATGAGGGGACGGAGGGCGTGGTAAAGGTGCCCCGGCGCTTCCGCGTGAAGAGGGCCGGAGTGCTGGAACTGGTCGGCTCCCTGCCCTCCTTGGTACCGGTATTCCTACCTTGGGTCCTGGTGGGTGCCCGGGAAGACGTCGGTTTCCTCGCGGAGTGGGCGCAAGTGTCGCACCAGTTGTTCCTCGCCCGCGTGGCGCCGGATGTAGAGGACCTGCTGGCCTCCGCGGGCTGGGGCGGAGAAAAACTGGGCCGGCCGGGCCCCCTGCTAGAGGCGTGGGAGATTCCAGACTTTCTGGATGCGGTGAGCGCGGAGTTCGGGCGGGAGGAAGAGGACCCGGGCGAGGCCTACCCGGACCCGGGTCCCGGGGGCAGGCGGCCGCCCGGGAAGAGGCGGGGCCTGCGACGGGTCAAGTAGGCCCCCACCGGTGCCCGTGACCGGGTCGCGACCGTATACCCTCCGGCCGCGCCTCATATACTACCAGCAGGACGGCTTCCTCCGGTGGGGTACGCCAAGGGGGTTGCGCCGGAGAAGGGCGGAGAGGGTGTCGAGGGGTCGTGGCCGGCAAGATTACGGTGGGCGGCAGCCGTTACATGGGCCAGCTGAAGAGGCAGCTGCTGCGGTACCTGCGGGTGTGCGCCGCGGAGGCCACCGGCGACCGTTACACGTTGTTGACCTGCGTGGCGGACCGCCGTGTTGGTCGCGTCCGTTTGAGGAAGCGTATCGCCGCCGTGGTGGCCAAGCTGGTGGTGCAGCGCTGGGAGGAAGGCCTGCTGGAAGATATCATCGCCCACGAGTGTCCGGAACTGGGCGCCGAGGAAAGGCGGTTGGTGGTGCGGCGGGTACGGCGCCACCGGGGGGCCCGGAAGTTGCGTCAGGAACTGGTCCAGAAAAGGGCGGAGGAAGTCCTGGAGGCCCACAACGGGATCATCATCGACGGCTTCGTACGTTTTCGGCTGCACGATTACCTGGAGGGCCTGCGTGCGGCGGCCTGCCAGGCCTTGAACGACTACCTGCTGGAAAAGGAGTACCATCAGTTCATTCAGCTGTTGCGGTCCTTCGTGGAGGCGAGGCCGGGCACGCAGCGTCTGGTGCACGTCGTTTGGCGGGTTGGCGGTGGGTTTCAGCTGTTCGACCGTTACCGGCAGTCCCTGGGACCGGGAGGGGCGCAGGAGAGCCTGCCGGAGGACGATTTAGAAGGCGACGAGGTGCTGGTAGGCACCCTGGTGGCCCTGGCGCCCCGCGAGGTGGTATTGCACCATCCCCCCGGGACCGGGCGTCCGGCCTGGCGGATCATCGGGGAGGTATTTAGGGGACGCCTGCGCGAGTGTTACGGGTGCACCCTTTGTACCGGCATTGACAAACCCCGGCCGGTCTAATATAATGACCCGTAGTTTGACCGGCAAGCTTGCCGGGCAGGAAGGTCTCGGTGCGTCCGAGACGGAGGCCGGAGGTTGGCGTTGGGGCACATGATCACGGTCAGGCTGCGGGACGGCAGTACCAGGGCTCTTCCGGCGGGTACGGCGGTGGGAGAAGTCCTGAGGGACTACCCCGGGGTTCTGGCGGCCAAAGTGAACGGACGGTTGGTGGATCTGGGTTACACCCTCACGGAAGATGCCCGGGTGGAGGGTCTCACGTTCGGGGAAGAGGAAGGCAGGCTGGTGGCACGCCACAGTGCGGCCCACATTATGGCTCAGGCGGTCTGCCGTTTATTTCCGGAGGCAAAACTGGGCATCGGGCCGGCCATCGCGGATGGCTTTTATTATGATTTCGACGTGCCGCGCCCCCTAACCCCGGAAGATCTGGAGAAGATCGAGGGGGAGATGCGGAAGATCATCGCCGCGGACCTGCCCTTTGAGAGGCGCGAGCTGAGCCGCGAGGAGGCACTGGCCCTTTTCGGTGAAGCGGGCCAGCCCTACAAGGTGGAATTGATCGCAGAACTGCCGCCGGACGCCGTAATTTCCTGCTACCGGCAGGGCGAGTTCCTGGACCTGTGCACCGGACCCCACGTGCCGTCCACGGCGCGGGTGGGCGCGGTTAAACTCCTTTCCGTGGCCGGGGCCTACTGGCGCGGAGACGAACGGAACAAACAGCTGCAGCGTATCTACGGCACTTGCTTTCCCACAGAGGAGGAATTGCACGCCCATCTGGAGCGGCTGGAGGAGGCCCGACGCAGGGACCACCGTCGCCTGGGCGTGGAACTGGACCTCTTCAGCTTTCACGAAGAGGGTCCGGGGTTCCCCTTTTTCCACCCCAAGGGCATGGTGCTATGGCACGAGCTGGAGCGGTTCTGGCGCGAGGAACACTTAAAGCGGGGCTACCGCGAAATCCGCACCCCCATCATCCTCAACCGGCGGTTGTGGGAGCGTTCCGGTCACTGGGACCACTACCGGGAGAACATGTACTTTACCACCATCGACGGCGTGGAGTACGCGGTCAAGCCCATGAACTGTCCCGGCGGCATCCTGGTCTACAAGACCAGGCTCCACAGCTACCGTGAACTGCCCATCCGTCTGGCGGAGATGGGCCTGGTGCACCGGCACGAGCTGTCCGGCGTGCTCCACGGCCTGTCGCGGGTGCGGTGTTTCACCCAGGACGACGCCCACATCTTCATGTTGCCCTCCCAGGTGGAGGAAGAGATCGCGGGGGTCATCGACCTGATCGACTACTTTTACGGTGTATTCGGCTTCCCCTACCATGTCGAGCTTTCGACGCGGCCCGAAGATGCCATGGGGGACCCCGCCATCTGGGACCTGGCCACGCAGGCCCTGGAGGCCGCCCTGCAACGCAAAGGTATGTCCTACAAAATAAACGAGGGCGAGGGCGCCTTTTACGGCCCCAAGATCGACTTTCACCTCCGTGATTGCCTCGGCCGCACCTGGCAGTGCGGCACCATTCAGCTCGATTTCCTCATGCCCGAAAAGTTCGACCTCGTGTACATCGGCGAGGACGGCGGGCGGCACCGCCCGGTGATGATTCACCGCGTGGTCTTCGGCAGCCTGGAGCGGTTCATCAGCATTCTGGTGGAACACTACGCCGGAGCCTTTCCCGCCTGGCTGGCGCCCGTACAGGTAAGGATCCTGCCCGTGGCCGACCGCCACCATGCTTTCGCCCGGGAAGTTCTGGCCAGGCTGGAGGCCACCGGTTTCCGGGTGGAGCTGGACGACCGCAACGAGCGGGTCGGTTACAAGATCCGGGAGGCGCAACTCCAAAAAATACCCTACATGCTGGTCATCGGCGACCGGGAGGTGGGTAGCGGCACGGTGGCGGTGCGCCACCGCGCGGAAGGCGATCTGGGGCCCATGTCCGTGGAGGGTTTTGCGGCCAGGCTGGAGGCCGAAGTCCGCTCCAGGCGATATCGTTGACGGATCGACGGTGCTTGTGCTATAATGTGCTAAGCTGACAAATACTTACAAGCAGAAGCCATCCGCTTCTCACCCTGCGGCGCCTCCGGGACGGCCAGCAGGGTTACCGCCGAGGGGGTAAGTGTGCGCGGGTGGCCGACACCCGCCTTTTCTTTGGCCGGGAGGTGAAATCGATTACCAAGGAATTCAGGGTGAACGAGGAGATCCGGGCGCGGGAGATCCGGGTGGTGGACCCCGAGGGCAAGCAGCTGGGCATCATGTCGGCCCGGGAGGCCCTGCGCCTGGCGGAAGAACTCCAGCTGGACCTGGTGGAGGTGGCACCCCAGGCCAGACCGCCGGTCTGCCGGCTGATGGATTTCGGACGCTACAAGTACGAGCAGAGCAAGCGCGAGCGGGAGGCCAGGAAGCGCCAGCGTATCGTCGAACTCAAGGAGATCAAGTTCCGGCCCCGGATCGAGGAGCATGATTTCAGGGTCAAGCTCAGGAATGCCACGCGCTTTTTGAACGACGGAGACAAGGTAAAGTTCACGATCATCTTCCGGGGCCGGGAGATAGTGCATACCCAGTTGGGAGAGCAGTTGATGAACCGGCTGGCCTCGGAACTCGCCGAACTGGCCACCGTGGAGAGGGCGCCCAGGCTGGAAGGCAGGCAAATGGTCATGATTCTGGCCCCCAAAAAGTCGGAGAGGAGCGCGGCCCATGCCGAAAATGAAAACCCATCGCGGGGCGGCCAAACGGTTTCGCAAGACCGGTAGGGGCAAGATAAGAGCGCAGCACGCTTTTCGCAGCCACCTGCTGGAAAAGAAGCCGAGCCGCCGGAAGCGTCGCCTCGCGGGAAGGATCATCCTGCAACCCGGTGATGCCAGACAGGTGCGACGCCTGCTACCCTACCTTTGAAACGGCGGAAAGAAAGGAGGAAGCGGTTTCTGTAACGGAAACCGCGTTTCAATTATGCCCAGGGTTAAGACGAGTGTTGTGGCGCGGCGCCGCCACAAGAAAATTTTGAAGCTGGCCAAGGGGTATTTCGGGGCCAAGGGCAAGCTTTACCGCATCGCGAAGCAGCAGGTTATGAAGTCCCTGGCCTATGCCTACCG
>DYER01000106.1 GCA_020725605.1 Ammonifex sp. | reverse complement strand
GAGCGCCGGCCGCCGGTCCCGGCTGCGGTGCGGGATAACCGAGAGAGGTTTTCGCTGTGCCGGGGCTTTAGCTTTTCCCGTGCCGGTGCGGTCCCGGGAACGGTACCCGGGAACGCCCGGCCGGGCAACGGATTACTGCGGCGGGTCCGGTAACGCTAACAGAAACACAGGAAGGTGGCGAGAATGGTAGAAGCGGCACGCATCAGGAATTTGCCTCCTTATCTATTCGCGCGTATCGAACGGCTCATCGAGGAGAAGAAACAGGCCGGGGTGGACGTGATCAGCCTGGGCATCGGGGACCCGGACCAGCCCACCCCGGCCCACGTCATCGAGGCCCTGGTCCGGGAAGCGTACAATCCGGCCAACCACCAGTACCCCTCGTCCGCGGGGCTCCTGGCCTACCGCCAGGCGGTGGCGGACTGGTACCGGGACCGCTTCGGCGTGGAACTCGATCCCCGCACCGAGGTGGTGTCCCTCATCGGCTCCAAGGAGGGCATCGCCCACATCGCCTGGTGCCTGCTCGATCCGGGTGACCTGGCCCTGGTGCCGGACCCGGGCTACCCGGTCTACGCCGGGGGCTCGGTTCTGGCCGGCGCCGAGGTGTATCCGGTGCCGCTCCTGGCGCGCAACCGGTTCCTGCCGGATCTGGCGGCCATTCCCACCGAGGTGGCCCGCCGGGCCAAGGTGCTGTTCCTGAACTACCCCAACAATCCCACCGGCGCGGTGGCCCGCGAGGGCTTTTACCGGGAAGTGGTGGCCTTCGCCCGGGAGTTCGACCTGGTGGTCCTGCACGACGCCGCCTATTCGGAGATCACCTTCGACGGCTACCGGCATCCGAGCTTCCTCCAGGTGCCGGGCGCCAGGGAGGTGGGGATCGAATTCCACTCGGTGTCCAAGACCTACAACATGACGGGGTGGCGGGCCGGGTGGGCGGCGGGCAACGCAGCGGTCATCGACGCCCTGGCCCGCCTCAAGTCCAACATCGATTCGGGCCTTTTCCAGGCCATTCAGTACGCCGCCATCGCCGCGTTGCGCGGGCCGCAGGAGGGCGTGGCGGGCCTGCGCCGTCTGTATCAGGAGCGGCGCGACCTGACCCTGGGCGCCTTGCGGGACATGGGCTGGGATATTGCGCCGCCCGGCGGCACCTTCTACGTCTGGGCCCCGGTGCCCGAGGGATACACCTCGGAATCCTTTGCGGAAGAGGTGCTGGAACGAGCCGCGGTGGTGATCACGCCCGGCAACGGCTACGGGCGGTACGGGGAGGGCTACTTCCGCATCTCCCTTACCCTCCCCACGGAGCGGCTGGCCGAGGCCCTGGGCCGCATGAAACGAGCACTGGGACGGGTAACCGTGCCCGCGCTTCAGGGGGATCGATAAGGTGGAACTGGCGCAACGTGCGACGAACATCAGCCCCTCGCCCACCCTGGCGGTGGACGCCAGGGCCAAGGAGATGCGGGCCCGGGGGGTGGAGGTGCTCAATTTCAGCGCCGGCGAGCCCGACTTCGACACGCCGGAGCACATCAAGGAGGCCGCGGTGGCGGCCCTCAAGGCGGGTATGACCAAGTATACCCCGGTGGACGGCATCCCGGCTTTGAAAAGGGCCATTATCGAGAAGCTGGAGCGGGACAACGGCCTGCGCTACACCCCGCAGGAGATCGTGGTTTCGGCCGGGGCCAAGCACTCCCTGTACAACGCCTTCCAGGTGCTGTGCGACGAAGGGGACGAGGTGATCCTGCCCGCGCCCTACTGGGTCAGCTATCTCGAGCAGATCAAGCTCGCCGGCGCCGTACCCCGCATCGTCATGACCCGGGAGGAAAACGGCTTCAAGCTCACGCCGGAGGAGCTGGAGGAAAGCATTACCCCGCGCACCCGGGTTCTGGTGCTCAACACGCCGTCCAACCCCACCGGGGCCGTCTACACGGCCTCCGAACTGGCGGCCCTGGGCGAGGTGGCTTTACGCCACGGGCTGGTGGTCATTTCGGACGAGATCTACGAAAAGATGGTCTACGACGGCACCAATCACGTCAGCATCGCCTCCCTGGCCCCGGAGTTGCGCGCCAGCACCGTGGTCGTCAACGGCGTTTCCAAGGCCTACAGCATGACCGGGTGGCGCATCGGGTACGCCGCGGCGCCCGCGGAGATCGCCCGGGCCATGACGGCCCTCCAGAGCCACGCCACCTCGAACCCCACCAGCATCGCCCAGGCCGCGGCCGTGGCGGCCCTCACCGGCCCCCAGGACGCCCTTGAAGCCATGGTACGGGAGTTCGACCGCCGCCGGCGTTACATGCTGGAGGCCCTTGGGGAGCTTCCTGGGGTGCGGTGCGTACCACCCGCCGGGGCCTTCTACGCCTTCCCCAACGTCAAGGGGCTGCTGGGCCGGACCTACCGCGGGCGGCCCATCGCCTCGGCCACCGATCTGGCACAGCTGCTGCTGGAAGAGGTGCAGGTGGCGGTGGTGCCCGGGGTGGCCTTCGGCACCGACGAGTACCTGCGCCTTTCCTACGCCACGGACCTGGAGCGCATCCGGGAGGGCATGGCCCGCCTGGCGGCCTTCGTGAAGGAGCTGCGCTGAGGCGCCGGGTGCGAGCATTAATCGGCGCCCGGACCGCCGGCTTCCTGCTGAAGCTTCTGTTCCGGACGGCAGCGTGGACCTGGTCGTGGCTCCCAACCTGACGGAGGGGCCCTACACCAGAGAAAGAATGCCGGAAGGCACGTGCGGGTCGAAATCCCCGCCGAAATGGTCGTCAGGAAACTTTTCTACCGGAATCTTTGAAGGCGCGGGACGTCGCGGACCCGCAGGGGCGACGTTCCGCCCCTTTTTCTTTTGCCCACCGCACCATCCGTCACCCTTTAGCTACGCCGCAAATATTATAGTGGGCAAAGGGGTCGGGTGCCTTTGAGGGTTGCAGGGCCGGAGGAATTGCTGGTTACGCTGCTGTTGCTGGCCGCGTTAGCGGGTGGGTCGGGGCACCGGGAGTCGCCCCGCAACGTGGCCGCGCAGGTGCCGGTTATTCTACAGCGTCCGCGGAACCCGCTCCCCGGGGAACTGGTGCGGAACGGGAGTTTCGAAGAGTGGCAGGGGGAGGCGCCGGCCGCCTGGAAAGGCGTGAACGTGGGCGTCAGCTCGGACCCCCACTCCGGGGAGCGGGCCCTGAGGCTGGGCGCGGATCCCGCGCTTCCGGCCGCGGTGCACCAGGACGTCCCCATCACGGAAGCCTGTCGTCTGGAGTTGCGGTTTGTGCTGCGGGTACCGGAGGTGAGCGAGGGTTCGCTGGAAGTACGGGTCGAATGGCTGGCTCATCCCGATGGCTGGCGGGGTACGGGGCTCCGGTTTACGATCCCGGGAACGGTCAAGTCCCAGTATACCTACTACTGGCGGTGCACTTCTCCTTCCCCGCCCGGCACGGCCTACGCCCGGATAACCTTCAGCAAGCCGGGTGCGGGCCGGGCGGACCTGGACGACGTCTCCCTCATCAATCTCTAGCAAAGGAGGTCGGGGCCAATCTTAAGGAGGAGGGAGTACAAAAAGATGCCGTTAATAAAGACCGAAGTGGTGGTGGGGACGGGTGCCACGCAGGTGCTGGTATTCACGCCGCTGATTACCTTCACGCCGCCGGCGCACAAGATCGTGGAGGAAAAGATCGACGTCACCATCACCAAATGCGTGCCCGCCACCGACAAAGTGATTTTCAACGGCACCATGCAGAAGAACATCATTTACAAGGAGCCCCCGGTGGCGGGTGCCGGTGCGGTGCGCTTCGTGGAAGTGATCGAGTCCTTTGCCGGCTTCGTGGTAATACCGGGCACCTTGCCGGAGGACCACTGCCAGGTGGAGTTCGCGGGGGTGCGCAACGACAACTTCGTCCTGAATCCGCTCACGACGGACCCGGTTACAGGGGCCATCCTGACGGCCGAACAGAAGGCCATCATCGACGTCGAAATCAAGGTGACCCGGGAGCAGCAGATCAACATCAACTGAAGCGACCGGCGAGGGAACCGCGGCGGGGAACGGGGTATCGTGGCAGGCGGTACTCCGTTCTTTCGTTTCGGAGACCGGTAACATCACGGGACGAGGGGGAAAGGAGCCTTGGAGCAGCACTGGCGGTTTAAACTGAGCTGGTACGCGGGCGGGAGCGGCTGGCTGGTGGCGGCCCGGGTCGAACACGTGGACCTGGAAGTCCGGCACCCTGAGCTTATAATGGAGGTAGCGGTGGTGGCCGAAGTCGCGCCCGAGGGGTTGGAGGTCGCGCCCCCGAAAAGAACGTCGGACAGCGAGGCGCCGGTATGGGTGACGCCCGCGGCCGCGGACGGTGGCGGGGTCAGCGACGCAGGCGGCCCCCCTGATTTTGCGGAGGTGGTGGCCGTCGAGGCCGGCGATCCCGGCGGGGGCGGCCTTCCTCCCGAGGGTGTGGACCGCGGGGACGGCCCGGGTGAGGCAGCCGGCGGGGCGCCGGTGGCTCGCGGTGCCACCGAAGAACACGGGCGGGCCGACGGCACGGGGGATGAAGCCGCCTCCGTCGCGGCGGCGCCCGGCGCGGAGGCCGCGCGGGACGGTGCGGAAACGGGGCCGGACCGGCCGGGGGGCGCCCAAGGGCGGACCCACGGTGCGGGGGACGAGGCCGGTGAAGTCGTGCAGGAGGGCGGCGCGGAGGCCGCGGCGGGCCCCGCGCAGGAGGGGCCGGAGAGCGATCAGGACGCCGGTCCGCCTGCCGGGACGACCGCTGGCTCCTGTGAACCGCGTCCTCTGCAGGAGCTGCTCTGGGAAGGCATCCGCGAAGTGCGGCAGCTGGATGCCGCGGCGGCCAGACGCAGTATCGTTAGCTTTGCCGGGAGAAATATAGTTATCGGCGGACCGTAAAGCGAATTGCAGGAATTTCTTTTTTGGGGGAGAAAAATTAAGTCCGCCGGGACGAAACGTGCACGCACCGGGTATTTTCCTTTCGGTTCCAAAGGAATGAACGGCCAAATTTTCCAACGCGGCAGGTGGTACTTTCTTGGTACGCAGCATGACGGGGTACGGACGGGGGGAGGCCATCGTAAATGATTGCCACGTAGTGGTGGAACTCAAGGCGGTCAATCATCGCTACCAGGAGGTGGTGTTCCGTCTGCCGCGGGTGCTTACGCCCCTGGAGGAGAGGTTGCGTCGCCTGGTCCGGGAGCGGGTCCTGCGGGGCAGGGTGGAGGGCGTATTGAGCGTGGGTGCGGGAGGCAGGAGGATCCAGCAGGTTCGGGTGGAGCCGGCCCTGGCCGAGGCCTACTACCGCGGCATACAGGAATTGAAGGGCCTGTTGCAGCTGAACGGCCGCGTAGGCCTGGAGCATCTGATTGCCCTGCCGGGCGTGCTCAGCCTGGAGGAGGAGGCCGACGTCGAAGCGTGGTGGCCGGCGGCGGAGCGGGCCGCTACCCTGGCGGTGGACAGCCTGGTGGCGGCGAAAGAGGCAGAAGGAGTACGCCTGGCCGAGGACATCAGGCGGCGGATCCAGCACGTGGGGCGCCTGGGCGAGGAGATCGCCGCGCGGGCGCCGGTAGTGGTGGAGGAATACCGCACCAGACTGACCCGGCGCCTGAGGGAGTGGCTGGAAGGCGGGGTCATCGACGACAATCGCCTGGCCGCCGAGGTGGCCATCTTCGCCGAGCGTTCCGACGTCACCGAGGAAACGGTGCGCCTGCGGAGCCACATAACGCAGTTTCTGGCAACCATGGAGGGGCAGGGACCCGTGGGCCGGCAGCTCGATTTTCTGCTGCAGGAAATGCTGCGCGAAGTGAACACCGTGGGCGCCAAGGCCGGGGACCTCGCGATCCGCCGTGCCGTGCTGCTCGCCAAGGGCGAGCTGGAAAGGATCAGGGAGCAGGTCCAGAACATTGAATAGGAGGCGTAAATGTGGAGATAAAGTTGATCAATATCGGGTTCGGCAATACCGTATCGGCCAACCGTATCGTGGCCATCGTGAGCCCGGAATCTGCCCCCATTAAGAGAATCATCACCGAGGCCCGGGACCGGGGGATGCTCATCGACGCCACGTACGGCCGCCGCACCCGTGCGGTAATCATCACCGACAGCGACCACGTGATCCTGTCGGCAGTGCAGCCGGAGACGGTGGCCCACCGGCTGGCGGGCAAGGAAACAACCCATGGGGAGGAAGCGGGGAACTAACAGCGATGCCGGGTCTCCTGCTGGTGGTTTCCGGTCCCTCGGGTGCCGGTAAGGGCACGGTTTGCAATCTTTTGCGCGCGCGTGAACCCCAGATCTGGTATTCCATCTCGGCCACCACCCGTCCACCGCGACGGGGGGAAGTTGCAGGCCGAGACTATTTGTTCGTTTCGGCGGAAGAGTTCGAGGACCTGATCGCGCGCGGGGCCTTTCTCGAATGGGCGCGCGTTTACGGGCATTACTACGGAACACCACGCGCCCCGGTAGAGGCCGCCCTGCAGGAGGGGAAAGACGTCCTTTTGGAAATTGACACTCAAGGGGCACTTCAGGTAAAAAATAAGTATCCGGCAGCGATTCTGGTGTTCTTGCTGCCCCCTTCCTTGAGCGAACTCCAGGCCCGCATCACCAGGCGCGGGACCGACACCGAGGAAGCGATCAGGGCACGGTTGGAGGCGGCCAGTGCGGAACTGGCCCACATTTACGCTTACGACTACGCGGTAATGAACGACGACGTGGAGGAAGCCGTACGGAAGATCCAGGCCATCATGGTAGCGGAAAAGTGCCGTGTCGGCAAGGGTGGTTGACAACCCTTTGCACTGGTCAACCACACTTGAAGGGGGGCCTTTCTCGGCAATGAACAAACCGTCCCTTGACGAACTGTTGAAAAGGGCGGACCAGCGCTATCTCCTGGTGGTGGCGGCGGCCAGGCGCGCGCGTATGATCACGGACGAGAAGCGTGAGGAAAACTCGGTCAAGCCGGTGAGCGTAGCCTTGCAGGAAATTGCCAGCGGCAAGCTGAAGTTTTCGGCGCCCAGAGACAAGGGCAAATCCGCATAACCTTCATTCCAAGGGGGTTTGGCCGGTGCTGGCCGGACGCAAGGTTCTGGTGGGCGTGACCGGGAGCATCGCAGCGTACAGGGCGGCAGAGGTGGTGAGGGGCCTGGTAAGGGAAGGGGCCGAGACGCGCGTGGTGATGACGGCGGCGGCCAGGCGGTTCGTGTCCCACGTCACCTTTGCCACCCTTTCGGGCCATCCGGTGGCCACGCGCCTTTTCGACGGGGGACCGGTGCACATAGAACTGGCCCGCTTTGCCGAGGCCGCGGTCGTAGTGCCGGCCACGGCCAACATTCTCGGCAAGGTGGCCCACGGCATCGCCGACGATCTGCTATCCACCGTGCTCCTGGCGTGCACCGCTCCCGTGCTCTTCTGTCCGGCCATGAACGCGAGCATGTACCGGCACCCGGCGGTCCAGGCCAGCATCGGCCGGCTGAAGGAAATGGGCTACCACTTCGCGGAGCCGGGCACCGGGGCCCTGGCCTGCGGTGAGGAAGGGCCGGGCCGGCTGGCGGAACCCGAGGCCATCCTGGAGCACGTCGGGAGACTGCTGGCGCCCAAGGACCTGGCGGGCCTCACGGTGCTGGTGACGGCCGGCCCCACACGGGAGCCCCTGGACCCCGTGCGCTTCATCAGCAACCGGAGTTCGGGCAAGATGGGATACGCCGTGGCCGCGGCCGCGGCGGCCCGCGGCGCGCGGGTGATCCTGGTGAGCGGGCCCACCCAGCTTGCCCCTCCTGCGGGCGTGGAGACCGTTTGGGTGGAAACTGCCCGGGAAATGCTCGCCCGGGTTCGGGAATTTTACCCCGCGGCGGACGTGGTGGTCAAGGCGGCCGCCGTGGCCGACTACCGGCCCGCCGGGGTTTCCGAACACAAGATCAAAAAGGAGGGTGAGACCCTCCACCTGGTTCTGGAAAAGAACCCCGACATTCTGGCCACCCTGGGCCGGGAGAAGGGCCGCCGGATACTGGTGGGCTTTGCCGCGGAGACCGAGGAGCTGGTACCCCGGGCGCGGCGCAAGCTGGAGGAAAAGAATCTGGACCTGCTGGTGGCCAACGACGTAACCCTGCCCGGCGCCGGCTTCGGGACCGATACCAACGTGGTGCAGCTCGTGTACCGCGACGGTCGGGTGGTACCCCTGCCCCTCATGACCAAGCGGGCTCTGGCCCACCGTATCCTGGACGAAGTGCTGCGGCTCCGGGCGGCACCGGGGCCGTGAGGGCGGGGCGGTCCCGTGCGCGAGGGACTGTTTGCCGAGGTCGCCGTGGATGTCCCGGCCGGGCCCGGGGTGCGCGACTGTTACGACTACCTGGTGCCGGACCACCTGGCGCCCCGGGTGGCGGTCGGCGTGCGGGTGGAAATCGCCTTCGGGCGCACCAGGCGCGTGGGTTACGTGGTGGGCCTGAAGCCGGCCTCGGAGGTGGACGGGGTCAGGGAGCTCCTCGGGGTTCTGGACCCCGGGCCCCGTATCGGCCCCGAACTGCTGGCCCTGGCCCGGTGGATGGGCCGCTACTATTTGTGCCCGCTGGGGTCCGTGTTGCGGGCCGTGGGCGGTCCCGTCGCGTCCCGCGGCCGCCGGATGACCACGGGTCTGGAGGTGGCGGAGGGGGTGGTGTGTGCCCGCTCTCCCCGGGCCGCCGCGGTGCTGGCCTACGTGCGGGCCCACCCCGGCTGCCCTCCGGCGGAGGTTGCGGCGGCCACCGGCGCGTCGCGTGAGGTCATCAGAAGGCTCGTGCGCCGGGGTGCCCTGCGGACCGTGGCCTTCCCCGCCGCGGCGGGGCAGCAGGGGCGCCAGCCCCCCCCGCCGCCGGTCCTCACCGCGCATCAGGAGAAGGCCGTGCGGGCCGTGTGCGAGGCCCTGGAGGCCCGCAGCTACAGGATTTT
This sequence comes from Ammonifex sp., assembly GCA_020725605.1. GTDB lineage: Bacteria > Bacillota > Desulfotomaculia > Desulfotomaculales > DYER01 > DYER01. The sequence goes on along the minus strand of DYER01000106.1, from coordinate 619 downwards.
CCTGTTGCACGGGGTGACGGGTGCCGGCAAGACCGAGGTCTACCTCCGTGCGGTGGAGCAGGTTCTGCGTTTGGGGCGCCAGGCCCTGGTACTGGTGCCGGAGATCGCCCTTACCCCTTTGCTGGTGGACCTTTTCCGGCAGCGCTTCGGGTCCGGCGTGGCCCTGTTGCATAGCGGGCTGGCGCCCGGAGAAAGATATGCGGAATGGGAGCGGGTGCGGGAGGGCGGCGCCCCGGTGGTCCTCGGGGCGCGGTCCGCGGTGTTCGCACCGCTACCGCGCCTGGGGCTGATCGTGCTCGACGAGGAGCACGAACCGGCCTACAAGCAGGAGGAAACGCCCCGCTACCACGCGCGGGAGGTGGCCCTGGTGCGGGCCCGCCAGGTTAACGCCGTGGTCGTCCTCGGCAGTGCCACCCCTTCCCTGGAGTCCTACGCCAGGGCCGCGGTGGGGGAGCCCTACTGCGTGCTGGAACTTCCCTCCCGGGTTTCCGGTCGTCCCTTACCCGGGGTGCACGTCGTGGACATGCGGCAGGAATTCCGGGCCGGCCACGGGGGGCTTTTCAGCCGGCGCCTGCGGGAACTTATGGCGGCCCGCCTGGCGGCCGGGGAACAGGTGTTG
>DYER01000105.1 GCA_020725605.1 Ammonifex sp. | reverse complement strand
GAAGTCGTCCAGGAGTATCTCGGCCCTTTTCAGAGCCGCGCTCACCGCCCGTAAGTTTTTCTCGTCCACTATCCTGGGGTTTTTGTAGCGCCCGAAGGGGACGTTGTGCCGGCCCTGCCGGTTGACCCGCCACAGGCCGTTGTAGGCCGTCTTGTTCAGATACAGGAACCGCGAGGCCCGGGCCACGGGGTCCATTTGCCCGGGTTCCATGCTCCGGACCTGATAGTAATACCCGGCTTCATTCCTGTGCCGGCGGGCGTCGGCCAGCAGTTCTTCCACCCGGTCGCGCACCACCCGGTAGAAATTTATGAGTTCGGGGTTGTTGTCGATCAGAACCGCCCTCTCGGGAAGCAGGTGGAAGAACACCGCCCCACCCCCGAAAAAGGGCTCGTGGTAGACCGTGAAGCGGCGGGGAAACAGGGGTTCAAATTGGGGTAGCAGCTGACCTTTACCCCCGGCCCACTTGACGGGCGGCCTGGGCACGCGGTTGCAGGTGGGGAGTGCAAGGTCGCGAGAGGTGCACTTCAGGACGCTCACTACCCTCGCCTCCTGGAACCGAAAGCCGGGTTACATTAGTTGTAATTCCACGCTGAACCCAGAATCCCTTTCGGGCGGGTGGAGCAAAGTTGAGGTGCGATTCGGGCCGCCGCCCCGAAGGTAAAGGGTGCATGAGGTACACCCGGGCCGACCTATCCCGAAAAGGAGCCGTCCCTGGGGGGCGGCTGGCCGCCGTGGCGGAAGCCACACCTAACCGCCGCGCTGAAAGGCTGCCGTCTCCTTTGCCTCAAGGCTACCATCCGCCCGTCTTCCGGTCAACTCGTTAGCGTCCGTACCCGGCCAGCTTCCCCAAGGCCAGCATCGCCGCGGCCAAGGCGTGAACCAGCGGCAGGCCGTCGCAGGCCCAGACGCGGAGGCCCGCGGGCCGGGCCAGCCGCGGGTCCTCGGGGCCGACCTCCCCGCGCAGGACCGCGGGGGCCAGCAGCAGGGCCTCCAGCCGCTTCCATAGGTCCGCCGCCAGGCAGGCCGCCGTGAAGGCCCGCCAAGCCGGGTTCGGGAACTGGGCCGCGGCCAGGGCGAAGTAGCCCAGGGGCGGCAGCAGCCACCCGAGGCTGGCGAAGGCCGTGAGGCCCGCGGCGAAGGCCCTCCCGCAGGCGGCGGAGACCAGCTCGTAGCCCCCCCGCACGTCCCGCAGGACCTCCTCGGTCTCCCGGGCCTCCGCCTCCTTTCCGGCCGGGGGTCTCAGGAGTCGGCGCCGCTCCCACGCCATGTAGAGGGCCAGCAGGAGCAGACCGGCCTTCGGCTCCATCAGGCCTCGCCCCTTTCCAGGGCCCGGGCCATGTCGGCCATGCTGGGGCGGGTATACAGGCGCGTTGCGTCGAGCCGCGCGTGGCCCAAAGTCTTGGCCACGGTGACCAGGTCCGCCCCGCCCCTCAACATGTTGGTGGCGCAGGTGTGCCTCAGCATGTGGGGCCACAAGCGAGGGAGCCTGGCCTTCCAGGCGTACTTCTTCACGGCACGCCACGCCGCGCTCGCGCTCAGGTGCTCCGAAGGAACCCTGCCGGGGAACAGCCACTCGGACCGGATTCCCTTCCGCTCCCGCTCCTCCAGCCACGTGGTCAGGGCCTTGCGGGCCTCCGAGGGCAGGGGAATCTCTCGCCACTTGCCTCCCTTGCCGCGCCGCACGGTCACGGCCGCCTGCCTGCCGTCCAGGGACACGTCCTCCGTCCGCAGGCCGCAGGCCTCGGAGAGCCGGAGGCCGCAGGAGAGCATGAGCCGCACCAGGGCCCGGTCCCTCGCGTCCCCCTCCTTCTCAAGCTCCCGCAGCAGCCGGTTTTGCTCGGCCCGCTCAAGGGCCTGGGGGGCTTTCCGGGCCTGGGGCACGTCCTTCGGAAAGTCGGGCAGGCGCGGGGCCAGCCCCTCCTCCACGGCCCACCTGAGCCACGCCTTGACGGCCTTGAGCCGCCGGTTTACGGTGTTGGGCTTCAGGCCGCGCACCCGCATGTGGCTCTGGTACTCCCGCAGGTCCACGCTCGTTACCTTGACCGGGTCCGGCTCCTCGCCTGTGCTCTCCCGGAACCAGCGCGCGAAGTGGGTCAGGTCCAGACGGTAGCCCCGTATGGTGTTGGGTGAGGCGTCCGTTTCGGCCAGGTGGTCAACGAACCCGGCGAAGGAGTTTTGGCCACCTTCCGTGTTGCCTTGCGCCATTTTCACCTGGTGTCACCCTCCCTCCAGGGGCCAGGATACCAGGAAATTCGCGGAGCGTCAAAAAGGCCGGTCCCTGCCGGAACCGGCCTTCCTGCGATACAAGGGGGGGTGCCTTGCGGGGTTGCCTTTGGTTTTTTTCCTTCCGGTAAATGGCTGGAACCAAGGAGGAAAGAGGTGGAAGTATGTAGAATAGAACTGAAACCGGTGAGGAGGTCTTCTGTGTCTGCAGTTTACGACAAACTGCTCTTACCCAGCGAAGTGGCGGCGATTCTTCGGGTCACCAAGCGTACCCTCTGGAACTGGGAGCGTAGGGGTATTCTTGTCCCGATCCGGCTCCCCACAGGCCAGAAGCGGTATAGGAGGGAAGATGTGGAGGGGTTGTTTGAAAAGTCGAAGCTAAGAAGCTACGACAGAAACGGGTTAGGTAACTAAAGGAGAACTGAGATTGGAATGGGCCAAGAAAATAAACTCCTCACGCCCTTTTCGCTTTCAGCATTAGAGAAACTCGCTGATATTATCGCCGCTCACCACACCGGTTCGGGAATTACTGAACTTTTTCGCAAGGCAGGATTTCCAGAGATCCGGCATGATGGCTCGACGAAGCGGTGGTTTGTCAAGCGTGCCCTCGAGCAAATTCACCAGCAACCCTACGGCCCTTATAACGTGTTAAAGGTAGTCGAAGCACTATGTAACCCGGAGGAGTTCATCGGTGCACCTCAGATACAAGAGCAACTTCTGGAAAAGGTGAATCAAATCCTGGGATTCTACGCTCTGTCCGTTGGAGCGGATGGCAAGGTCCGCAGGACTAGCGGGGCCGAAACTGTGCTGACGGTGCGGCAAGCCGAGGGTCGGCGTTTCGACGAGCGCGGATTTCATTCTGAAATCCGGAAACATGCCCGCCAGCTTTTTTGCGAAGGACATTACTTTCACGCCGTTCTGGAGTGTTGTAAAGCCTTAGAAAAGTATGTACGTGAGAAGTCTGGTATAGATAAGCATGGAGCGGATCTAATGGGTGCGGCCCTGAACCTTACCCATGGTCCGCTCAAGGTAAATACCCAACGCACTGAAAGCGAACGCAACCAGCAGGAAGGAGTTATGCATCTGTGCATCGGCCTGATGCGGGCCATTCGCAATCCCGCCAGTCACGAGCCTGCTCTAGATTGGGTTATCACCCGGGAGGATGCCCTAGACCTTCTATCCTTAATCAGCTACCTTTTCCGCCAGATCGACCGAGCGGTTTGTTTCAAACTGGGGACGGAAGGAGAACGGGGATAAGGGATGGTTGGCTGAACCGGGGGCGGGGTTCTGTTGAAAGTGCAAAGATAAGCTGTAAAGTTTCCCGTATCCTGACAGTTGTTCGAACTAAGGAGGGGGGACAGATGACCGCACACACGCTAGACCTACCTACCCTCGAAAACTGGCTCTGGGATGCGGCCTGCAAAATCCGCGGGCCAGTGGATGCGCCCAAGTTCAAGGACTACATCCTGCCGCTCATTTTCCTCAAGCGCCTCTCGGACGTCTTCGAGGACGAAGTAAGCCACCTTGCCCAGGAGTTTGGCGGTGTCGATATAGCCTGGAAGCTGGTGGAGGAGGCCCACCGACACGGGCAGTCCCTGGTGCGGTTCTACCTTCCCCCAGAGGCTCGGTGGGACGCAATACGCCAAAAGACAACCAGCCTCGGACAGTACCTTACCGATGTGGTGCGGGCCGTAGCGCGGGAGAACCCTAAATTGCAAGGTGTCATTGACGTGGTTGACTTCAACGCCACCGCAGCGGGGCAGCGCATAATCGACGACCCGCCGCTGGCCGAGCTGATCCAGGTGCTGAGCAAGCACCGCCTGGGGCTGGAGGACGTGGAGCCGGACATCCTGGGCCGGGCCTACGAGTACCTCCTGCGGAAGTTCGCCGAGGGCCAGGGGCAGAGCGCCGGGGAGTTTTACACCCCCCGTGAGGTTGCCATTCTTATGGCCCGCATCCTGGAACCGGAGCCGGGCATGACGGTTTACGATCCCTGCTGCGGCTCGGGGGGCCTGCTCATCAAGTGCCACCTGCGGCTCCTGGAGACCCACGGCGTAAGGCAAAACGGCCGACTGCGGCTGCCGAATCACGTCGCGCCCCTCAGGCTCTACGGCCAGGAGATCAATGCGGCCACCTTCGCCATGGCCCGGATGAATGCCTTCATCCACGAGATGGAGGCAGAGATCACGGTGGGGGACACCATGCGGCGGCCCGCTTTTACTCAGAGCGACGGTAGCCTGATGCAGTTTGACCTAGTCACGGCCAATCCGATGTGGAACCAAGACTTCCCCACTAAAGTCTACGAGCATGACTCCTACGGTCGGTTTATCTTTGGAGTGCCGCCCGGGTCCAGCGCGGACTGGGGCTGGATCCAGCACATGTACGCCTCTCTGAATGAACGCGGCAGGATGGCTGTGGTCATTGATACGGGGGCGGCATCCCGGGGTAGCGGCAACCAGGGTTCGAACCGGGAGCGCGATATCCGGCGTGCTTTTGTGGAGCGCGACCTGGTAGAGTGTGTAATTCTCTTGCCCGAAAACCTCTTCTACAACACAACTGCGCCTGGCATCATCTTGGTGGTCAACAAGGCCAAGCGGTACCCGGGTGAGATCCTGCTCATAAACGCCTCGAAGTTCTTTGTGAAGGGTCGCCCGAAGAACTACCTCGCGGACGAGCACGTGGAGCGCATCGCCGTCGTTTACCACGGCTGGGCGGCGGAAGAAGGGCTTTCAGCAGTCATCTCCAACGAGGAGGCGGCCCGTAACGACTACAACCTTTCTCCCAGCCGCTACGTGGCCCAGAACGGTAGCGAAGAGGTGCTTCCCCTGGAGGAGGCCCTGGTGCGGCTGCAGGAGGCGGAGGAGGAGCGGGCAGCAATTGACAAGGAATTGAATGAGATCTTGAAGGCCCTAGGTCTGGGAGAGATTACCCGTGGCTGAGACGGCGAGACTACTCGATGAGAAAACCTTGGAAGCACTTGCTAAATTAATTTGCGGAGGAGTGCCTTGCGGGAACTCATTCCTCCCTACCAGAAGAGATGAGGACATTGCGGGCTTCTTTCGGAGGGCCGGTGTGGAGTGTCCTGAACCCTGGGGGCTTCATCCTGAGAGCATTCCGTGGGGGTTATCGGCTCCGGAATTCCACTCTCTACGTAAGCAATGGACATCAGAAAGACTTATGAAGTACAATTCGGCCCCTTCGGAGATAGGCAAGGTAATAACTCGGTTAGCGGATCCCCGTGAGTATTCTGGAAAGCCAGAATTACATCGAGCCGTTGTAGCCAAACTGAATCGGATTTTGCTACCGGAGGGTTTGGAAATTTATTTCGAGGGGGTAAAACCCAAAATACGGGAAATACCCCCTGCTCTCCCCACTTTTGCTCCGGTCAGCTCTGAGCAAACTGCAGTGCCTCATTTTAAGCAACTCACGGAGGATGAGAAACTTGGTGCGATTCTCGAAAACCGGTGGAAAGAAGCGATTATTTGCATGAACAAAGGGGCCCCATTGGCCGCCATCATACTGATGGGCAGTGTACTTGAAGGTGCGCTATTTGCTTTCTTACACAAGTATCCTCAGCAGGCCAATCAAGCAAAAGCAGCTCCCAAGGACGAATCTGGTAAAGTCAAAAAATTTAACGAATGGTCACTTAGTAACCTAATTGACGTAGCGTGTGAATGTGGTTGGATCCAGAGAGATGCCAAAGACTTCGCTCATACCCTTAGGGAATACCGCAACCTAATACATCCTCGGGAGCAACTCGTCCGGGGAGAACAGCCAGATGTTGATACTTGCCGAATCTGCTTGGAAGTAGCCCGGGCTGCAGTTAATGACCTGGTAGATTTCGTAAAATCTCCTAAGCATGGTACCAGCCGTACATAAATACAATTCAAGAACTGAGGGTAATCAAATGTTTGGAAGGAAGGAAAGGAGATATAAGCCTCCCAGAGGAAGGACATACAGCGACCCAGGTCCATTTCATATAAATATAGGCATCCGAATAGCAATTGGAATACTAAGGAGGCCTGTCTTCAGCACATGACTTCTGGAGGGAACTCCGTGGATACAAACACTAACCACTTGTCTCCTCAACTGGAGGCCGACCAACCTGAGGACTTCAAGATGACCGAACTGGGACCGCTGCCAGAGGAGTGGAGAGTAGTAAAGATTGGGGATATTTTCGAAATCCAGCAAGGCAAAGCATTATCGCAAAAACATCGAGCAGGTAGGTCTCCCTGTCCTTTTCTTCGCACAGCAAACGTTTTTTGGGGGTGGATTGATCTGTCAATAGTTGACGAAATGGATTTTACCGATAACGAGATTCAACGTCTTAGATTGTTACCAGGCGATCTCCTTGTGTGTGAGGGAGGAAACATTGGACGCACAGCAATTTGGCGGGGCGAATTGCCGCTTTGCTGCTTCCAGAACCACCTTCACAGGCTTCGTGCGAAGTGCGAGGAAATCGAATCCGAATTTTACATGTATTGGATGCAAGCAGCTATCCTTCTTTTTGGTTTGTATCTCGGTCAAGGAAACAAGACTACCATTCCAAACTTATCCAAGGCACGACTTGCTAGGTTTTGGGTTCCCCTTCCCCCACTCCCCGAACAGCGGGCCATCGCCCACGTCCTGCGCACGGTGCAGCAGGCGAAAGAGGCCACGGAGCGGGTCATCCAGGCCACGCGGGAGCTAAAGAAGAGCCTTATGCGCCACCTCTTCACCTACGGCCCCGTACCCGTCGAAGAGGCCGAAAGGGTGCCGTTAAAGGAGACGGAAATTGGCCCGGTGCCAGAGCATTGGGAGGTTATGAGACTAGGGGAGGTGGCGAAGACCACAAGTGGTGGTACGCCTAGTCGAAAGCACCCTGAATACTTTGGTGGTAAAATTCCTTGGGTAAAATCTGGCGAATTGAACGATAATTTAATTAGCTACACAGAAGAGACCCTAACAGATGCTGGGCTATCGAATTCTAATGCAAAGGTTTTCCCCAAAGGTACCTTATTAGTTGCCATGTATGGAGCAACAGCGGGAAAGGTTGGTATTTTAGAATGTGATGCTGCTACCAACCAAGCTGTTTGTGCAATCTTTCCGCATGAGGGGCTTATCTCTAGATACCTCTTTTACGTATTTATTCACCGAAGAACTGAATTGCTTAGCGAACGATATGGTGGAGCACAGCCTAACATAAGCCAAACTGTGATAAAAGATTTCAATATTCCCCTTCCTCCACTCTCCGAGCAACGCGAAATTGCCCGCATATTGCAAGCGGTGGACAAAAAACTCCAGGCCGAGGAGGCCAGGAAGCAGGCTCTGGAGACTCTGTTTAAAACCCTCCTCCACAATCTCATGACCGGAAAGATCCGTGTCAACAACATTTTCCTGCCCGAAACCACGGAGGTGAAATGATGCCCCTGGGTAGTGAACGCCGCACCGTTCAGGACCCCCTCATCCGCTACGCCATCGAAGCTGGGTGGAGCTACCTCCCGCCCGAGGAAGCCCTGCGCTTACGGCGGGGCGAGTCGGGCATCGTGCTCCACGAAATTCTGGGCCGACAGCTCCAGCGCCTCAACCCCGGCGTCGTGGACCACCTCAGGGCCGAGGACGTTATCCGCAGGCTGACGTCTGTCCACCCCAGCATCGAGGGAAACCTCCAGGCCTGGGAGTACCTCAAGGGGCTGAAAACCGTCTTCGTGGACACGGAGCGCCGGGAGCGCAACGTCAGGCTCCTCGACCCGGACACGCCGGAGGCCAACACCTTCCACATCACGGACGAGTTCCGCTTCGCGGGCGGGGTGAACCCCATCCGGCCGGACGTGGTGTTCTTCGTCAACGGCATTCCCGTCATCGTGGTCGAGACCAAGGCGGCGACCCACATGGAAGGGATCGCCGAAGCCCTCGACCAGATCCGGCGCTACCACCGGGAGGGGGCGGAGCTCCTCGCCGTCCTGCAGCTCCACGCCCTGACCCACCTCCTCAAGTTCTACTATGGCGCCACCTGGAACACCTCCCGGAAGAGCCTCTACAACTGGCGGGACGAGCAGGCCGGGGACTTCGAGACGCTGGTCAAGACGTTCTTCGCCCCGCGGCGCGTCCTGCGGGTGCTGACCGAGTTCATCCTGTTCGCCCGGAAGGACGGGGAGCTCTCCAAGGTGGTTCTGCGGCCGCACCAGATCCGGGCCGCGGAACGGGTCGTGCAGAGGGCGAGGGACCCGAACAAAAGGCACGGCCTGGTGTGGCACACTCAGGGGTCCGGCAAGACCTACACCATGATCACCGTAGCCAAGCGCCTCCTTGAGGATCCGGCCTTCGCCAACCCCACGGTGCTGATGCTCGTCGACCGCAACGAGTTGGAGCAACAACTCTTCGACAATCTAGAAGCGGTAGGCTTCGGTCACGTGGAAAAGGCCCACAGCAAGCGACACCTACTCGAACTCCTCCGGAGCGACCGCCGGGGGCTCATCGTCTCCATGATTCACAAGTTCGACGACATCCCCGCCAACGTCAACCTGCGGGAAAACATCTTCGTCCTCGTCGACGAGGCGCACCGGAGCACGGGCGGAAAGCTGGGCAACTACCTCATGGGGGCACTCCCCAACGCCACCTACATAGGCTTCACGGGCACGCCCATCGACCGCACGGCCCATGGGAAGGGGACCTTCAAGGTATTCGGCTCGGACGACCCGAAAGGCTACCTCGACAAGTACTCCATACGCGAGTCCATCAAGGACGGCACCACGGTGCCCCTCCACTACTCTCTAGCGCCTAACGAGCTGCAGGTTGACAGGGAAACACTGGAGCGGGAATTCCTGAGCCTCGTGGAGCTCGAGGGCGTCAGCGATGTGGAGGAGCTGGACCGGATCCTCGAGAAGGCCGTGACCCTCAAGAACATGCTGAAGAACCGGACCCGCATCGAAAAAGTGGCCGAGTGCGCCGCCCGTCACTTCCGTGAAGTGGTTGAGCCGATGGGCTACAAGGCCTTCCTGGTGGCGGTCGACCGGGAGGCCTGTGCTCTCTACAAGCAAGCCCTCGACCAACACCTGCCGCCAGACTACTCCGCCGTGGTGATAAGCCACGGCCGCGACGACCCGCCGGAACTTGCCCGGTACCACCTCACCGAGGAGCAGGAAGAGCAGGTGCGGAAGGCGTTCAAGAGGCCAGATGCACTGCCCAAGATACTCATCGTCACCGAAAAGCTCCTTACTGGCTTCGACGCCCCCATCCTCTACTGCATGTACCTGGACAAACCGATGCGGGATCACGTGCTCCTGCAGGCCATCGCCAGGGTCAACCGCCCCTACGAGGACGAGAAGGGACGCCGCAAGCCCGCCGGCTTCGTGCTGGACTTCGTGGGTATCTTCGAGAACTTGGAAAGGGCGCTCGCCTTCGACTCCGAAGACGTTCAGGGCGTCGTGGAGGGAATCGACGTCCTGAAAGAGCGGTTCGAGGCCCTAATGAGGGAGGGCCGGGAGAAGTACCTGCCACTTGTGGGCGGAAAGGCTTCGGACAAGGCGGCGGAGGCGGTGTTGGAGCACTTCCGGGACAGGGAAACGCGCCACGAGTTCTACCAGTACTTCCGGGAGCTACAGGACGTATACGAGATCCTATCACCTGACCCGTTCCTGCGGCCCTTCATGGCCGACTACGAGGAGTTGGCCCGCATGTACCACATGCTGCGGGCCAACTACGAACCCGGCGTTCCGGTGGACCGGGACTTCCTGCGCAAGACTGCCCGGCTCGTGCAGGAGCACACCGAGACAGCGTTCATCCAGGAACCGAACGGCCTCTACAAGCTAGACGCGGTAACCCTAACGAAGCTGGCGCAGGAAAACAGACCGGACACGGTAAAGGTCTTCAACCTGTTAAAGGCGATCCGCACCCTGGTGGCCGAAGAGGGTTTGCGTTCCCCGTACCTGATCCCCATCGGCGAGCGTGCCGAGCAGATTGCCCGTGCCTTCGAGGAGCGGCAGGCCACCACCAAGGAAACCCTCCGTCAGCTGGAGCTCCTGGTGCGGGAGTTTGCGGAGGCCGAGAAAGCCAGGCAGGAGTCGGACCTTTCGCCGGAGGGGTTCGCTGTGTTCTGGTTGCTGAAGCGAGAAGGGGTCGCAAAGGCTGAAACCGCGGCACGGGAGGCCGCCGGTGCCTTTGAGCGCTTTCCCTACTGGGAAAGTAGCAGCGAGCAAGAGCGGGGCCTGCGCAGACTCCTGTTCAAGGCGTTGCTGGATGCCGGGGTTGAGCGGGTAGTGGATTTCGCGGAGCGCATCATGAGGATGCTGAGGAGGAGATCGGCTTGAGCAAAAGTACCGCACACGAGCGGGCTCCCCTGGAGGAAACGGTACCCGCAGACGTGCTCAAGTCCGAAGTGCTGGCCTGGGCGCGGCGAATTGGGGTGACGCCGAAAGAAATTCACATCCGGCCCATGAAGCGAAAGTGGGCGAGCTGCTCCTCTTCGGGGCGCCTCACCTTCAGCACCGACCTCATGCGCCAGCCGGCGGAGTTCCGGGCCGAAGCCATCGTCCACGAGCTCCTGCACCTCAAAGTCCCGAACCACGGGCCGCTGTTCCGGGTGTTGCTGCGGGCTTACCTGGCAGAACGGAAAGGAGACTGAACCCGATGGGTAACCTGGTTCAACAGAGATTTGCCGCTTTGGTTATCTTCTTGGCTTTTGCCCTGGCTTTGCTCGCGGGTTGTTCGGGTGACGAGCTGCCCCAAGCCGCACCCCAGAAAGCTCAAACGGCTCAGGAGAAACCCGCCGCCCACGCCCCTGCCCAGGCACCCTCACCGCCCGCAACGGCCCAGCCCGCCGTGCGCACGGTCCAGGGCACCGTCACCTCGGTTGCGGACGGCGACACCGTCCACGTGAGACTCGACGGCCGCGACGAAAGAGTGCGGCTCATCGGGGTCAACTGCCCCGAGATAAGCCATTCCGACCTGGGCATCCAAGAGCAGCCCTACGGCCGGGAAGCGAAAGCCTACACTGAAAGGTGCCTTTCCGGGCGAAAGGTCTGGCTTGAACTCGACGCCCAAGAGCGGGACAAGTACGGCAGGCTCCTGGCCTACGTGTGGATGGAACCGCCCGCTTCGGCTTCGGAGGACGAAGTCCGGGCCCACATGTTCAACGCCCGGCTTCTCTTGGACGGGTACGCCCAGGTCATGACCGTGGCGCCCAACGTGAAGTACGCGGACCTGTTCGTGAAGTTCCAGCGGGAGGCCAGGGAGGCGGGCAGGGGCCTGTGGGGCGCGGCCCCGGCTCCATCTCCGGGCGGCGAGGCGCTCTACGTCGGGAACGCCCGGACCAAAAAGTTCCACCGGCCCGACTGCCGGTGGGCGGAGGAGATAAGCCCGGCAAACCGGGTGGAGTTCCGTAGCCGGGAGGAGGCGATCCGGCAGGGGTACGAACCGTGCAAGGTGTGCAATTTGTGAGGGCGAAGAGAACCGCTTCTTCTGTGGTCCTCATTGTCTGGTTTGGGAGCAACCCGCGTGGACCGTCCCGGAACAAAAAGGGGATGTGCTCCCGAACCGGACCGGCGACCCGGATGCGGAGCTTCCCCGAGGAAAGCTTAGGCGGTTAAATACATATACCAGATCCTTCGGTGCGCGGCAGTAGCCATATGCTACCGCAAAGGCTACTCCCCCGAGATAAACTGCCCATCGGGGTACCCCAAGGGGCCAACGCGAACAGAAACCGGGATCCATGAATAGACGTTCGAATTCTGCGGCTAACTTTAAAAAAGTTCCAGCATCACATAGAGCATCTAGGATTGTATACCTCCTGACCTTCCGACAAAACCTATCGCCGGAGCCTCCGTGCATTTTTTGACCCCCCTTTGAATAGGAATTCATTGTTGTGTAGCAAGTATAACACGGTCACGACCATGGTTTTCCGAACGAAGCCTAAAACGCCGCGGGCCGCCAATCCCTTTCGTGGGACCGGCGGCCCGGGCGCGAAGGCGTGCCCTATGCATTGGCTGGTGGTTCCATTGTGCCGGAAGGCGCGGGTGGGGTCAACTGATGATGGGGTATTCCTGATAGTCCAACCAGTTCCACCACTCCTTGGGCTTTCTGCGCGGCTTTTTCCGTACGGCCACAGGCATGTCGAGGCTCACATATCGGTCACCCGCCCGGACCTCCCGCAGGAAAGACCAGGCGTTTGCGAAAATCGCGTATTTCCCTTCCCCTTCGGGGAACGAGAACGTCATGCCTGAGGGTACCTTGCGGAAAAAACCCACTGGAATCACCCAAAACTTGGGTTCCGGCAGGCCCAAGCCCGCCAGCACGTAGGCGTCCACAGCCCTGAAGTACTGCATCAGGTCCTTGCGTCCTGGCGACAGACTGAAAGACCATCTTTTCGTTTTCTTTCGAGCGACGTGCGTCCTGACTTCCACACCCAAGAGTCCCCTGTCGGTCCTGACCATGAGGTCCACCAGATGATTTGGGGTCTCCATAGCGTGGTAGCGGACGCGATAGCCGTTCTGCGTGAGGAACGCCCAAGCCAAAACCTCCCCCACGGCCCCGATTTGCGCGGCGTTGCAGCCTCTCAAGGCGGGATTGGTCCGGTAGAACCGGAGCAACGGTTCCACGGCGCACCTGAAGGACGGCAGCCTCTCGAAGAGGCGTTTTAACGCTCCGCCGGATGCCATGAAATCCCGGACCGTGGTCTCGGCCTCCTCCATGCTTCCAAAACCTCTTTTCCGGCATTCGGCCAGGACAAACGGGCAAGGGTACGGCCTGGGCGGTTTTCCGCACCAAACACACAACGGATTGCCTCCCTCGCTCTCTCCAGGTAGGCTTCCCGAACCGTTGGAGTCCGCCCCCATATTCCAATCCATGTTTTTCTTCAGACCCCCTTTCGCCGTCGGATTACGGCTACCTTTTTACACCCTAATTTCTGGTAAACCCCGCAACACCAGGATTCATGCGGGTTTGCGGCCCCTTGACCCGAAAGCCTTCAAACCCGCATAAATCCTGGGCTCGCGGCCTCTTCCGAAAAGCGACCCGCACCCTGGTATCTGCCCTTCTTTCCCCCGGACCCGGCAACCCTGACCGTGGCTTTCAGCTTCAGCCGCACCGCCTCCCGGGGTACCGTGTAAACCAGGGCCCAGGCGTCCTTTCGCACGGGCCTGAGCCCCACCCTTTGGAGCCTGGCCTGCACCTTCGACGATGCGGTGTAGATCTCCGCGTCCGGATCCCTCTCGTCCCAGTTGATGAACGTCTCCTGCTCGTATGGGGTAAGGCCGCCTTCCCGGCCTTTGAGAACCCCTTGAGCCGGTTCGGGCCGCCACTCGCCGCGCAGGAACGCCTTGAGGTCGTCCCTCCCCCCGGCTATCAGCACCGCGCTGCGGCCCGGCTTGAGCTGGACGGCTCCCTTGGGTACCGTGTAGCGTGTCCCGTCCCCCTCCCGCCGCGCGGGCTCCAGGCCCATGCGGGCCAACCGGGCCTGGGCCCTGGGCGAGGAGGTCCAGATCACCGCGAAGTTCTCTTGCTCGTTCCAGCGGATCAGGGTTTCCATCTCCTCGGCCGCCAGGCGCATCGCTGTACCCTCCCCTCTGGTTCATCTACTTACAAAAAAGCCCCACAATCCGACGACGCCGACGGTGATCCATGGGGGTAATACATAGATATATCCCTCTCTGGAAGGGCCGCAAACCCGCATGAAATTTGGGTTTGGGTCAACCGCCGCAAAGCCGCGTAAATCCTGGTTTTCCGGCGTTCTCGGATCAGGCCCTTCTCGAAAAAGCCCCGTAATCCGACGACGCAGGGGAGCCTTTTTTTCGGTTTCGGCCTTCCCCTGGTATCTACCCGACCTTGCCTGCGGCCTTCCTGGTCCCGGTCTTCGTCCCGCCGCCCGCGAACCTCCGCGCGACCGCCAGCACCGTCCCCTTCGGCCCCGCGAACTGCCAGGCGACCGGCCCCGCCTCGGGCCGCCAGGCGCTGAAATACTCCCCGACCGACCGCAGGCCGGCCTGCTCGGCGGCCCTGGCCGCCTGCGGATTCTCGGTGTAAAGCGCGTAGTCGCCGTCGTTCCAGGGCCAGCATTCAGTTCTCACGCCTTCCGCCTCCCTTCCCGTCGATTGTGGGGCCGGCCCGCCCCGCGGCCAAACCGGCCCCCAAAAACAGAAAACCCCGGCCGTCCCTTATCCAGCCGGGACCATCAACGTACTTCGTTCAGCGCCCCGCCGCTCCCACCCGGCCGCACGCGGCCTGGGCTTCCCGTACCGCTCCCACACCACGGCCAGCGATGCCTCCGACAGCCGGTACGCCAGGCCGCCCTTTATGGCCCGGATCTCGCCGGCCGGGACCAGACCCTCAAGGTGACCTGGCACCGGGAACCAAACGCCGAAGACGTGTCGGAGCCAGTCGTGGTCGCAAACCTCTGCCATACTTCCCACCTCACCCCGATTCTGCGCGCCCCGGCTGGACCGTCAAACGGCCCCGCATCGGCCCGCCAGTTCCTCCCACGCCTGCCGGACCGCCCGCCTCTCCTCCGGGTCCCGGGCCGCCAGCACCCGCTCCCGGAGCCGGCCCAGCTCCTCCAGCAGACCCGTACCGTGCTCTGCGGCCTTCGTTTCCACGCGGGCGGCCCCGGCTTTCACGTAGCAACTTCAGCCGGGTGGGCGGCGCGGACGGTCCCGCAAACGGTGCGGGGCGCGAAATCTGATTAGAGGCCTCCGGGCGGCCTATGCTTCGAAAGGGTACGATAGGAAAATATAGTCATTCCAAACGGTTGAAGGTGGACGATGGCCATCATAAACCGAAGACTATCAACCCTTGACACCCCGCCACCGGTGTGCTAGGTTAGGAGGCGTCTGTCGGTGGAAACCGGATGTGCCCCGGGAGCGGGTTAAGTCCCTCGGTGGGCACGGCTTTCGCGGAAGGAAGGCCCGCAACGCTTAGGCGTACGGGTCTTCACCTTTCTGCCGGGGTTCGCACGTGGAGTCAACCGTCCCTTGAGCTTGGCGAGAGAAGTCAGCCCCGCCTCCGGACCTGTGAGGTGCAAGGCGCGCCGTCGCGGGCACTGGAGGCGACAGGAGGGTGGGAGCCTTCCGGACGGGAGCCTGAACGGACCACCGGACAGATTCTCGATCAACGGTACTCGGTAAGGAGGTGATACCATGGTCGGGAAGCGTGAAGCCTTTGCCGTCTACTTCGCGGGCCTCTTTACCTTGCTACGGAAGATTAACGAAGCCAATCCGGCTTCCTGCGATGCTCGGACCAACTGCACGGTAAGAGGGCGCCTGCCCACCGCTTCGCAGCCGCGGTGCGCGGTGCGGTAATCAGAACAATTTACCGTGAAGGCCGGCATGACGTAGGTGCGCCGGGGACGGGATTCGGAGTGTGAACGCACCCCTCGGATCTCTCCCCGGCGAATTATTTGTAAGCTAACTTGTTCCCGATACGGCCCCACTCCGAAAAATCAAGAGGCCCGTGCCCGAGAAGAAATCTCCTGTGGAGCGCGGGCCCCTTCCGGCCTTGCCTACGCCAGTACCCCCCGTATCCGCAGATGCAGCTTCCGGTTCTCCCGCGAGAACGACGCCACCGCGCAGGACACCCGGTCGCCCCGACGCAGGGTGCCGCGCAGGGGAACCGGCGCAATCCCTATCACACCTGGACTCCCCTCGGCCTCCACGAATACGAACCGGCTGCCGGCCTTGTTCCGGGCCACCGCCGCTACGCGGCCTGCCACTATATCCCCGCGCTTGTATTCAGGGCACCCGGCCCAGGGGTCCGGGTTCGCGGCCTTCACGGAAAGCTCCAGGGTCCCGGTCTGCGGGTCGACCCGCTTGACCGTGGCCCTGACCGGTTGCCCAGGCCGGTACTGCGCCGAAAGCGGCACCGACTCCGAAACCTGGGCGTCCCGTCTAGGTATCTCCACCAGGTACCCGCCGCCCGCGTCCACCACCAGGCGCGGAGGCTTCCCCTCCGAGGCGGGCAGCACCGCGCGCACCAGGCACTCCAGGACCTGCCCCTCCTTCACGGAGGCCAGCAGCCGCTCCGCCGCGTCCGCCACGGCCTCCCGCCGGGAGCAGGCCGCCAGGCCGGTGTCCCGGTCGACGCCTTTGACCTTGACCCTCACCACCTGGCCCACGAACCGGTTCACCAGCGGGTCCGGCACGTCCATCTCCGAGCGCGGCACCAGGCCCCTGGCCCCGTCCAGCCCTGTGAACGTGACTTCCCACACCGGCCCGGCCTCCAGGTACGTCACCCGGCTCACCACGGCCTCCAGGACCCGGCCGGTCTCGCGGGCCTGGTGCAAAACATCCCTGGGGTCCGCGGGCAACTGGTACCCCTCAGGCTTGATCGCCTGCATCGCCGCCTTCACCTCCTTTCTCCTTCCCCCAACTTCTCGGACGACCAGACGAAGGAAAACAAAAGGTTGCCGCCGAAACCGTTTGCAGGACTCGGGCGGGAAGTCTAACATTCCATGAAGAATCCTCCTTACGTAGTGGCGGGCCGCATGCCTGCCGTCCTGGCCGCGCATCTGGGCATCAGGAAGGAATTGGGCAAAGATATAAACAGAGCAGTATACCGGCGTTCCTGAGGTGGGCAAGTCCGCCCCCCACGCACCCCGAGAAGGGGTCAAAAGAGATCCGGAGGTGGCGGCTCCGGCAGGAACGATTCGAAGGTCCGCAAAACCCAGGCGGGCCTTCGACGTTTCGGGTTTGAGTGACGGGCAAAGTCACGCCGTTCCGCCCCCTGCCTTCTTCGCCGCCTGCGCGGCCTTTTCCATGGCCTCCCACCAGGTTTCAGCCTCCGCCTCGGCCAGCTTCTCCCGCAGGACGCTGTAGGCCGCGGCCTTCCAGACTCCGTTCTCCCGCCTGGCCTCGGCCAGCACGTCGCCGAAGCACCCCCAGGCCAGGCCGCCGGCCAGGCTGTCCTCGACTACCGCTCCCTTCGGCACCCGCGCTTCCTCCTCTCCCTCTCCTTTTCCACGGCGCGGCGCAGGTACCAGGCCGCGCCCGTGCGGCTCAGCTGCTCCGCGCAGTTCGGGCAGAACAGCCGCCCGTAGGCCCGCACCACCTCGTCCTCCTGCCCGCAGCGGTCGCATTTTTCTATCACGCTCTCCCCTCCTCCAGGCAACCACGCCAGGCAATGTGCCTTGTGTTGCGTTTTTCCCGCCGGCCCGCGGCGGGCCGTTCCCGGGAAGGCCCGATTTTCCGGCCTTCCGGCGCGACGCCGACCCGGCTTGGCGCCCGAAAATCACGCAAGGCAACACGAAGGCCGCTGAAAATCATAACCCGCCACCCCTACACCCTCAGCGCCGCCAGGGCCAGGGCCAGGAACGCCAGCATGGCCGGGATTTCCTGCCACCACGTCCCGGTCCTTATCGGGCCGTGGGGGTGCCCCAGGAAGGCAAGCCTTCCGGGCAGGGGCAGCGGGTCGAAGGGCTTCACCCCAGTGACCGTGCAGGCGTCCAAGGCCAGATGGCTCAGCGCCCCCGCCAGGGCCGGAAGGCCCCACAGAGCCGACGCGCCGGGCACGAACCCGGCGGCCCAGGAGCCCAGGGCCGCGAACGCCGCGGCTACCAGCAGGCAGAACCAGACCGTGTGGCACACCGTCCTGTGGCCGGCCAGGGCCTCCAGTAGCACCGAAACAAGTCTCACCCGGCGGCCGATGATCGATCCCGGCGCGTCTATGTCCGGCGTGAGGGCCGCCAGGGCCCCCACCGCCAAGCCCGTCTCCGGGCTCCCGATTGCGTGCCCGGCGAGCGCCCCGAAGAAGGCACCGGCGGCAGCGTGGGTCCTGCCCGTCAACATTGACACCCCTTCCTTACGAGTTGCGGCGCAACCGTCTGCACTGCGGACGACCGTCCGCCCTCCAGCGTTGCGGGTAACACCTGCGCCCCGGTCGCCAGGTGGCTCCGGCCCACGCAGAAACAGTACCCGGCGCGGGTCCGAAAGACCGCGTAATGCCCCAGTGGATGCACCCACTCCAGCCTTCCTGAGGTGCCGTAGCTACTCCCGTCCCCACCCCGGTTCTGGCCGGCCCAGCTTATCCGGTGCCACCTGCCCGGCCTCAGCTCCGCAAAAGGGTTTTCTTCGGCCCGCAGAGCCGCCGGCAGGGCCGGTTCCTTCGCTACCGCCACGCTTCCGCCGCCTTTGCCTTCCGGCGCCTCCGGGCCTCGGAACTGGCCCGCGCCGATTCAAGGTACGAGGCGCAGGCGCACGCTGGGCACATCCGGGCCCGGTGAAACCGGGTGACGGGGAAGGGTTCCCCGCACCGGGCGCAGGCCTTCTCTGTCGGCTCGTATCCGGGTTTGAAAATCATCCCGACCACCTCCAAAAAAATGCGCGGGGCCCGGCGTCTTTCCGGGCCCCGGATTCAGATTCCCAATTCTTCGGCCGCCAGCTCGCCCAGGTCATCCTCAGGCTCTGGCTGGGCGGCCTTCTTGCTCCGCTTCCGCTTCGGCTCCTGTGGCGCGCCCGGCTCCTCCGGCCAGGGCGGCAGCTCGACCCGGCACTCCCGCACGCCGGTAAAGTCCTCCGGCTTCGCCTTGGGATGCCTCTCTATCTCCCGGTGCTGCGGCAGCTCGGTCCAGGAGAGCTTCTCCAGGTACAGGGGCTTCTTGCCCCGGAGGACGCACACACAGTCCATCTCCGGGAGCTGCAGGAGTTCCCAGTCGTGCATGACCTCCACGTCGGCCGTGGACTCGGTCTTCCTCGGGACCTCCAGCAGCCGGTCCCAGGGATGGGTCACGTCCCTCCGCTCGGAGATCTTCCGCACCCTGGCCCCGCCCAGGAAGGCCGTGAACCAGCGGGCCGTGTCCAGGTCGTCCGTGGAGAGGCAGAGCTTGATGGGGCAGTTGCCCGCCACGGCGTTCCACATGCGGTCGCGGGAGTAGAGGCCCTTGAGCTGGCCGATGTTCTGCAGGATGATGTGGCCGTAGTAGCCCCGCCCGCGGCCCAGGGAGAACAGCTTGTCGATGTCCGGAATTTTGCCGATGTTCGCGAACTCGTCCATGATGAAGCGCACCGGCACCTTGAGCCTGCCGCCGTCGGCCTCGGCCTTCTCCCGCAGGCGCCGGAACATGAAGGTGTAGAAGGGCACCAGGATGGACCGGTAGTCGCCCTCCTCCGGCAGGAGGAGGAACAGGGCGGTCCTGGTCTCGCCCAGGGTGCGCAGGTCGAAGTCGCTCCTGCTGGTCAGGGCCGCCAGCGGCCCCTTCACCAGGTTGCGCACCTTGTTGCGCACGCCCTCGACGTAGTTGTCGTAGTGGCCCTGCGCCCCGTTCCACGTCTCGATGGCGTCCCGCGGAACCTTCCCGCTCCGAAAGGCCTCCCGGTAGGCCGCGTCCGCCGCCTCCTGGGGCCAGGAGAGGAACGAAAGGGCCGCCCGCAGGTGGCGGTGTTTCTCCTCCAGGGCCCACCGCACGTAGGCCGCCGCGGCCAGGAAGACGTTCTTCTCGCCGCCGGAGAAGAAGGCGTGGTCGTCGCCCGCCGCTGTGATCAGCCAGTCGGTCAGGTCCACGATCTCGTCCCAGCCCCGGCACTCCAGCAGCGGGTTCCACCAGTGGCTGCGGGAGGGGTCGATCAGGTTGAACACCAGCACCCGGTAGCCCTCGCCTTGCGCCAGCCACGCCCCCATGTCGCGCAGCAGCTCGCCCTTGGGGTCCGTGACCACCAGCGAGTGCCCGTCCATGGCCCCGGCGATGATGTCCACCCGCACCAGGGTGTATGACTTGCCCGTGCCGGTCGCGCCCACGGCCAGCATGTGCCCGGCGATCTTGATCGTGCCCTTCTCGGGGTCCAGCCGCACGATCCGGCCGTCCGGCATCTTGCCGAGCGGGATCAGGCCCCTGCCCCGCACCGGCGGGCCGAACTCGCAGTGGGACGCCACGTCGGCGTCCGAGGCCCAGCCGCCCTCCACGACCTCCATGCCGCGCACCACCCCCGGGCCGTGCCTGGCCGCGCCGAGCCTTTTCCCCGCCCAGGCCGCGGCGAGCAGGCCCGCAAAGGCTCCGGCCCACAGGCCGCCCCGCCCGGCCCTGTTGACCGGGTTGGAAAGGGGCCGCGCCGAGAGCCACGAGGACCAGACCACCGGCGGTGGCTCGGGGCTTTTATGCGGCTTCCAGTTGTGCGCGGCGGCCTGGAAGCTGTGAACGGTCGAGGCCGCCAGCCACGCCAGCAGGAACCCGCACAGGACCGGCAGGGCCGCGAGGGCCACGCGCCTGTCGGGCCTCAGCCCCCGGCCGCAGAGCCACGCCAGGCCGCAGGTCCCGGCCAGCAGGGGCAGGCCCGGAAGCGCCCTTAGCAGCGGGGCGAGGGCCAGCAGGAGGGCGGCCCCGGCCAGGAACAGCGCCGGGGCGCGCCAGGGGCCGAGGGAGTCGAAGGCCGTCCGGATTCTACGCATGTTCCCACCTCAAAAAAGCGCGGGCCGGTCTCCCAGAACGAGAACACCGGCCCGCAGGTGCAAGCACCTACTTTTTTATGTTACCACCCGGCACCCATCGGATGCCAAGCCTGACGCCCCTGACGACGGGCCCTACGCGCACCCTTATACGGAACCGCCCCTCCCCTCCAGCGCGCGCCGCATTATCTCCAGGGACTTCCCGCCAAGGGACTCCGCCGCCCGCACCACCTCGGGGTCGTAGCGCACCCCGCGCCCGAGTTCCTCGAAGGCCGCCTCCAGGGGCAGCGCCGGACGATAGGGCCGGTGGGCCGTCATGGCCTCCACCACGTCGGCCACCGCGATGATGCGGGCGGCAAGCTCGATGTCCGGGCCTTTGAGGCCCAAGGGATACCCGGAACCGTCGAGCCGCTCGTGGTGCTGGGACACGGCGGCCAGGACGCGGGGCGGCAGCAGCGTCTCCCGCAGGATTTCCACCGCAATGCGGGGGTGTTGCTGCACCAGCCGCCTTTCCAGTTCGCTCAGGGGGCCCGGCCTGAGGAGGATCTCGGCCGGGACCGCCGCCTTGCCGATGTCGTGGAGGAGCGCGGCCAGGCGCACGTCCTCCACCTCCTCCCGACCCAGGCCCAGTTCCTCGGCCAGGGCCGCGGCAAGGGCCGCCACCCGCCGCTGGTGGCCAACGGTGTGGGGGTCCCGGCACTCCACCAGGTGGCCCGCCACCGCCGCGATGCCGTGCCGCAGGGCCTTTTTGTACCGAGCGTTCAGGATGCGGTCCGTGACGTCGCGGGCGATGAGGTGGGCCACGGGCCCGGGGCCTAAAAGCACCGAGTCGTACTCCAGGTAGGCCTCTCCTCCCTCCCGGCCCAGGACCTTCATCACGCCCCGCGCCCGCCCCTCGCACTCCAGGGTCCTCCGGTAGTCCGCGAAGAGGTGCTTGACGTCGGGCGCCAGCATGTCGGCGAGGGGGCGGCCAAGCCAGGCGGAGGCCGGCCGGCCCGTCACCCGCCCCACGGCCGGGTTGGCCGCCAGTATGCGGCCCTCCATGTCGTGGGTGACCACGAGGTCGCTCACCCCGGCGAACAGGCGCGCGTAGTCCGCCGCACCTGCACCTGGTCCCGGGGGCACTTCCAGCACCACCAGCGCCGCCGGCTCCCCGTCAAGAAGCGTGGGGGAGAGCCGGGCCTCGGCCAGAACGGCGCGCCCCTCCCGATCCACTAACCGCAGGGACAGGGTCGCCGTTCCCCGGCGGCCCTCAAGGCAGTCGGCCAGGGCCTCCCGTAGCCGCGCCAGGTCCTCCGGATGCACGGCCCGGTCCCACCCGGAGCGCAACTGCGCCGGCGAGAGGCCGGTGATTTCCTCCAGCCACGGGTCCGCCGCGCGACAGGCTTCACCCTGGAACACCAGCCCGGCAGGACGTCTCCCTGCCGCACCGCCCCCTCTCACGCCGCCACCTCCCCGCGCCTTCCCGAATGTTCCGAAATTTCGGCACCAATACGCAATTTCCTTCCGGAAACCGGAGCGTATCTGGGCCCCGTCCCGGCCCGGCGCTCCTTTTCCAGCGCTTCCTCAGCGCGATGAAACCCAGAGAAACCTCACCATCAGTCGGAGGAATACGGCGTGGAAATCTTTTCTGAAGAACACAAAATGCCGGGTTCCCCCTTCGAGGGAACCCGGCCCTGTTCCCACCACTACCGCTCGTTGACCACCACCACCTGGCCTGTTTCGAACCAGTTAACGTCCGCGCCCATGCTCTCGCCCACGAAGCGGAGCGGGACGACCGTCCGGCCCGGCGGAACGATCCTGGCGGGCGCGTCGAGGGTCACCTTCTTCCCGTCAACCTCGGCCTCGGCGCGGCCCAAGTAGAGGATCACCGTCTTCCCGTTGGTGGGATTCGTGATGGTGACCACGCCTTCCCTGTAGTCTACGTTCAACCCCAGTGCTTCCGCTATCGCCCGGACCGGTACCATGGTGCGGCCGTTCTCGATGAAGGGCTCGGCATCAAAGGTGAGCTTCTTGCCCTTCACGAACACCTTGACGCCTTCCTTGCCCGCCTTGCTGTAGAGTTCCCCGATTTTCTTGTACAGACTCTCGTCGTTCGGCTCGGCGGTAATGGCCTCCTCCATATCCTCCGCCGCCTCGTTCACGTTGCCGAGTTCCTCCTTCAGGATGGCCTTGTAGGCGTATACGGCACCCGGCACGGTCGCGGGCGACTCGAGCAGCTTCTCCAGTTCGGCCACCGCCGCCTCCGCATCGCCCTTGGCCTTCAGGCACTGGGCCAGCAGCACCGCGACTTTGGCCGTGGGGTGCGGCAGCCGCCCCTCCAGCTCCTTGAGCACCTCGATGGCCTTATCGTATTCTCCGACGTTGCGGTAGGCTACCGCCAGCTTCCAGAGGAGCTTCGGGTCGCCGGGGTTCTCCGCAAGCTTCTTTTCCAGTTTGGCGATGTGCTTTTCGAGGCCCTTCGCTCCCGGTTCAGTAAATTCCCCGTTTTGAAATTCCCCATTCTCAAATTCTCCATTCTCAAATTCCCCGTTTTCAAATTCCTCGTCCTCAATACCTTCGGTGATCTCCTGCTCGAGCCTCTGTTCCACCCTTATCCGCAGTTCGTCGCCCTCGTTACGCGTGCGGGTCTCCACCTGTTCCTGCATCTGGGGTTGAGCCTGCACTTGAGTCTGAACTTGCTCCTGTACCTGGGGTTGAGCCTGCACTTTGGTCTGAACCCGCTCCTGCACTTGGGACCGGGCCTGAACTTGGGTCTGGACCTCCTCCTGCACCTGGGACTGAGTCCGCACCTGAACCTGGCCTTTGTCCGCCAGCGCGGGCACCGCAAACGCGAACACGAGGCACAGCGCCAGAACCACACTCACGGCTCTTTTAAGGTTCCGCACAAAAACCAACCCCCTCTGCACATGGCCTGTTTTACAAACTCCAAAGTCGCGCTTTGGAACCCTTCAGAAACGAACCGGGCCGACCACCTCCTTCCAATCGGCGGCCGGCTGCCGAGGGGGGATTTGTTGCCTTGCGGTTCCCCCAGCAGCCGGGCTGCCCTGGCGGATGATCCGCTTTAGGCCCCATGGCTTTGCGCCCCCGGCTTTCGCCGGGTTTGCCCTTGATGGGGGGTCTTTCTATACGATGAATACGAAGCCCGTTTCTCCTTTTGGGGGGCTTCTCCTTAATTCGCGTCCCTTCCCTGGAGCACCACGAACCAGTCCGCGTACACGCTACCTTCGGTCACTACCACCCCTTCCGCGTAAGGCGGCGCCCTCAGGCCCGCCGAGACCCCGCCGCTCCCCGAAGCCTGCATTCCGACCACCGTCCCGCTCGGGCACACCGCCAGGCTCGGGTCGGTCCAGAACTCCACGGCCCAGCGGTTGGTCTCGCTGCCCGCCGGGCGCATCGGATTGGAGCCGCCGCCGGGAAGGCTTACTGGAATATTCACCGCAGCGTACTTGGTTCCCTGCGGGCCCGTGTACGAAAACGCCCAGGAGACCGAGTTCAGCGGCCCCACGCTGTCGAGGAGCAGGACGACCTTGGCCCCGGCCTTGGCCTTCGGCAGCTGCGCAGCCGTCATGCCCGGAAGAATCATTATGTGCGTCGCCGGGTTGGCCGGGTCCGGCGAGACCTGCCCCGGCGGGGGGCTCACTATCCGGGCGATCCTGGGCCGCTCGAAGGCCGCGACGCAGAAGTCGGCCCAGGCCGACCAGTCCGAGGGGATGTCCCTGGAGTCCCAGACCCTGACCCGGTACCTGAACCGGTAGGTCCCGGAGTTCCACAGCGGCCCGGCGGCGTCCGGGGAGCTGCTGGTCGGCACCGTGTACTGCGTCTGGCCGCTCAGCACCTTGCCGGTGTCCAGGAACACGCTCAGGTCCGCGGCCCGGGCTATCTGCACCTGGTAGGCCGTCTGGCAGTCCCCGGGGTCCGGGTCGGAGAAGGTCCACTCCAGCGTGGGCGTGGTGGTCGCAAAGCACGTTCCGTACGTCTTCGGCACCGGCGGGTTCGGCGGCGCGTCGGCCTCCCACCTGACCGCGACGCCGCCCCTGGGATTGGTGGCTATCTTCGGCGTGCCGTTCGGGTCGGAGGTTTCCATGTCGGCCCGCCACCTGACGCTCCTGCCCGCCGGAACCCGGACCCACAGGGCCCCGTTGTCGGCCGACGGCAGGGCGTCCGCCGCCGTGCCCGCGGCATACCAGGTGGCGCCGTCGTCGTCGGTCAGCTCCAGGACCGTGGAGCCGCCCGGCAGGCCCCGCGCCCGCCAGCGCTTCTTCCAGTTGGTCCCGTCGGCGGTCACCGACCACGTCACCGTGGTGTTCGGCGGCAGCTCGTGGGCGGCCCGCACCCGGACCCAGGAGACCGGGTAGCCCGGGTCCCTGCCTTGGGAGAGGGCCGCCGCCGGACTCCTGTAGCCGCCGCCCTGCGCGATGTCGGCCACCGTCTTCGACAGGTTCGGGTTGTACTGAAGGCCGGACCCTGTCCAGGAGTAGTACTTCACCTCGTTCCCGTCGACGATGATGCGGTCGTAGGAACCGGGACGTATCGCCACCGCCCTGGGGTTCGTCAGCCCGGAGGTGACCGACAGGACCGCGTTGTACCGCAACTGGTTGCCGTCGAAGGAGTAGTGCTTGACCTGCGTCCCGTCTATGACCGCGATGTCGTAACCCGACTGTGGGTCCGCCACCGCGACCGCCACGGGATTCGTCAGGTTCAGCAGCTTCAGCGAAGGGTTTTCCGCGGTCCCGGAGCCGGTGAAGCTGAACCACCTGACCCTGTCGGGCTCCAGCACCACGGTGTCGTACCCGCCGGAGGCCAGGGCCACGTCCACCGGGTTGGTGAGGGGAGCCGAAGGCTCGAGTATGGTATTGCGGGCCATGCCCGAGCCGGTGAAGCTGTAGTGCTGGACCTGGGTCCCGACCAGCGCGGCGACCTCGGACTGGCTCGCGGTCCCGACGGCCAGGACCCCGGTCAGGCCCGCCACCGAAAGGGCCGGGTTGTAGGCCATGCCGGAGCCGGTGAAGGAGTAGTGCCTCAGCTTCTGCTGGCCCGGATCGTAGACCAGCACGTCGGGGTAATTTCCCCGGGCGGCAACCGCCAGCGGATTGCTGGTATCCTGGCGGCCCAGGACGCCGACCTCCCGCATCTGGGTCCCGTCGAAGGCGTAGTGGCGGAAGCCGGATGCGGTCAGCACCACATAGTCGTACTCCCCGGATTCCCAGAAGCCGACCAGGTCCGGCACCGGCCGCTGCGGGAGGCGGATTTCCCGGTTGGTGGTATCCACCACGGCGGTCGTCGCGGCCGGGTCGATGGTAGAGGGTGTGTCCGTGCCGGATATGGTGTAGTCCCAGGCCAAGACCGCGGCCGGAAAGGCCAGGCACAAGACCAGCGTCAGGGCCGCCGCCAGCGGCAGACAGGCTCTAAATCTGGTCCACGCCCAGAATGCGCCACCCATCCGTAAGCTTCGCATAGCGCACCACCGCCTTCGCCTGCCGCCCATCGACCGCGTATTCCGCCCGGCAGGCCATCAGGTTCCCCCGCCGCCACACCGGAACCAGGCTCGACACCTCGGCTTCCCGGAACAGCGGGGCCTTCCCCAGTACCGCCGCCCCGGCCTCGTGGGCGCGCCGCGCCGGGCCGCACAGGAACCTCGCGGCCCCGGCGTAGCGGTTTCCGGCCAGGGCCTCAAGGTACCCGGCGAAAGCCTCCCGGGCGGCGGAAACGTCCCGCGCCGAGGCGAAGGGCCAGGAACCCGAGGGCCAGGGGTCTGCCTTCGCGAAGGAGACGACCTTCCAGACCCCGTCCTCCCGGACGACGGCCATCCGGTACCACCCGGCGTCATCAGAGCCGTCGGCCAGCTTGACCTCCACGTAAATCCGTACCTCGGCCCAGTCCTCTCCCACCGCAACCGCCCGCGCCTCCACGCGGACCGGGTCTGCCCTCGAAACCTCCCCAAGGGCCGCGGCCCGGAAGCGGGCCTCGCCCGCGGAGACGGCCGCGGCGTCCGAGCCCAAACACAGCGCTTCAACGTAGGCGCGGGTTGCGACCTCCGGGCCGCGTGTTGCGACGGAATGCCACAGGCCCCAGGCGAAAGGACACATTGCGGCCAGCACCACCAGCAGTAGCGGCCACATGGTACGCCGTCCAAAGGAAGTGAGCTTGCGCAAACGGAATCCCCCTGAGAAGCATAGGGCGGCCCGGAATGCGCTCCGGACCGCCCCTTCCGGCTGTCAGAGCTTGAACACGCCCACCGTCGCCGACGCTGCGTTTCCTGCCCGGTCTATCACCTTGACGCGAACCCGGTTGTAACCCGACGCCAGCGTGGGCGAGTTGACCACGCCGTCCGAAGGCAGGGCCGCCCAGGACGTCCACGTGGAGCCGTCCAGGCTCAGGCTGTAGTACATCCCGGCCTTCAGGTTGTCCCTGGCCCGGAGCAGCAGCGGGGCGGTGCTCGAAGTGACCGCGGTCAGGCCGCCCAGCACCTCGGCCTTCTCTATCACCGGAGCAGTGTAGTCCACCAGGTAATACCTGGTGTAGACCGGGCTTTCCGCCCCGTACGAGTTCTTGAGCTTGTAGCTGACCGCGATGGTGCCCTCGCGCGGGAAGGTCAGGACCTTGCTGAAGGTGGTCTGCCCCGTGGGAATCTGGTCCGGCGGGCTCCAGTTCACTCCGTCGAAGCTGACATACAGTTGCACCGGCCCTGCCTGGGTGTTGATGTTGCTCAGGCTCAGAGTAATGGAGTCGCCCTGCACTACCACGGTGGGCTGGCCGTTCAGCATGATGGCAACACCGTTCAGGTTTTCACCCACCTGGGAACCCCCAGTGGGAGGCGGCGTGCTGTCGGACGGAGTGCTGGTAGCCTCCCCCGGCTTGGCGTAGTAGATCGTCGCCACTCCGGTGCCCACATTCCCGTTCGCATCCTTCACCTGCGCGCAGACCGTCTTGGGGCCGCCGGTCGAGCCGAGGTCGAACCCCTTCACCTGGACGGCGTAGGTTCCCCAGCCACCCCACGTCTGGCCCCCGTCGGCGCTGAGGCGCATCTGAAGCATGTCCGGAGTGGAGAGGTTGTCCTGGGCCTCCACCGCCAGGTCCACGTACTGCGAAGTGGTTACGGCCGCGCCGCCGTTGACGGTCACGCTCACCGAGGGCGGCTGGGTGTCGTTAATCAGGTAGATGGACGCGGACTGCACGGGCGACACGTTGCCCGCGTAGTCGACGAACCTAACGCTTACGGTCTTCGTCCCCTCGCCCGCCGTGAGGGTCCACGGGATACGCCAGACGTTCTCTTGGCTGATGTCCGTCAGCCAGGCCGGACCTATGCGGATGTTCTTGATGTGCCCGTAGTAGTCTCCGTCCGGAACACCGGGATTGTCGTTTATCCAGATGACGATTTTCGAGATGGACCTGCCCGCGAGGGGGGCGAGGCTTATCTGCCGGTAGTACACCTGATTGTAGGCCCGGCTGTTGAGGTCATAGCCCCACCCGTTCGGGCCAAGCGCCGGAATTCCGTTCTGGTCCACGCACTCCGGCAGCTCCCAAGTCCACTTCCCGTCGGTCATCTGGAACTGCACGGTCACCCGCAGGTTGCTCTGCTGGTTCAAGTACAACCCGTAGCTGAGGTACATGTCCGCGGTGACGGGAAGGTTGAGGTTCTCGGCCACCGTTACCCCGTGGTAGTGGTCTGCACCGGAGCCGCCCCAGGTGCCGACGTGGAACCACACGTTTGGAACGTCCGCCCACCACACCCGCCTGGTCCACACGCGCAGGTTTCCGCTGTCACCGATCCGGTCCTCGTCCCGGTCTGGCAGATAGCCTCCCACGCGGTAGGACTGCTTGGTAGCGAAGTTGTCGTTGGAAACCTCCAGCCATGCCAGCTTGGAGCGGACCCAGGTATCTTCATAGCTGGCTTGGGTGGGGTCGGACCCCGCTATGGTCAAGGTCACGTTCCTGCTACCGGCGTTCGCCGCACCATCGTTGATGCTTAGGGACGTCACCTGCGGTGCCTGGGTGTCGGTGCGGTTGGGGAGGGTGACCCAGCTCGAGTGACCGCCGTTCCATCCCCATACGCCGGATTCCCACGGCCACGGACTCACCCCTGACGCGTTGTAGGCCAGCACAATGAACTCGTAATGGTGCTTGTCCTTCCAGGAGGGGTCGGTCTGCATTTTCCGGAAGAGCTTATTGTTATCGTCACGGAGATCCAGGCCACCTCGCGTGTGGTTGAACGGATCGCCGGTGTAGCTGTTGTCAGCCAGGGAGTCCAGCCAGGACTCGCTGGGGTAGATCTTCTCCTCCCTCGTGTCGAAGTACGTCCTGTTGCCGACGTCGAATTGCCGCCAGTCCCTGCCGTCAACTACGCAGACGCGGTACCCCGCGACGCGGGGCTTAGGTGCCCACTCCACTCGGACCCATCCGCGGCCAGCCTGATTTGACCACCCTAAACCTCCCGAGAAGACTCCAGTAATGGTGGGAGCGGAGGAAGGGTACAACACCACCTTTGAGACGACGCCCTGTCCGGAATGGGAACTGCGCATTCTGATCTTGCTGATGCCCGGAGGGACGTATGCGTAGAAAGGGTTGTGTGCCAGTTCGCCTCTAGAGGCGTAAGTGCTCAACGGGACTATGGAACCCATCGTGCTCGTGGTATAGTAATACAAGTAGCCGGACCCATACTCCAAATAGCCTAGCGCAACCCAAGAGGAACCGTTCCAGCCCTCAAGGTACGCTTTCATATACCAGGTCAGGTAGGAAAAACCCTGAACCTGCACCGCAACAAGCTCATAGCCGGACGGAACGACGTATTCCGAAGAATAGTACCAACCGGCGCTATATGTTGTGGGTGATAAAGAAACTCCATCGGCAACGGTATCATCGGGAACGAGAAATTGGGTCAGGCGGATTTCGGAGTAACGGCCCTGCGCTTCGCTTATTATCTTGAGTCGAACTAGGCTACCCGCCGGAACTTCGAGCCATTCGTTGACGGATTTAGACGACCAACCTGAGTAGTCTATGCCAAGGCTGGTCCAAGAACCGCCGCCGTCTGTACTGTACTCGACGAATCCCCAGCTACACTGGCCACTGTCGCCCAAATCGACTCCCACGAGGGTGCCCACAATATGGGCCAGAACCCATGTCGGTCCGGAAGGGACAGTAGCGGTTCCCGAATAAAACGTTCCGGGACCGGTACCCGAAGCCACCAGGGAACATCCGTACAGGGTTCGCCCGGCATAGGCTGGCTGAGGGGTAACAAGAAAAGTTAAGTACGCGAGAAGCCCGCAGAACAAGAGAGCCATAACGGCCTCGTGTGTCAGGCAGAGCTTAGACACACGTCGAAGGAGAAACGGCAACATATACGGTCCCCCCTGAGGTCAGAGATGTAAGTTAATCAGACGCCTAGCATATCCCTACCCCGTCACATTCGCCTCGCCTACGGTCCACCCCCACGCCCTGACCCCCACCCCGGAGGGCCAGGCCGCGAGGCTCCTCCCCCGGGGCTGGGCACCAGTAACCCTTCGGGCAGGGCGGGCCGAAAAACCTGGGCTCCGCGCGGGCCGCCGGCCCGGACTCCCACATGGTCCGCAACGTGACTCCTTGCACACCTCACAATCGTTCTGCGCAAGATGCCTCCCAATTCATTGGGAGGAGGAATGCGCCGCTACCTCCTTTCCGTAAGAGTAGCCGTCGTACCTCTGGACCAGCCTGCAGTGCTTGTGGCTTATCCCCTGTGCTACCCGCTTGCCGCGAAAATCCTTGATGTCGAAGTAGCCGCTGGCCCGCACGGCCACGAAACCAACGTGCCTCCCCGCATACTTCCCCCGCGGCACCTCCGCCGCCACCAGGTCGCCGGTCATGAAGCCGCAGTGGAGTTTGTGCCTCGAACGGTGGCCCCTAGGGAAGCCGTGCCGGTCCGGTATGCACATCTGCCTGGTCCCCCGGCCCGTGGCCCGGAAGTGCAGGACGTATTCCGCGGCAATCTCCAGTTCCCCCCGCACCTCCCCCGCGCAGCAGGCGTCGAAGTAGTGGGTCTTGGGCAGGCCAAATCTGGCGCGGTTGCGGTCGGTCAGGGCGGCCGGGGCAGTGAAAACGGGCAACCCTAACTCTTCGAGTTTCCTCACCAGGAAATAGCGGGAGGCGTTCATGAAGGCCGCGCCTTTGAGGGGTTCTTTTAACCGGGCCAGGATTTTCGGGATGTTCTCCGCGCGCCTTTTGTCCGTATCACGCCCGGACCCCTTCAGCTCTTCCAGCCACTCCTGCGGCAGCCTGTTCCCCCTGGCTTCGGCGCACTCCCGGCAGGAAAGCACCAGGTTCGACGCCCGGTCCGTGCCGCCCCTGGACCTGGGCACCACGCGGTTCACCTCCAGCGGCACCCCTTCCCTGCCGCACCAGGCGCACCTCCGGCCCCACTTTTCCAGCAGGTACTCGCGCACCCTGCGGTAGCCGAAGAGTTCTCCCCGCTGGTACTCGATGCCGGATATTTCGGGGTTCTGGAGCTTCTGGGTGTCGAACTTGACCGACTCCACCACGATTTCCGCGACGGGCAGCCAGCGGCGGAGCTTCTCCACCATGCTCAGAAGCTGCTGGATGCGGGCTTTCGCGCTCGGCGGAAGCCAGCCCTCCGGCCTCCGGCGGTTGTCAAGCCTGGGGGCGCGGTACCTCGTCTTGCGGCTCCTCCTGCTCCTGCGACGGGCCCTCCTGGCCTCAAGCCTTTCCCGGATGTCCATCCGGTGGTGGAGTTCGGCGAAAAAGACGGCCACCTCTTTTCCCTCCGCCACTCGCACCACGGAGATCCCGGTGGCCTCGTAGCCGGGGTCGATTTTGAGCTTGACCGCCTGGAGGTCAGAGTTTTCCGCCCGCCTGTCCTTCAGCCGGATGACGAAGGGCACCACGCGATGCACCACGGCCCTGCCCTGCGCCAGCAGCTTCCTCGCCCGCTTTTCGGAGCAGGGCATGAGCGGCCTCTTCCTCGCGTCCAGAACGAAAACCACGCGCGCTTCCCCTCCTCTTGGGAGGCCCCTTACGGGGCCGGTGTCGCGCCGGGGCGGACTCTCCCCAGCGCCCTCCTCGCCAGTGTTACCCGGGCTTGTCGCGCCGGCGGCACCGCTCGCTGCACCCCGAGCTCGCTGTTTAACCGCCGGCGGCAGGGCCTGGAGCTGGAGGAGCACCCCAGGGTGCCGTGACCCGGATAACGTAGCGCCCTCATCCCCTTGTCCTTAGGGTCGGACCCTCAGGCTGGTCAACTCCGAGGCGTCATGCCTCCCACTTCAGTGGGGGGTAGTTGACCCTCTGCCGGCCCACCTGTACACCACCGCCCCGCCCCTCCTCGCCGCCTCCGTCCAGCCGGGGGACCGCGCCAGCCAGCGGTCCGCGTGCGACCCCTCCCTGCACGGGACCGCGCCGGCGCCGTACTTCGCCGCCAGTTCCTCGAACTCCAGCCTTCCGGGCATCTCCATGGCGTCCCGGAGGACGTCGCGTCCCCAGGCGTAAAGGTCGGCCCGGTCGGTGGCCGACGAAGAGCGGTGCCAACGTTCGTCACGCTCCGCACGCCCCCGACGGGCACACGATCTTGGCCGCCGCGTACCGGACCGGGGCCAGCGGCGTCCTCCCCAGGACGTTCCTGCCCTTCGCGCTCACCACCCCCACGCAGCCCGGCATGTCCAGGGTGACGTTGATCGTCCCCCCGCCGCCGGGAAGCACGTCCGAGGAGGTCACGCCGAACCTGCAGGGGAAGCCCGCGGCGGTGAGGGGGCCGCCCGTGAGGACGCCCCCGCTGAACCGGTACTTCCACGCGGCCTGCGCGCCGCCCGCCGCGAAGGAGGCGTCCCCGTTGTAGACCACCAGGACGAAGTCCGGCCGCTCTTTGAGCGCCGAGCCCGCCAGAGGCGACAGGGTGGCCGGGTCCAGGCCCAGGTTGGCCGCCAGCATGCGTTCGAAGGCCGCCAGCGCGCGGGCCGCGTGGATCCTGGGCCGGCCCGCGGCCTGGCTCTCGGGCGTGACCTGCATGGCCGCGGCCTTCACCGCCTGCTCCAGGGCCCGCTGCACGTCCACGTCGCCCTCCGTGACCGACTGGACGCGCTCTACCCCGAAGGCGAGCGCCAGGAGAAGGACGGGCAGGAACATCAGCGCCCACAACAGCGCTGCGCCGCGGCCTCCGAACGGCCGCCTAAGGCGTGACCCTTTCACTTAGCATCGACCCCCCGACCACGATGCGAAAGTCGCTTCCGGCTGCGGCGCCCCGGAGCAGCCTCCCGGAGAGGAGCGGCTGGGGGACCGGCCGGCAGGCTATCCTGAGGCGCACCGCGCTGCCTTCCAGGTCCTGTGGGTTCCTCAGGGCCCGGGGCTGGCCCTGGGATTCCCGCGGGTATGTGCCCGTCAGGTCGCTCACCGGGCAGGAGAAGCGCTGGAAGTCGTTGAGCAGCGCGGCCTCGTCCGCCGAGGAGAGGCGCCCCTCCACCTGCATCCTCTGGAGGTAGTGGTGCATCAAGTGCTCCGCGTACTGGTGCTTGGCCAGCACCACCCAGTAGTCCACGGCCCCGAAGGTCAGGAAGGCCAGCACCAGCACCACCATCAGAAACTCAACCAGGACCACGCCCCTCAGAAGCCGCCGCTGGTGAGGTCCTGTACGAGGTTCAATGCGTTGCCGTGGGTCCCTTTGAGCGCCTCTATGAGTGCCCCGGAGATGAGCAGGGCGATGCCGCCGATGATGAGCAGGAGCACCAGGTAGCCCGGCAGGGCGAAGCCCCTGGCCCCGGAGAAAAAAGCCCGCCGCATTTAACCGGTCACCCCCTTTAACAAGACTGCCGCCAGGACGCCGCCCGCCACCCAGAGCGCCCCCGGGACCCCGGGCGCGTCCGGGTCGCCGCCGCACCTCTCGCGCGCCCGCTGGAACAGCCGGAAGCTCCTTTCCCCGGGCAGCGCGACCCGCCAGGTGCGCAGCTCCGCAAGGGCGTCCCGGAAGGCAAGCGCCGGGCTCCACCCGCGCACCCTGAGCCGCACCAGCAGGTTGAGCAGAACCCGCGTACTCCAGGCCCCCAGCAGGTAGGGCGCCAGCCGCTCCGTGCCGAGCCACGCCCCCGCGGCCAGGGCCAGCTTGACGTCGCCGCCCCCGGGGCCGCAGGCGAAGGCGAAGGTCAGGAAGGCCGCGCCGCACGCGGCGGCCAGACTCCCCCCGAGGGCGGCCGGCCCGCCCCGGAGAAAGGCCTCCGCGCAGCCGGCCAGGAGCAGCGGCGCGGTGAGCCAGTTCCTGACGAAACCCGTCCTCAGGTCCATGGCTGCCGCCAGGCCGACGCCCGCGAGGAGGACCGCGTCCCGCCAGGTCACGGAGTGGAACACTCCGGGTGCGCGGCCGCGTAGGACGGGTCCGCGCACTTGATGGTCTTGACGTTCTTGCCCGCCAGGCCGCGCATGGCCGCCGCCAGGCCGTACCCGATCATGGCGGCCGCGCCTCCGATGATGAGGACGTAGCCGACGGTCTCGGTCGTGATGATGCCGCCCCGCTCGTCGCGCCAGAATTCCCTTAAAGTCCGCAGCACGGAAACCACCCCCGAAAAAGGAAAAGGGGCGCAGGCTCCCCCCGCGCCCTTCCCCGAGAGACCTTAGCCGCCGGTCGCGCCGGTCTGGATGCCCGTGTTCGGGTCCGTGGTCGCCGTGTAGGTGTAGCCGGACGACTCGGTGACGTTGCCGCTCATGGCCTTCATGCCCTTGAGGGCCCCGAAGACGTTCCCCATCTTGCCGCGGGCCAGCGCCGTGAAGCCGAAGCCCACCAGGGCCACGGCGCCGGCGACCAGGAGAACGTAGCCGATGTTTTCCGTGGTCAGAATGCCCCCGCGCTCGTCGCGCCAGAACTCCTTCAAAGTCCGCAGCACGGCCGAAGCACCCCCCTTCGTCGGGTTTCGCTACGGGCCGCCGGGCGCGCGCATGCTCTGGATCATCTGCACGGCCCGGTAGGCCAGCGGCCCCAGGATCATGCCCAGCAGGGTGGCCACGGGCAGGAAGACGTACACCGTGGCGTACACCGGCCGGCTGGCCACGCGCACCTCGGCCAGGGCGCGCCGCAGCTCCTCGATCCTGGAGGCCTCCTCCTCCATGACTCCCGCCAGCCTGGCCGTTCCCACCTCCTCCGCGTGCATCAGGACCGCGGTCAGCACCTCGGCCTCGGGCACGCCGATCTCCCGCCCGAACTCCTCTATGGC
Organism: Ammonifex sp.; assembly: GCA_020725605.1. Taxonomy (GTDB): domain Bacteria; phylum Bacillota; class Desulfotomaculia; order Desulfotomaculales; family DYER01; genus DYER01. The sequence goes on along the minus strand of DYER01000105.1, from coordinate 21,695 downwards.
CCGCAGGGACCCCTGGCCCCAGCGCTCGACGCACCTCTCCAGGGCGGGGCGCAGACGGCCCACGAGCGGCAGACTCATCTGCATGGCCTGGCGCACCGTGAAGCCCGCCCGGCCGAAGAGGTCCACGCTCTCGTACAGGACCGCCGCCTCCCTGAGCCTGAGGAAGCGGTCCCCGCCCTCCCGCAGGCGCCGCGCGGCCAGGGCCGCGGCGAACCCGGCCAGGCTCCCCAAGGCCGCGGCGAAGGGCAGCCAGGGCGTGCCCCAGGCCAGCGCCCCGAGGCCCGCGGCCCCACCCAGGCACGCGCCCGTGGCTTTGAGGTCCCGGAAGGGCGACCAGGGCTTTTCCTTCTTCTTTTGAGGCGCCTGAGGCGCCGGCTTCGGCCCGGGTCTCAGGGAGCGCAGCCGCGCGGCCAGGCGCGCCGAGGGCAGGGCCCGCACCAGGAAGGCCGCCAGGCAGGCCGCGGCCGCGCCCAGCCCCAGGGCCGCGGCGAGGGTCAGGGCCAAACCGACACCCTCGCTCACACCTCCACCTCCCCCATGAGCCGGTCCAGGGCCAGTCCCACCAGGACGCTCAGGAAGGCCAGGCACACCAGCAGCCTGCCCGCCGGGTGGTGGACCAGGAACCACCCGGTCTCCGGCACCAGGAAGCGCATGCCCAGGGCCGCGGGCAGCACCAGGGCGTTCACCGCCAGGGCGATGAGGCGGGAGTAGGCCAGGTTGGCCCGGTTCTTCTGCATGAGGCCCTGCAGCCCCGCGACGCGGGCCGCCAGGCGCGTGAACAGGGGCCCGGCCGCCGCGTCGTCCCAGGCCGCGCGCAGGAGCAGGGCGAACATGCGGCCGTACTCGAAGTCCAGCTCCCTCATGAGGTAGGAGCACACCTCGTCCGGGGACTTGCCTTTGCCCACCGCCATGTCGGCCGCCTCGCGCAGGGCGTCCCCCAGGGGCGGCGGGATGCGGCGGGCCGCGGCATCCAGGGCCCGCGGCGCCTGCGGGGTGTCCCGGAACTCGGCCGCGAAGACCCGCACCGCCGCGCCGAGCTGCCCTATCTTCCTGGCCTTCGCCGCCTGGAGCCGCCCGCGGAGCAACATGTCCGGCACCAGGTAGGCCGAGGCCGCGATCAGGACCGCCGCGGGCAGGTTGTGCAGCCAGACCACGCCGACCGCGAACCCGACGAGGGCGCCGAAGGCGACCAGCGCCGCGTACCGCGCGAAGGAGAGCCCCAGGCCCGCGCGCCTGAGGTCGCGGTAGCTGCGCTCCAGCCAGCGCCGCGCCCAGGCGGGCAGCTCCTCGCCCTTCCCGCCCTGGAAGAGACGCCGCAATGCCGGTGGTGCCTTTTCCGCCTTCCCGCGCTTCGGCGCGCGCAGCCGCCCCATGCGTCTCACAAGGGGCAGGACCGCCGACCCGGCGGCCGCGCCCAGCCCGGCCGCGGCGAGAGCCGACAGGAACGGCGGTACCAGATCCTGAACCGTCACATGACCACCCCCGCCTCCCGCAGGTCCGCCGTGGTGACCCCGTGCTTCCGGAGCTTCTTGATCAGGCGCTCGCTCGGCCCGTTCAGCCAGACCCACTGGCCCCTGAAGAAGTCGTCCGGGTCGGGCTGCCAGACCACCAGGTCGCGGTACTGCACCCGCTCCCCCTCCGGCCACACCTCGGCGACGTGGATGATCTTCTTGATGCCCCGCCGGCTATCGGCGAACATCTGCACCACCACGTTGAAGGCCCCCGCCACCCAGGTCATGGCGATGCCCAGGGGCAGGTTCAGGCCCTCCTCCAGCATCATCTTGGCGGTGCCCTCGATGGCCTCCTGGACGCTGCTGAAGTGGATCGTGCTGCCCGAGCCGTCGTGGCCGCGGGTGCAGGACTTGACGGCCTCCACGGCCTCGCCCTTCCCGCGGATCTCGCCCGTGAGGATCACGTCGGGCGAGTAGCGCAGGATGGTCCGGAAGAGCCGGCTCATGGTCAGGCCGATGTCCGCGTGCTCCTCGAACTCCACGATGTCCCGGTCCGGGTAGTAGTCCGAAAGGCGCAGCTCGATGTCGGTCTCCAGGGTTATGAGCCGCAGGGCCGGGTCCAGGTAGCGTATCAGAAACCTCAGGAGGCTGGTCTTGCCGGAGCCGGTGCCCCCGGAAATCAGGATGTTGGCCCGGCCCTTGACCAGGAGCTCCAGCAGGGCCAGGATGCGCTCGTCCAGGGTCCCGGCCCGGATCAGGTTCTCGGGGGTCAGCTCGAAGGTGCCGTGCTTCCGGAGCACGAAGGTCCAGTGCCGCGTGACCGGCGGGCAGGTGGCCGTGAGCCGGGAGCCGTCCTTCCTGACGGACTCCACCTCCGGCGTGGACGAGGTCAGGGCCACGCCGCGGTCGTGCATGATCATGCGCGTGATGATCTTGCGTACGTGCTCCTCGTCCTTGAACCGGACGTCCGTCCTCTCGTTCCGGCCGCGGCGCTGTATCGAGACGAACCAGGGGGAGTTCACCCGGATCTCGTCCACCGTCGGGTCGCGGTAAAGGTGCTCCACCACGTCCAGGCCCCAGGCGTAGCTGTATATCTCGTAGGCCGCCTGCTTGAGGGTGATGCCCTCCACCTCGACCCCGAAGCGCTCCAGCGTCTCGCGGACGATAACTTCCGCCTCGCGCACGCAGGCCGGGTCCCCGGCCTGGGCCTCCTCCAGCACCCGCTTCCGGCGGGCGGCCTCCTCCTCGCCCCACGCCTCCCGGTCCGTAATAACGTCCTGGACGAATTTGGTGGCCTCCTTCAGGGTCGTGCGGCCGAGGCGGACTTCCTCTGGGGCCGCCTCCCTGTTGCGGCCGAAAAACATCCTCTTCGCACGCTCCCTTCGCAAAGATTACCCGGCCGGAGCGGCCGCGGCGCCCTGGCCCCCGGGGACCTCCGCGGCCGCGGGGTAGCTGCCCGCCCCTTCCGGGCCAACGGGAGGCGCCGCGGGGAAACCGCCCGGCCTGAACTTCCTCACCAGCGCGATCCCCTTGCTCCCGTTCGCCGCGCCCCGTATCACCTGGGGCGCGTCCCCGGGCCGCACCGCCAGGGTGGCCATGGCCGGGACGCCCGCCCCCGGCTGGGCGGCCTGCTGCACGGCGCCCGCCAGCCCCGCGGGCGGCTGCCGGACGAGCGGGTTGCCGTTCCCGTCCCTGAGCGCGACGACCCGCGCGTCGGAGGCCAAAAGCGCCCCCGGGACGTCCTCGCTCTTGACCAGGTAGACGTCCACCAGGTCCCCGGGCTCGACGCCGTTGGCGCGCACGGGGTCCACGGCCACCGTGACCAGGAAGCGGTCGGCCTCGGCCGGGTCCGCCAGGCGCTCCCGCCGCACCTGCTCGCCCCTGTAGAGCGGGACCAGGGCCATCCGGCCCGCCAGCTCCCCGGGCGTGATGGCCGCGCCGGGCTCCCGCGCCCCCGCAAGGATGGTCCGACGCATCAGGTCGGAATCAGTGATGACGGTGTAGGGCGGGATGTCCCGGGCCGGCACCGTGATCTCCTCGGTCTTCTGGTGCGTGGCCAGGTACTGCTGGAGGTAGAGCCAGGAGGCCGCGGCCACCGCCAGGCCGAGAACAGCCGGCAGCAGGGCGCGCAGGGAGAGCCCCTTCTTCCCGCCCTCCGCAGGCGCGGCGCTCACGCGCTCCCGGGTTTCCGCGCCGCGCTTCCTCCTACCGAACAGGCGCAACCCTATCTCCCCTTTCCGAATCGAGCTCTGCAAGGCCGGAGCCCGAAGGCAGTTGCGGAACGCCGAGCTTTTCCGCCACCGCCCCGGCGCCCTGCGCGTATTCGAGGCCGCCCTCCCACCACACCAGGCAGGGCACGCCCCGGACGCCCTCCGGAGGTGCCTCGGCCAGGTACCACGGCTCACCGGCCAGGCCGCACTCCGCCAGCTTCCCACCGATCCTCCCCGCGTCGCCCTCCCGGAGCCAGACCGCCACCAGCCAGGGCCGCCGCTCGGGCGGGAGTTCCGCCGCCTCCTTCAGCGCGTCCTGGCAGTGCGGGCACCATACGGCGAACAGCAGGGCCGGCCTCTCCTTCAGGTCCAGGCACAGCGCGGCGCCGTCCGGAGCCCGCACCGGAAGCAGGCACTCGGCCGCGCGGGCCTCGGCCGCGCCGCCTGGAACGCCCGCCCTCCCGGCGGCGGCCTCCGGATGCCCGCCGATTAAAACTCCTGGCGTCCCCGTCGGCGGAGGGACCCTTCCGGGCGAGGGATTGGCCGCCAGCAGCGCGAGGGCCAGCAGCGCCAGCACCCGGAGCGGGCCCGCCGCCCAGAAGGGCCTGTCCTTCGAGGTGCCGGAAACCCGCGCCGCAAGGAAAGCCAGGCCCGCGCCCAGGGTCTCCTGGGCCGCGAACCCCACGCAGAGGACGCAGAACTCCCCGCCCGCAGCCCACTCCCTGCCCAGAAGGACCCAGTGCAAAAGAGCCGCAGCCAGCAGTGCGTGCGGGAACCAGTCCCTGCGCCCGAGAACGAGGCACCCGACCGAGGCCAGGGAATAGAACGCGGCGCCCCAAAGCCACACGCTGCGGCCCAGCAGCATGTCGGCTCGGCCGCAGGTGCCGCCCGGGCAGGCCTCCGGGCCGATTCCCCAGAAGGCCAGGGACAGAACCGCCAGGAAAGCGTACAGCAGACTCACCCAGAACAACAAGACCACTCCCTCAACATAAAAACCGCCGCCGCAACCGCCAGGGCCGCCGCGAAGGGCACGCAGTCCGGCCGCATCAAGCCCTCCTCCGACGTGTCCGGTATCCTTCCCCGCGCTCCGGCCCGCACCGTGCGCGCCCAGGCGCGCAGATTCCCCGTCCTGACCAGCCTGAGGACCCCCCACAAGACTCCCAACCCGGCCCCCGCGGTCACCACCAGTGCGTACTCGCGCAGTTCGAACCAGGGCACAAGCGCGAAGGCCAGCGCCACGTCGCCCTCGCCCACGCCTTTCAGGAGCCAGAAGAGCAGGAAGACCGCCGCCAGGAGGCACGACCAGGCCGCGTCCTTCCAGCCGCCGGAAAGGGCCAGCCGGGCCAGCCCCGCGGTGGCCAAAAGACCGACGGGAACCCACGGCACCGCCATGCGGCGGGCGTCCTCGACGGCGATCCAGAAGAGGGCCGCGGTCCCCGCCCACGGCAGGGCGGCGGTCAGGAGCGCGACCTTTTCCTGGCCCACCAGCCGAACACCGCCCTTCCCGCCGCCTTCGGGACGGGTTCCCCGTAGACCAGGCGCCGCAGTTCCCCCACGCCCCGGCCGAACACGCTGTCCCCCGGGAGCAGCCTGCCCTCCTCCAGGGCCCTGTCCAGCTCCGGGTCGTAGGGGATGGCCACCACGGCCCGCACTCCCACCATCTCCCGCAGCGCCTCCGCGTCGGTGGCGCAGCCGCTCACCACGGCGTAGAGCTCCTTGCCCCCGCACCGCTCCAGGCGCCACCGCGCCCGCATGGCCTCCCGGCGCACCGCGCCCAGAACCACCACCACCGTGGTCGCGCTCCTCGCCGCCTCCCAAACGCCGGGGGAAACCCGGGAGGGCAGGTCCAGAACCACCGCGTCGTAGTCCCGGCGGGCCGCCGCCATGACGCCGCGCACCAGGTCGGGAACCAGGGCCTCCGGCCCCGCCCCGAATGGCGGCAGGAGCACGTCGAAGCCCCATCCGGAGTCAAGAGCCAGTTCGCCGAGCGCCTCCGGGTCCCAGGGGCCGGGGAAATCGGCTTCGACGCCCAGATAATGCGGCAGGTCGCTTCCCATGGGGTCGAAGTCGCAGTCCGCCAGGAGCGTCCTCATGCGCTCGCCCAGGTCCCGGGCCAGGTGCGCGGCCAGGGCCGTGGCCCCAACCCCACCCTTGGCCCGCCACACGGCGACGACCCGCTGGCGGTGGGCCACGGTCTGAATCCGGACCACCTCCCCGGAAGCCCCCGCCTCCTTTAGCACCGCCTCCCCGCGCAGCACGCCCCGCACGACCTCGACCGGAACCTGGAGGGCCGACGCAACAGCCTCCTCGTCAAGATACTCCACCATGCGCCTGATCCTGGCCTCAAGGTCCAACCAACGTCACCCCCTCCAAGAATACCCAGCCCCGCCCACAGAAGGGGAGCATAGGGCAGACGCGCTTCCCTTTTCCCGCACAGGCGGCGGGCCGCGAGCCAGACCAGCCCAACAAGGTGCGCCAGAAGAGCCGCCGCCGTCAGCCCAGCCCACCCGAGCCAGGCCCCCAGCGCGGCCAGCAGCTTCGCGTCGCCGCCCCCGCCCCCGCACAGCGCCATCAGGAACCCCAGGCCCAGCCCGAACGCCGCCCCGGCCAGGGCGAACTTCCACCCGAGGCCCAGTAGCGCGTGATGGGCCAGGCCCAGGGCCAGCGCGGGCAGAACGACGCGGTCCGGTATCTGCAGGCTTCTGAGGTCTTCCGCGGTGCACAGCCCGCAGAGCACTACCGCCGCCGCGTAATGTGCGGCAATCACCGCATTTGTCTCCTTCCCGCCGGCCTAACGCCTCGCCACCGCGAGCCACGCCGTCTTCCATGCTTCCTCCACTAACCGGGCCGCCGCGCGCAGCGCCGGGTATTCCACCCCGAAAAAGGACGCCACGAAGTCCGCGCTCCAGACCGCGGCCGAAACCAGAACCGTCAAACTGAGCGCCCAGAACAGCCCCGCCGCGACCTGCCGGGCCGTCTCCCAGAAGTCCTCCCGTCCGGCCTCCCGGGCCTCGGGGACGCCGGAGGTATGGGGGACGCCGGGTGCCCCGGCCCGGGCCGCGCCCTTGTTCGCGTACATCTCCCGGTCCGCGGCCCTGACCGCGCGCGCCAGGTCCTCCGCGGTCCTCCCGAGGGCCACGCCCGCCGAGAAGCCCACCCTCAGGTTGCCGGTGTCCGGCGCGCACTCTTCCCAGGCGGCCCTCAGGTTTCCGACCACCCTCTCGGCGTCCCTCCGGGAGGTGCCCGGCAGAACCAGCACGAACTCGTCCCCGCCCCACCGCACGGCCAGGTCGCGGCCCTTCAGGTTGTCGCGCAGCATCTTCCCGAAGGCGGCCAGCACCCGGTCCCCCGCCTCGTGGCCCAGGAGGTCGTTGACCGGCTTGAAGCTGTCCAGGTCCAGAAAGACCACCGCGTAGGGGCCGTCCGGGGAGAACCGCTCCAGCAGGTAGCGCCTGACGAAACATCCGGTCAGGGCGTCCCGGTACGGGTCCGGCGGCGCTTCCGCCGCGGACCCGGCCGGGGCTTCCGGGAACTCCGGCGCGTCCTGTCCGCCCGGCTTCCGCGGGCGTCGGAGCCGCCGCGCCAGCGCGGCCAGCACGCCCCTCCCTTCCGCCCCGTCCGCGGGCGCGGCGGCAGCATCGGCAGCGGGCGTCGGGGCGGTTCCGGAGACTACCAGAACGGCCCCGCGCGCCGCCAGCCCGCGCACCGCCTCTGCGGCCTCCCCGGGGGCGGCCGGATTCTCCAGGCGGCGCAGGACCTCCTCGGGTCCGGCGGGCAGGAAAACGAAGTCCCGCACGCCCAGGGCGCCCGCGAAGGGGACCAGGCGACTTTCACGCCGGGCCGCCAGCACCACGCGCAAGCCCGCCAGCACCAGGTCCTTCAGCACGTCCTCGTGGGGCGCGGCCGATTGCGGATGCTCCAGATACAGCACCGCGTCCGGCGCGAAGGCCTCCGCCGCCCTCAGGGCCAGGTCGTTCACGTAGACCTCCTTGACCTCGTGTCCCCGGCCGCGCAGGTATTCCGCCAGGTCCCCGGCGTCGGGGGCCACAAGCAGCACGCGCACGATTCCACGCCCCTCTAGCGGGCGAACCGGCCGAGGAGTCCCGGCAGGACGCCCTTCCCGCCCCCGGCGGGCCGGCCTCCGGCCGGGGGCCGGTAGGAGAGTCCGAGGTCCCGCGCCACGACTTCGGCCAGCCTCACCCACGGGGAGTCCCGGTCCTCGAGGCCGGGCACCAGGCCCCGGTAGCCCTGGAGCACGAAGTTCTCCCAGTCCTCCGGGACGGAGACGGCCACGCGGGGCAGATTCTTTTTGATCCTGAAGCCCGCGTTGAAGGCCGCCTCCACCTTCCTCGCGCTGTGGAGCCTGGAGTTGAACCTGTTGAGCACGATACGGATGCGGCCCGGCTCGGCCCCCATCATGATCATCTTGGGGGCGTAGTCGCGGGTCTCGGCCTCGCTGAGCTTCGACTGGTCCACCACGGCCAGGATCAGGTCGGCCCGCTCGAAGAGCCCCTCCAGCCAGGGCTTGCCGGCCCAGAACTCCGGGGGCGTGTCGCCGACCACCAGGTAGTCCCGGAGCAGCTCGTCCACGATCTCCACCGTCTCTTCCGGTCCCAGGGCCGGGATAGTCTTGTCCATGGGCCCCGGCAGGACGGCCAAATTCTTTTCGACCTCCACCAGCAACTCGCGGGCCAGCCTTCCCGGACGCCGCGCCCCCGCCAGCCGCTCCATTCCGGACCGGTTCCTGATGTCGAAGAACTCCGCCACGCTGGGGCCGCCGAAGTCGAAGTCCGCCAGGCACACCGGAACCCCTCCCCGCGCCAGGGCCAGGGAGAGGGCCGCGGCCACCGTCGTCTTGCCCACGCCGCCCTTGTTGGCGGCCACCAGGACGAAGCCCCACGCGCCGCGCCCGCGGGCCGGAAGCCCGCGTTCGGAAAGGCCGTGCCGGGCGACCCTATTGGATTCGGCGCGGCTCCAGCGGGGCTCCAGGCCGTCCCCGCCGCGTTCGGGACGAAAAGCGCGGCCCCTGAGATCCGGCTCCGACCGTTCTTCCTGCTCAAGCGGCTCGGCGTCCTCTGCCGCGCGGGCGCGGACGTCCGGCTCTCCGGCGTTCGCTCCCTCCGGCTCTTCCTCCCACTCCAGCCCCTCGACCGCGGGCATCTCCTCCCGCGCCTGCTCCAGGGCCGCGAAGACGGTGTAGGGCCGGTCGCCGGGAAGCTTCCCCGTGACCGCGTTGCGCAGGCCGTACCCGGCGGCCTGCCGCAGGTAGGCCCTGGCCCGCTCGTCCAGGGCCCCCACCAGGAGCACGATGTGGCTGGAAGGGAACTCGACCGGCAGCCGCCGCAGGACCTCGGCGGGCTCCTCGCCCGGGAGGAACCGCGACACCACGACCGCGTCGGGTTCGGTCCGGGCCAGGGCGAAGAGCTCCCGGGCGTCCGTGACCGTCTCGAACCGCCAGTCCGGGAACCTCCGCGCCAGGTTGTCGCGCACCACCGGGGCGATGCCCGGCTCGACAGCAATCACGCAGTACATCCCCTGTGCCACCCCAAAAAATAAGCCCCGCTCAGCTCGCGGGGCCGCTCTTCACCAGGTAGACTCTCTTCTGGCTGGCCGCCTGCACCAGGGCCGGAGCGACCTCCTTCGGCACCTCCAGGCCCACGCTCACCGGGCTCTTCGACCCCGGAGGGGCCGCGGCCTGGACCGGGCCCTTCTTCTCAACCGGCGAGACCTCGGAACCCGTCTGGTCCAGCGAGTGCAGGACCCTGGCGCCGCGACAGATCTCGACGGCGCTTCCCGCCTCGCCCTGGGCGCCCTTCGAGACCGCGTACACGTCCACGACGTCGCCGGCCACCACGGCCGCCGAAGACGAGAGGTCAACGGGAACGTGAACCTCCACCGTGCCGGGCCTCCTGGCCGCGGGCTCCAGGGTGCCGGGGAAGACGAACTGGCCCTCGACCAGGGAGACCTTCGGCGCCTTCCCGACCACCTCTCCGACGTCGCGCACCAGGTCCCGGCCCACGGCCTCAGGCAATTTCACCGTGGTCACCTGGTCCGGCCGGATTTCGGAGCCGGCCGGTACGAACGTGGTGGTCTTCACCACGTCCACGGTCCTCTTCAGTTCCGCGTACTTCGCGTTCGTGCCCCGCACCAGGAGCAGGGTGAAGAGCGCGGCCAGTATCAGGGAAACGACGATGATGGCCTTTCTGCTCAGCCGGAACACCCCCTAAAATCAATCAGTACCGCCCCGTGCCGGGCGCGCCTCGGGTCCATCCTCTCCTCCAGGAAGGGCGCCCGCGGCACCGGGAGCCTTCCTTTCGTCCAGAACGCCTTACCCTGCCTCTCCTTCTCCCTGATTAGCTTCCTCACGGCCGCGGGCACCGGGAAGGAAGTTTCCCAGAAATAAAGGCCCGGCATTTCCCGGGCCGCGCGGAGCAGATCCTCCTCCAGCACCGGCATCAGTTCCCTGCCCGCCCCCAGCACGTGCACCTCCCAGGCCCGCTTCCACCGGCCGGAAATCCTGCGCCGCGCCAGGAGCAGCCGCAGGCGGGCGGCGCAAGGCCACAGGGGGACGAAGACCGCGGCCACGAAGTCCGCCTCGCGGCTCCTGCGTATCGCCCGGGGCCGCTCCGCCGCGAAGTGCCAGAGGAGCAGGCCCGCGAAGAAGAAGGCCGCGGCCAGAAAAGCAACGCTCCTGAAAGCGAGGGACCCGGCCGCGGCCGCCGCGAAGAGCCAGAAGGCCAGGTCCCTTTCCTTGGTTCCCATGGTGACCACCTCAGTAGCTCGGCCAGGTGTAGTCCACCCCGTAGGCCCCCGGCACGTAGGCGCTCACCGCGCGGCCCGCCCCGGTCACCGGCACGTCGAAGGAGGCCCACCGGCCCAGGCGGTAGGGAAACCGGTAGGTGATCCTGGCCCGGACCGGGGTGCCCCAGAAGACCGGGCCGCCGGGGGCCGACACCTCGACGGAGAGCCTGGACCGCTCCAGCCCGCGCTCCGCAATGAAGCGCGACAGCTCGGCGTTGGCCTCGGTCGTGTAACCGCCGTACCTGGCCTGGGAGGCGGCCAGGTAGGCCGCCTCGTTCTGCAGGGCGTACCACTCGCCCACCAGGCCCACCAGGAACGCGCAACCCAGGGCGAAGACGACGAGCACCAGCAGGCCCCCGAAGGTCGCGACCACCTTGTCCAGCACCGCGCACCGACTCCCTTCAGAACCCGAACTGGGAGCGTATCCACTGCGCGGCGGCGGAGAAGAAGCTGCCCACGGTGTCCGGCATGGTCCGCATCAGGACCCCCACGATCAGCACCGTAACGACCGCGGCCCCCAGGACCCAGGTGAGCTGGGGGAGCGAGCCGGTCTGGTCCTTCATAAGCCGCACCGCCCCGGCATACAGGCGAAGCGCCGCTTTCTTCAACACGCTACCACCCTCCCTAAAAGTTTTGGTCAGCGGAAGAACCAGGTCCAGACGACGACAAAGAGCCACCGCATCCAGAAAATAAGGACGGCCGCCAGCACCGCGCAGACGACCGCCATTGCAATCCAGGCGACTTTCTTCTTGCCGGATACTATCTGAACATCCCTCCCATCGCTCCGGTGATGTGCCTCCACGCCGGGTACCCGAAGACCAGCGCCGCCCCCAGCAGGCCGACCACGCACACCAGGGCCAGCAGCCCGCCCCGGGCCGCGGTGGCCCGCGCCGCCGCGACCTCCCGCGCGTTCCGGACCTGCTCCGCCAGGTCCTCGAAGATGTCGGGCCCGATCCCGGCGTCCCACCCCGCCTTCAGCCTGAAGCACACGGCGTCCACCAGGGGGTCGGCGGCCCGCCGCCGCAGGTCGTCCAGGGCCTCCAGGCTCCCTTTGCGGGCCAGCGGCCCCAGGGCGCGGCCCAGCTCGGAGCGCAGGGGCTCCGGCAGGAACGGCAGGGCCGCCTCCAGGGCCCGGCGCGGGGTGATCACCCCGGTCTCCAGGAAGGCCGGGACGAAGGCCACCAGCGCGGGCACGCCGTCCGCCAGCCGCTCCCGCCAGCGCCGGCACTCGTTGGCCACCGCCGCGTCCAGGGCCACCAGGACCGCCGCCGCCAGGGCCAGGGTCGGGAGCAGGGCCAGCGCGCCGAGGGCCCGCCAGCAGAGGATGAGCGCCAGCGCGCCCATGGCGGGGCCCAGGAGCGCGGCCCTCTTCAGCACCTCCTCCGGGCTCCTGCCGGCCAGCTCGTAGGCCAGCACCCGGTCGCCCCGCAGGAGCCACCCGTAGATCTTGCGCCGCAGGGAGCCGGCCGCCAGGGCCGCGGGGGATGGGGACCACTCGCCCGGCAGGGCCAGGGCCAGGAGCAGGGCCGCCGCGCAAGCGAAGACGCCCAGAGCCGCCAGCACGTCAGGCACCCCCTTCCAGATCGGGATTTGCGGAAAACTTCCTGAGCATCAATATCAGGCCCGCCACGACGGCCGAGGCCGCCCCCGCCGCCAGCTTACCGGACCCCCCGGAGAAGTAATGCCGGAGCGCCGTGGCGTCCGCGGCCAGGCCCGCCAGGAGCAGGCCCACCACCACGTACCCGGCCATCTTCACCTCGGCCAGGGCCCTGGCGCGCTCGGCCAGCAGGCGGTCCCTCTGCCTGAGGGCCCGCCCCAGCCGCTCCAGCCCCCTGGCCGCGGCCCGGGGGCCGCCCGCCCTCTCGCTGGCCTCGACTATCTCCGCCACGGCCCGGAACTCGGGCAGTCCGTACCTTTCCGCCAGTCCCCTGAAGGCCCGCGGAAAGCTGAAGTTCCTGTTGCGCTCCCGCTCGGCCACCATCTCCGCGAAGTCGGTCCGCAAGGGCTCGGGGAACTCGCCGGCCGCGGCGCGCACCACCTCGGGAGTGGTCTGGCCGGCCGCGTACATGCCCGCCGCCGCGGCAGCGAAGTCCCGGGCCAGGGCCCGTAGCCGGGCGCGGCTCCTGGCGGCCAGGAAGTCGTTCGCCCAGCCGGGCAGAAGCCAGCCCACCACGGCCCAGGAAAGTGCGGCCAGGGGCGTGCCGAAGAGGGCCGCGGCCGCGAGGAAGGCGCACCCGGCGGAGGCCGCCGGAGGGCCGAGGCGCGCCGCGAGGCCGCGGACCTCCTCGCCCGCCGGCAGCGGGCCGCCCGCGAGGGTGTAGAAGAGCAGGAACAGCGTCAGGGCCAGGAGAAGAACCGGCAAGACCAATTGGTTTCGCCCCCTTTGTAGTAAAGGATTTCTTTGCCACGAGTAAGGTAACAAGAAAGGAAAAAACAAACGAAAGGCGAAATAAAAACGGAATGGGTCACCTTTCTAGCAAAAAGGGGTTTCCGAAATGGTTGGTAGAAACGATCCCTGCCCTTGCGGTAGCGGCAAGAAGTATAAAAGATGTTGTTGGCATCAGATTGAGTCGAAGGCTAGTCTTCCAACCGATTCTGATACTAGATGTAGTAGAGTGCTCGAAATATACAGAGAAATAGAACTTATAACAAACCTTTACCGGCAAGAGCACCCTGATCATCCTTGCAGAATCGGATGCGCAGAGTGTTGTTATAATATCGTAGTGGTATACCCAGAGGAATTCGCTTTCGTACAACTGGGAATTAACCACCTTTCGGATGATTTATTGGCTACAATTACAGAAAAGACAGTTAATTGCTACCAAGACATCCTCGACCGAGTACCGAGTTTAGCCGAACTGGTGAAAGAACGAGACATTGTGAAATACGTCCATACCGTGACCTCCGAGCTGGAAAAAATTAGAACCGAATGCCCTTTTCTACTAGACAACAAGTGTATGATATACGAATACCGCCCGTTGGTTTGTAGAATGTACGGTATAATCCACCTCTTTGACCCTGATTCCGGCAGACTACTTTGGACGTCCACGTGTAGCAAGCTGCAAAACCCTGAATCGTTTGGAGTACCGTTGCCCTTACCATGGGTTAACATAGAGTTTAGAACAGGTATAAGAACTAGACCGCTACCTCTAATCATATGGCTAATCCTTAATAGTACGAACGCTCTTGATATGGAGGTGCTTTTCGCCGAAACAATGGAAAGACCTATATACACTCCGAGATTAAATCATCAAGCGTTAATCAATCACCTTATCCAAAAAGGAATCGTCATACCTCCCAAGAACTCCAAAGACTAAAGGCAGCTTGACACTACCTGCTAAACAGCAGCTATTATCGAAACTAAGGTTCTTGGTTCCCAAGAAATAATCTAGCAACAATTGTTTTATCTCCGAAGGAATACTTTGCTGTGTAACCTTATACGTGCCGGGACAAATACCGCTTCTCCTTATCCTCATTGTAAATAGCCTCGCTTCTTTATAAACCCGCCGCGGGAAGACCCGCCCTCCTTTAGGGGGCGGGATGAAAGCGGCGGCCCGACCAAAACCGAAAGCTTGTTTTTTCTTGCCAGACCTGGCATGCTGAGCTTGCCATGAAAACCAGGAAAACCAGGTACGCCCACTACAACATAAACTACCACTTCGTATGGATACCGAAGTACCGCCGCAAGGTGCTGACCGGCCCGGTGGCCGAGGAGCTGGAACGGCTGGTGCGGAAGGTCTGCGCGGAAAGGGAAGTCGAGGTGCTGAGCCTTTCCGTCCAGCCCGACCACGTCCACCTCTTCGTCTCGGCCCCGCCAAGGCACGCGCCGTCCGTGCTCATCAACACCATCAAGGGCTACACCTCCCGCTACCTGCAGCGGAAGTTCCCGGAGCTCGGCAGGCAGACCGGCCCCCGGCTCTGGACCCGCACCTACTACGTGGGCACCGCCGGAACGGTCTCCTCCGAAACCGTCCGGCGCTACATCGAGGAGTGCCAGGACAAATAGGAGCTGAAAGCCGATGGCCTGGGCCGAAAGGAAAGGCAAGAAGCGGAAAAACCGGCTCTACCTGACCAGGAGGACCTTCCTGCCCCTGGACGTCTGGCTCCCCGTCTTCGAGGCGCCCATGCTGGCCGGAACGAAAATCTGGAACTCCTGCGTCTGGGAGAGCCGCGAAGCCCGCACGAGGGGCGAGAAGTACCCGACCGAGGCCGGGCTGAAGAAAAAGTTCAGGAGCTACGCCTCCTGGAAGCAGCTCCACTCCCAGAGCGCCCAGGCCGTCGTCGAGGAGTACTTCGAGGCCGTGCGCTCCTGCGCAAGGCACCGGAAAAACGGCCACGAGGAGATGCGCCCGCCCGGGTTCAAGCCGAAGGACACCCTGCGCACCATCACCTGGAAGAAGCAGGGCTTCGAGTACCGGGACGGCCGCCTGCTCCTGAAGCTTTCCCGCAAGCTGGGCGCGGTCGAAGTCCCCCTCCCGGAAGGCTCCGACACCCTGACGCTCCCCGACGGCACCGTCCTCAAGGGCGTCCCAGTGGAGGTCAAGGTTAAGGCGGTCCACCGCGGGAAGCGGCTCGCCGGGCTGGAGCTCCACGTCACCTGGGACTTCGGCACGGTGCCCGTAATACCCGCGGACAAGGTCTCCGCGTACGACATTAACGCGGGCATAATCGCCCGGACCACCAGCGAGGGAGGCCAGCAGCTCGTAGTCTGCCGGGAGCTGCTTTCCTTGGTCCAGTACCGGAACAAGACCATCGCCGAGTTCCAACAGAAAATGTCCCGGTGCAAGGAGGGCTCCCGCAGATGGAAGGCGCTCCTGAACGCAAAGCGGGAGGCTCTCAAGAAGCTGGACCGCCGCATCAAGCAGATGACCCACGCCCTGACGAAGTTCATGGCCGAGCTCGACCGGGCCGAAGACGTCGCCTTCTCCGTCCTGGGAGACCTGACCGGGATCAGGAGAAAGGCCCGGACGGGAGACAAGAACAAGAAGGCCAGCCAGAAAATCAACCAGCTTCCCTACGACCAGATAAGGCGCCAGCACGAGTACAAGAGCCTGATGAGGCAGGTCTGCCCGGACGAAACAAGGGAACTCCACAGCTCCACCACCTGCTACGAATGCGGAACCAAAAACAGGTCGTTCAGGGTCCGCCGGGGCCTTTGGGCGTGCAGAAAATGCAAGACCGTCATGCACGCCGACTTGAACGGATCGGGCAACAACCTTAAGAACTACCTCTTCGGGCACTGCATCGGGCTGAAAGGGCCCGTCAGGCTGAAAGGGCCGGAAGTCTACCGGTGGGACAAGCGGCTGAACAAGTTTGTGAAAGTATCGCCGCGGGCCGCGTGAGCGGCCGGGCGTAGTTGCGGCGGAGTGACGGCCGCCTGGCGGGACGCCCTCCGGCGACGGAAGAAAGGGCCGCGGGCACACGCCCGCACCCGCCTGTAACCGTGACAAGGGTTCCATCAGCCCCGACGGGAAGCCCTGCCCCTTCAGGGGTAGGGAGGAAGTCACTTGATTACTCACAGAGTTCCCTCTCAACCCGCTCCTACTTGAGAGAAACTGTCCTATTCAGCACGAAATCGCAAACCAAGCTAAAAGACCACCAGGTTTACCACTCCCAGGGAAGCCGCCATCAGCAAGGCCGTCTCCGCCAGGAGCAGCACAGCCCACGCGAGCGCAAAAACGGGAAGAAGCGCCGGCCTCAACCGTGAAGCGGGCGCGCCGAGCGCCGCACGCATTCCGGACTCCGCGCGGACCATCACCAGCGGCAGCGCCGCCGGCAGGACCATCAGCGGAACGAGAACGCACCACCAGTCAAACCGCCAACCGGTCTTTTCCGCACCCCTGCCGGCGGCGTCACAGCCGCAGCCTTCCTCTCCGCCGCGGCATTGCAGGCCGCGAGAAGCCCGGACGGAAACTTGGCAAGGTTCCTTCTCGCTGCATCCGCCTCCACGGGCACCCTCCCGCTCCCGGAAAATCTCCCCAGTGCAACGCTCTGCCCCTTCCCGCTGGCCGCAGGGGTTTTCCTGGCCGCCGCCGTCGTATGGCTCTCCTATGCCTGAGAGGCACTCCGCGCAAAGCAGTCCCCTGACCACGGCGCGCCCCGGGAGGAAGAGGACTACGGGGAGGAAGACCAGCGCCGCGACCAGCCCGAGGTGGAAAAAGGGACTCCGGCCTTCGCCGAACAGGGGAAGGGGAAACGGCACGCGAAGCGCCGCGAGGAGCGCGGCGGCCCCGAGCCACAGGAACGCGCTCAGCCAGAGCGCGGCGGGCCCGTGGAGGTCCGCCCGGAAAATCGCGGTGGGGCTGCCCGCGAGGGCCGCCCCCGAACCGTGGCCCAGTAACAGCCGCCTGAGCTTCAGCAGCGCGGGGACCAGCGGCCCGGGCGGCGGGTCCCAGCCGAAGTACAAAGCCAGGTCGGTGCTGCAGAAGCGCACGGGCCCAAACGCGGCCACGACCGCCCAAAGAAAGAAATCAAGCGCCGCCAGCCTGAGGCCGTCGGGCCCGAGCATGTCAACCAGTTCCCTCAGCACAGGTACCGCTCCACCACCTTTTCGTACTCCGGCTTCACCGCCGCCCCCCGGAAGGCCAGCCGGGCCAGCCGCTCCTGCGAGACCGGGTTCTCGTATATCCACCGCCGCGTCTTGCCGCCGCTGGCCGCGAACTCCTCGGTGTCGAACCGCAGGATGGTGCGGTAGCCCTCGCCCGGCACGACCTCCACGACGCTCATCAGGGTCCTGCGGGCCTCGCCGGTGAGGGTCTCCTTGTCCAGGAAGATCAGGAAGTGGAACATGGACGCGATCTCCTCGTCCAGGTCCCGCCGCGGCAGCTCGATGCCCGCCTCGCGGTACATGCCCTTGAGAGCCGTCCTGAGGGAGACCACGTCCCCCGCGTGGCCGGTGGTCCAGAAGCCCCCGCTGGTGCTGGCCGCGATGCGCGCGGCGGCCGCGATCTCCTTCCCGCGGATCTCGCCCACGATGCTCCGGTCCGGGTTGTTCCGGTTCATGGTCCGGCAGAGCTGCGCCATGTCCACCACGGTCCGGTCCCCCGCCGTCACCTCCACCAGGTTGATGACGTTCCGGAGGTTGGGCAGGAAGACCTCGAAGCTGGTCTCCGCGACGAAGGTGCGCTCCAGGGGCTCGATGAACAGGGCCAGGGCCCGCAGGAGGGTGGTCTTGCCCGAGTCGGTGCGGCCGAAGATGCCCAGGTTGGCGTGGCCCTTCACGAAGAGGTCCTTCATCAGGTCGGCCGCGAACCGGGGGAGCATGCCGGACTCCACCAGGCGCTCCAGGGGCATGGGCGGCCTGGTCAGCGGGGACTTCCTGATGGCCCCGCCCGGGCCCAGGGGCGAGACCTTGAAGCCGAAGACCGAGAGGCGGCTGCCGTCCTTCAGCCAGGCGTCCACCACGGGCGCGTCCTCCACGAAGGGCCGGCCCGCGTCCTCGCAGATCTTCTGGAAGTAGCGCAGGGCCTCCTCGCTGCTCCGGAAGTACCCTTTCCCGGCGGGGTGGCACCTGCCGTGCTTCCCGTAGAAGACCCGCGGGATTCCGTCCGGCGAGGGGTTGACGAAGACCTCGGTGACCTCCTCGGCGCCCGGGCCGACGAAGAACTCCTGGAGGACACCGTAGCCCGAGGCCTGGCCCGCGATGGCCGCCACCACGTCGTCGACCTCGTGCGGGGCCACCAGGTCGCTCCGGGCCAGCACGGCCCGGCGGACGATCTCCTCGATCTCCCGGTACCCGCGCCGGGAGTCGAAGAGGTCCCGTGGCAGCTCGCGGGCGATTTGCTCGATCACCCGCTCCTTCTCCCTGCGCTCCCACTCGAGCCAGTCGGTGGTTTCGTATTCCAGAGACAAAGGAAACACCGTTCCTCCCACGCTAGATTTGGCTAGGTACAACTATGCATGTTCAGTAGTTTAAGCAGGCAACCGATATTTGCCACTACTACGCTGCTTACGTAGCCGAAAGTCGTGGTGAAGGCCTTCGCTTCCCGGAGAACTTCCGCAAAAGCGGCCCGCGACGGGAACGGCTGCGCCGCGCCGCCGACCATGTAGGACAGCGGCCTTGCAAGCCTCAAGCCGACCCGGCCGACGTTCAGGCTCCCCGCATAGTCCCGGTCCGCCTGCCACCCGCACGAAGGGCAGACGAACCAGGAGCCCGATTCTTTCTCCGTCCTGTCCCTCGGAGAAACCACATGCTTCCCGGCGCCCAGGCACCGCGGGCACACCCGGCTCGTGCCCCCCGGAGGCACCATGAACACCCGGATGCCGAAAAGCCTGGCCTTGTACCTCAGAAGCCGGAAGAGAAGGCCGCGCACCGCTGTCGAAATCCACCAGTTCAGGTCCCTGCTCCGGCCCTTCCTGCCCCGCAACGTGGCCAGCCACTCGACGTAGATGTGCCGGCACCCGAAGATTCTGGCCAGCAGGGCCAAGAACATACTGGCCGCATGCGCCAGGGCGTGCTGTATCCGGTGGTACTTCTGCCAGGCCGCCGCCATCTTCCGGTTCAGGTCCTTCCAAGCAGGGCTTCCCTTCTCGCACCGGTCCCGCAGTTCCTGGAGCTTCTTGATGTCCTCCCGGATGCGGAAGAGCTTGGCCTTCAGCCCGGACCAGAACACGAAGAACGGCGGCGTGAGCTGGCCCTTCCGGGAAACCACCGTGCAGGTCGCCATCTTCCGCAGGCCCCAGTCGCAGGCCAGGGCGCGGCCGAAATCGCCCGAAGGCTCCTTCTCCGGCACCTCCGCCTTCACGTCCAGCAAAGCTATGAGCTCCCCGTCCGGCTTGACCTTGAGCCGCAGGTCCGGGGCGCAAAGAACCCCGCCCGCGGCCAGCTTCCCCTGAAGCTCGGCCGGCAGCTTCACCGAAAACGGCAGCCACCGCCAGTCCCTCTCGGAACGCGGCTCCGGGACGGCCGGCAGCTTTATCTCGCCCGCAAGCCGGTCCCCCTCCAGGCGCCAGCGCGCCGCCTGCCCCTTCTCCGGCCCGTCGTCCGGAGCCAGGGTGTACGTGAACCGCTTCGGCTCCGGCTTCCTCTGAAACTCGAAGAAATCTCTCGGAAGCCTTCCGTGCTCGGCATAGAACTCCGCCATCTGCTCGGCCACGTTCAGAAGGTAGCCGAACTTCTCCGGGCCGCCCTCGGCCTTGAGCTCTTCGCACAGCTTTCTCGCCGCGCCGTTGGCCCCGCCGGAAAACAGCGGGAGCAGGCGCTCGAATATCCGCCTCCGCTCGGCCTGGGACCGCAGGATGCGGCCCGTCGACTCCAGGACGCACCGCCAGGGGCGGCTGGGCACGTAAAGGTCCTGGGGGCGGGAGAGCTCCCCGTCAAGGAGCTTCCAGATTCGGCCGGAATGCGCCGCGGCCTTCTCCAGCCCCTCCGGGGACCAGCAGCGTTCCAGGACCTGCTCCTGCAGCTTCAGGCCCAGCGCGGCGAGGTTTCTCGCCGGCCCGACGAACTCATTCGGAAGCCTTATGCCCGTCGTCAGTATCAAGGCGTTCGAGCGCCTCCTTCACTTCTTCCTTGAGCTTTTTTGCCTTGTGCGACCTGTGGCCGTACAGCTTGCCGGCGAAGGAAGCGACTATGGCCAGCAAATCCTCCACCAGCTCCTGCTGGGGGCTTCTGTCCTCCTCCCGGTTGAGCACCAGCACCTCGACGCCGAAGCTGTTGAAGTACTCCTCCAGGTACTCGAAGCCGAACCCCCTGAAAGACAAAAAGCCGGGGGTGCCGTCAGCAACAGGCCGCAAAGAGCCTCGCAACCAGGAAGCACACCCCGGAGACGAAGGAGAAAAAGTAGGTTTCCTCGAAAAAGCTCCTCAGACACCCCTCGCTCCCGAAGGGGGCGGCGGCCCGGAAACCGCCGCTGATCAACGCCATCGGGACCCACAGCGGGGCCGTCAAGAGCAGCAGGACCCTCCCAAGACGGCCGAACTCGGTCCAGAGGTGATCGTCCTGGAGCACGCCCAGGCAATCGCATATTTTTTCCTGTGCGCGTTCCTTTCCGTTCCTCCGAGCGCCGCCGTGCACGAGTTCGCGCACGCCGTCGCCCTCGCCGTCCTCGACAGGCCGCCCCGAAAGGTGACGCTTGGCAAGAAAGAGAAGCCGGCAATCGCCGTTTTCAAGATTGCAGGCACGGCAGTGATCATCACTCAGCTTTTCTTCTTCGGCGGCGAATGCACCCTTCAGTGCGGAGGCTTCCGCACGCCCGACCGCTTGAAAAAGGCCGCTGTCTTCTCCGCCGGCATCCTCGCAAACCTCGCCTGCGCCGCTCTTTTCTGCCAGAGCAACAACACTTTTCTGTACGCCTTTTCCTTCGCCAGCCTCACCCGCGCCCTTCAGGACGCGCTTCCTGCCAGCAACAGAACCGACGGCAAAAAAATCCTCTCCGTCATCCAGTCCGTCTTCAAGAGAGCAGGGCCGGACGCTGTGGACTTTTTTGTTTCCTACCCTTTTAGCGAAAGAACAACAACTTTCTTTAGTATTTTTTTCTACCTCGGGCTCTTCGCCTTGTCCTGGCTGTACCTTGCCAAGTTTCATCTTGGCGTAATATAGCGCCGTGGGTTTGCTCTTCTGGATCAGGTAATCAACAACGTGACACATCAGGTACGGTACCGCCATGATCGCACCGGCAAGCAAATATTTACCAAAACCGGAACACCTACACCATAAGACACCAAACGCGGCCCAAAAAGACAGCACCATTGGCATAAGCCGAAACCGGAATTCCGGGCACTCGAAAAAGCTGTAACCCACCCGTTGACCAAAACAATCCGTGCAATCCATCTCCCACATCTTGCGGGAGACGTAACAGTACCACAGGTTTCCGACAATATCCCGGAGCGCCAAAATCCGGCCCGACATCGAGATCACGCTCCCGAAAAAAGCGGGCCGGACCCGCATTTCTCTGCAAGCCCGACTCCGCTTCGCCAGCTACTTCCCGAAGGCTACTCCGCCACCGGCGCCACCACCCCCAGACACCGCATAGGCACCACTACGTACTGCTCCCCTATGAAGGGCAATCTCGCACCCAAAACCGGCACCTCCAGGTCGGCCTCGTACCCCGGCCGCGCGGTCGCGGCGTACCCCCCGGACCCGGGCACCGGGGTCCCCGGCGGGGCGTACCGGAAGCCGGTCAACCTGATCGGGCCGGGCCATATGGACTCGCCCCGCGGAATAAAGCTGCTCCCGTCGAAGTCCGCCTCTATCATGGCGGCGAAAGCGTACACGAACCACTGGCGGGCCAGG
>DYER01000009.1 GCA_020725605.1 Ammonifex sp. | reverse complement strand
GAGGGTGTGGAGATGGTGATGCCTGGGGACAACATTCGTTTGGACATTGAGCTTATCACACCGATCGCCATAGAAGAGGGGTTGCGGTTTGCCATTCGGGAAGGCGGCCGCACGGTGGGGGCCGGTGTGGTCACGGCGATTCAGGAGTAAGTGGGGTGGCCAACCCCACTTTCAACTTCTCTGGCCGTATTGACACCATACCTGCGGTATGCTAAATTGTTTAGGGTAAACGGCAGCTGGCTTTTTTGTTTGTCGGGAGGTGACCGTGGTGCGGGTAACCATCACCTTGGCCTGCTCGGAATGCAAGCGCCGCAACTATACCACGACTAAGAACAAGAAGAACGACCCGGGACGACTGGAATTCAGGAAGTACTGCCCCTTCTGCCGCACCCACACGGTCCACAAAGAGACGAGATAGAATCCGGGGATGTGAGGGCATGGTACTGCCACGGAAAAGGCGGGAGGGAGCCAGGAAGGAAGCCGGTAAACCCGTGAAGAAAAAGGAGCCCGCACCGCGGGCCGAGCCGTTCTGGGTCAGGACCGAGAAGTACTTCCGCGGTGTGTACAACGAGTTGCGCAAGGTGCACTGGCCGCGGCGCCGTGAAGTGGTGATTTATACGGGAGTAGTACTGGTCTCGGTGGCGGTGGTGGCGCTGCTGATCTGGATCGTGGACTCCATACTGAGCCAGCTCGTTGCCTTCGTTCTGGGCCGGTGAAGGGGGTTGCGGCCCTGGTTATGGGCAATAAGCAGTGGTACGTAGTTCACACCTATGCCGGTTACGAAAACAAGGTTAAGGCCAATCTGGAAAAGCGCATTCAATCCATGAACATGGAAGACAAAATCTTTCGCATCGTAGTGCCGACCGAGGACGAGGTGGAGTTCAAGGACGGCAAGCGGCGCATCACCAAGCGTAAGATATTTCCCGGTTACGTCCTGGTGGAGATGATCATTACCGACGATTCTTGGTACGTGGTACGCAACACCCCCGGAGTCACGGGTTTCGTGGGGAGCGGGTCCCGGCCGGTGCCCCTGACCGAGGCCGAGGTCCGCCAGATCATGCGTCAGATGGGACAGGACGAACCCCGGCCGCGCATCAGCCTGGCCGTGGGTGAAAAGGTTAAGATCGTAACGGGGCCCTTCGAGGGCTTCGTTGGTACCGTAGAAGAGGTCCATCCGGAGAAGGGTAAGGCCCGGGTAATGGTATCCATGTTCGGGCGGGATACACCCTTGGAGCTGGACTTCTCCCAGGTAGAAAAATTTGACTGACCCATGGAGGCCGAAAAGCGGGTATGGCGAAGAGGGTAGCTGCAGTAGTGAAGTTGCAGATCCCCGCGGGCAAGGCGACGCCTGCCCCGCCCGTGGGGCCGGCACTGGGCCAGCACGGCGTCAACATCATGGCCTTCGTAAAAGAGTACAACGAGCGTACGGCGGCCCAGGTGGGCACCATCATTCCGGTGGAAATAACCATCTACGAGGACAGGTCCTTCAGTTTCGTATGCAAGACCCCGCCCGCCTCGGTTCTGTTGAAAAAGGCGGCCGGCCTCGAGACGGCGTCGCAGGAGCCCGGCCGCAAGAAGGTGGGCCGCGTGACGCGGGCCCAGGTGCGGGAGATCGCCAGCCTGAAGATGCAGGACCTGAACGCCACCGACCTTGAAGCGGCGGTGCGCATAATCGAGGGCACCGCCCGCAGCATGGGCATTGAAGTGGTAGGGGAGTGACCTCGAGACATGGCGCGCAGGGGTAAGAAATATGTGGAGGCCAGAAAACAGGTAGACCGCAACGTTCTGATGGACCCCGTTGAGGCCCTGGAACTGGTAAAGAAGATCGCGCCCGCCAAATTCGACGAGACCGTAGAAGTCGCCGTCAAGCTGGGCGTGGATCCACGGCACGCGGACCAAATGGTACGGGGGGCGGTGGTCCTGCCCTACGGCACCGGTAAGACGCGCAAAGTGCTGGTGTTCGCGCGCGGGGAAAAGGTCAAGGAGGCCGAGGCGGCCGGGGCCGATTACGTGGGCGCCGAGGACCTGGTGGCCAGAATACAGGAGGGCTGGCTGGACTTCGACGTGGCCATCGCGACCCCGGATATGATGAGTATGGTCGGAAAACTGGGCCGCATTCTGGGCCCGAAGGGACTGATGCCCAACCCCAAGACGGGCACCGTAACCTTCGATGTGGGCCGGGCGGTCCAGGAAGTCAAGGCCGGTAGAATCGAGTACCGGGTTGACAAGGCGGGCATCATCCACGCACCCATCGGCAAGGTATCCTTTGAAACCGCGCATCTGGTGGAAAACCTGCGGGCCCTGGTGGAATCCCTCATCCGGGCCAGGCCGCCTGCCGCCAGGGGGCAGTACATCAGGGGTATCACCGTTTGCTCCACTATGGGCCCCGGGGTGAAGGTGAACGCCCAGAAAGTAATCGCTTAACTTCGGTTAAAAAGCCGCATAGCATACGGTCTTTGCTGTAGACAGTTGGTGTCCGCGGGACTTAATGGCTTACGCCGCCAACCGAGGCAGGAATCCTTAAGGATCTTGTAGCGTCTACAGGGTCCTTTTTGTTTGGGCGGAAAGGGGGGATCAGGGAAGGTGCCCGTCACGAGACAGGCCAAGGAAGCGGCCGCGGCCGAACTGCACGACAAACTCGGGCGTGCGCGCGTGGTCATCCTGAGCGATTACCGGGGGTTGAACGTGGCGGCCATAACGGTGCTGCGCCGGCGGTTACGGGAGGCCGAGGGCGAGTTCAAGGTGGTCAAAAATACCGTTGCCAGACGGGTGGCCACCGCGCTCGGATTACAGGACCTGCTGGGCTACCTCGAGGGCCCCACGGCCATGGCCTTTGGTTACGGCGATCCCGCCTTGTCGGCCAAGGTGGTGGCGGACTTCGCCCGGGAATTCAAGCAATTGGAGGTCAAGGGCGGTATCCTCGAGGGCCGCGTTGTCCCGCCGGAGCAGGTGAAGGCTCTGGCCAGTCTGCCGCCGCGGGCGGTCCTGCTGGCCCAGGTGGTGGGTGGTGTGCAGGCGCCCCTTTACGGACTGGTGGGTGCGTTGAGTGGTATCTTGCGCGGCCTGGTATACGCCCTGGAAGGGATCCGCAAGTTACGGGCGGGAGAGGCCTAGATCAACACTAGCCAAAGGGGGTTGTAACCGCAATGTCCAAAGTGAGCGAAATAGTGGAAGCCGTCAAGGGGCTGACGGTACTGGAGCTTTCCGAACTGGTCAGGGCCCTGGAACAGGAGTTCGGGGTCAGTGCGGCGGCACCGGTAGCGGTGGCCGCGGCTCCCGCGGCCGCGGCGGCTGCGCCGGCGGCGGCACCGGAAGAGGAGCAGACCGAATTCGACGTGATCCTCGCGGCGGTGGGGGACAAGAAGATCAACGTCATCAAAGTGGTGCGCGAAATCACCGGTCTGGGCCTCAAGGAGGCCAAGGAGCTGGTGGACAACGCACCGCGGCCGGTGAAGGAGAAGGTGAGCAAGCAGGAGGCCGAGGCCATTAAGGCCAAACTGGCCGAAGCGGGCGCAACGGTGGAAATCAAGTGACCCCGGGTTTCCGGGGTTCTTTTTTGGGGTCGCCTCCCGCAGCCGCGGATAGTATTGACATCCGGGCATAAGTGTGCTAATATATATGTCTGTCACTCTGCGTTAAAGTCAACGGATTGAGAGGGAAAGGCGAGGTAACGAGGTATCGTCGTCGTACGAACCCTGGGACGGTAACCGTTCCTTCCGTGGGGGTTTGGGCGGGTTCGGATGGAGAGGCCCGTGAGGCGACGGTATCGGCAGGAAACGACCTTGCCTTTTGAATGCTTTTAAGGGGGTTGCTGGATGCCCGTTCCGCTCAAGGTGGGGAATCGGACACGGTGGAATTACGGGAGATTACCGGAGGTTTTGCCCCTACCCTACCTTATTGAGGTGCAGAAAAGGTCCTACGAGTGGTTCCTGCGGGAGGGTTTGCGGGAGGTCTTTCAGGACGTTTCGCCCATTCAGGATTTCACCGGTAACCTGGTCCTCGAGTTTCTGGACTACACCCTGGGAGAGCCCAAGTATTCCGTTACCGAATGTAAGGACCGCGACGTCACCTACGCGGCACCGCTGCGCGTAAGGGTACGCCTTATCAACAAGGAAACCGGGGAAGTCAAAGAGCAGGAGGTCTTCATGGGCGACTTCCCCCTCATGACCGAAAAGGGGACCTTCATCATCAACGGCGCAGAGCGGGTAATCGTCAGCCAGCTCGTCCGCTCTCCGGGCGTTTACTTTAGCGAACAGGTGGACCCCACGGACCCCACGGGTAAGAGGATGTACCTGGCCACCATCATTCCTAACCGCGGGGCGTGGCTGGAATTTGAGACCGACGTCAACGACATCATCTACGTGCGAGTGGACCGCACCCGCAAGGTGCCGGCCACCGTACTCCTGAAGGCCTTCGGCTACGGGTCCAACGGCCTGATCCTGGAGCTCTTCAACCACGACCGCATCATCCAGGAAACCCTGGCCCGGGACAACACGGATTCCACGGACGAGGCCCTGGTGGAGATATACAAGCGCCTGCGTCCGGGCGAGCCGCCCACGACCGAGAGCGCGCGGGCCCTGGTGGAGTCCCTGTTCTTCGACCCCAAGCGCTACGACCTGGGCAACGTGGGGCGGTATAAGCTCTTCAAGCGGCTAAAACACGGGGTCCTGTACCACTATCCCGACGGCGACCAGGGTCCCCGGGAATGGGACCCCTACCTCAAGGCCGAGGTACCCGTGCGCCGGGAGTTTATCCGCGTCCTCACTCGGGAGGACGTGCTGGCCACGGTGGGCTACATGATAAAGCTCATTCGGGGCGAGGGTCGCATTGACGACATTGACCACCTGGGGAACCGGCGCCTGCGCTCGGTAGGAGAGCTTTTGCAGAATCAATTCCGCATCGGTCTGGCGCGTATGGAGCGCGTGGTGCGCGAGCGCATGACCATCCAGGACGTAGACGTCATCACACCCCAGGTTTTAATCAACATACGTCCCGTGGTGGCGGCCATCAAGGAGTTTTTCGGTTCCAGCCAGCTTTCCCAGTTCATGGACCAGACCAACCCTCTGGCGGAACTGACCCACAAGCGCCGGCTCTCCGCACTGGGCCCTGGCGGGCTCTCCCGCGAGCGAGCGGGATTCGAGGTGCGGGACGTCCACCACTCCCACTATGGTCGCATGTGTCCCATCGAGACCCCGGAAGGTCCCAACATCGGCCTCATCAGCTCGCTGGCCACCTACGCCCGCGTTAACCCCTTCGGTTTCATCGAGGCCCCTTACCGGAAGGTCGACAAGGATCGGGGGCGAGTCACCGATGAGGTGGTGTACCTGAGCGCCGACGAGGAGGACGAGTGCGTCATCGCCCAGGCCAACGCGGCTGTGGACGAGCAGGGCAATCTCATCGGACCCCGGGTGGTGGCGCGCTACCGCGGCGACGTGGTGTACGTGCCGCCCACGGAAGTGGATTACATGGACGTGTCCCCCAAGCAAATCGTCTCCGTGGCCACCGCCCTAATCCCCTTCCTGGAGCACGACGACGCCAACCGCGCCCTCATGGGGTCGAACATGCAGCGACAGGCGGTACCCCTCCTGCGCGCAGAGGCACCCCTGGTGGGTACCGGACTGGAGTTCCGGGCGGCCCGCGACTCGGGCGTGGTGCTGCTGGCTCCCGAGGACGGGTTGGTGGAGTCGGTGACGGCCACCGAGATCAAGGTGCGTTACGATTCGGGGCGTACCGTTACTCACCGGCTCATGAAGTTCGCCCGTTCCAACCAGGGCACCTGTATGAACCAGCGCCCGGTGGTGCGCAAGGGGCAGCGGGTGTCCAGGGGCGACGTCCTGGCGGACGGTCCTTCCACCGACATGGGCGAGCTGGCCCTGGGCCGTAACGTGCTGGTGGCGTTCATGCCCTGGGAGGGCTACAACTACGAGGACGCCATCCTGATCTCGGAGGACCTGGTACAGGATGACGTTTACACGTCCATCCACATCGAGGAGTACGAGTGCGACGCCCGCGACACCAAGCTGGGGCCGGAAGAGATCACCCGGGAAATCCCCAACGTGGGCGAAGACGTGCTCAAGGATCTGGACGAGCGCGGGATCATCCGCATAGGCGCCGAGGTACGGCCGGGGGACATCCTGGTGGGTAAGGTGACCCCCAAGGGGGAGACCGAGCTCACCGCCGAAGAGCGGCTGCTCCGGGCCATATTCGGCGAGAAGGCCAGGGAAGTGCGCGATACCTCCCTGCGCGTCCCCCACGGCGAGTCCGGGGTGGTGGTGGACGTCAAGGTGTTCTCCCGGGAGCGCGGCGACGAACTGCCGCCCGGGGTGAACCAGCTGGTGCGGGTCTACGTGGCCCAGAAGCGGAAGATCTCGGTGGGCGACAAGATGGCGGGGCGGCACGGCAACAAGGGCGTCATCGCGCGCATCTTGCCCCGCGAGGACATGCCTTTCCTGCCGGACGGCACCCCGGTGCAGATCGTGCTGAATCCCCTGGGAGTCCCCTCGCGCATGAACCTGGGGCAGATCATGGAGACCCACCTGGGCTGGGCGGCCCGGGCCCTGGGCATTTACGTGGCCTCCCCGGTGTTCGACGGGGCGCGCGAGGAGGAAATTCTCGTCCTGCTGGAACAGGCCGGCCTTCCCCGCTCGGGTAAGGTCATGCTGCGGGACGGGCGCACGGGACAGCCCTTCGGCCAGGAGGTGTGCGTCGGTTACCTCTACATGATGAAGCTGGCCCACCTGGTCGACGACAAGATCCATGCCCGTTCCACCGGCCCGTACTCCCTGGTGACCCAGCAGCCCCTGGGAGGTAAGGCCCAGTTCGGGGGCCAGCGCTTCGGTGAGATGGAGGTGTGGGCGCTGGAAGCTTACGGCGCCGCCTATACCCTCCAGGAGTTGCTCACCGTCAAGTCGGACGACGTCGTGGGGCGGGTGCGCACGTACGAGTCCATCGTCAAGGGTGAGAACGTGCCGGAGCCGGGGGTACCCGAGTCCTTCAAGGTGCTCATCAAGGAGTTGCAGAGCCTGGCCCTGGACGTGCGGGTCCTGGACGAGGACGGCCGCGAGATCGAACTCAAGGAAGTGGAAGACGAGATGGAAGCCCGCCCCAGTGCCCGCCGCCTGGAGCGTGCCATAGCTGCCCCCGCGGCGGGTGCCGGTGAGCTGGCGGAGGAGACCGTGTACGCCGAGGCCGACGAGGAGTTGCAGGAGGCGGAATCGCTGGAAGAAGAGGACACCTACGGAGAACTGCCCGCAACCCTGGCCTCCGCCCGTGGCCTGGCTGCTTCGGGCGGGGAGGGGGGCTACGATGAGAGCCTGGAGCAACTCCAGGAGGCTGAGGAAGAGATGCAGGGCGACGAACGGGACGAAGAGTGAGTGGCGAAGGGAGCGAGCACGTTGCTGGACGTGAACTTCTTCGACTCCATCCGCATCGGGCTGGCTTCTCCGGACCAGATCCGGGCCTGGTCCCGGGGCGAGGTGAAGAAACCCGAAACCATCAACTACCGCACGCTCAAGCCCGAGCGTGACGGGTTGTTCTGTGAGCGCATCTTCGGCCCCACCCGTGACTGGGAGTGCCATTGCGGTAAGTACAAGCGGGTGAGGTACAAGGGCGTCATCTGTGACCGCTGCGGCGTGGAAGTGACCAGGGCGAAGGTGCGGCGTGAGCGCATGGGGCACATCGAGCTGGCCGCGCCGGTTTCGCACATCTGGTACTTCAAGGGTATCCCCAGTCGCATGGGGCTGCTCCTGGACATCTCCCCCCGCGCCCTGGAGAAGGTGCTCTACTTCGCCGCCTACATCGTCACCGATCCCGGTACCACGCCCCT
>DYER01000104.1 GCA_020725605.1 Ammonifex sp. | reverse complement strand
GCCGAATGGAACAACCATAGGCCGGTGTCCGGAAGTGAGGAGCGGGCACCGGCCTTTAGTTTTACGGGGGTGGGAGCGACCGAGCAACGGCGCTACTCCGGAAGGGTGGGCACTGCAGAGCTGACGGTTGCTCAAAGGAGGGTCGACGATGCTGCAGGCTTTCAACGACTACATGGTACAGGTTTTCCAGAGCAGCAAGGTCCACTACGGGTTGCTCACGATCGTGGTCATGGCCGTGATGGGCACGGCCATCGCCACGCTCACGGAAATGGTGCTGCGGAGTCTCGGGTTCAAGGGCGAGATCCTGAAGCACTGAACTGAAATATAACCTACCCAGCAAGGGAGGTAACCGAACATGTTACACCTGCCGATTGCCGACACCTACACTTCGGCGTGGGCCCTTTTACTCCTCGGCTTTACGGTGGGCGTGCTGGGCGGCTTTTTCGGTATCGGAGGCGCCTTCATGGTGACCCCGGCCCTGAACATCTTCGGTTTTCCCATGGCCTACGCGGTCGGTACCGACATCGCCCACATTTTCGGGAAGTCCATCGTATCGACCTTCAAACACGCGGTCTTGCGGCACGTATGCTGGATCTACGGCATCGTCATAGGTTTGACCGGCATGATCGGGGTGTCCCTGGGCAAGCAACTGATCATGTATCTGGAGCGCATCGGGCAGGTGGGACCCGTCGTCCGTCTGGTGTACATCCTGCTTCTGGTGAGCATCGGCAGCTACATGGTCTGGGAGTACCTGCGCTGGAGCCGCAATAGGGACCGGCAGGACGCGGCCTGCCACCGGGAAGAGACCAGCCGGCTGGCCGTCTTCTTCCAGAGGTTGCGGCTGTGGCCCATGATTCCCTCGCCTCTGACGGGTATCAGGATGTCCTTCTGGGTACTGGTGGCCCTCGGGGTGTTCACCGGCTGGGTGAGCGGCTTCCTGGGCGTGGGCGGCGGCTTCGTACGGGTGCCCATGATGGTCTACCTGCTGGGCTTCCCGACCGTGGTGGCGGTGGGCACGGACCTGTTCGCGATAGTCATTTCTAACTCCTGGGGGGCCTACACCTACGCCACGGCCGGGCGGGTGGAGCTGATGGCGGCGTGCGTGATGCTCCTCGGGGCCGCGGTGGGCGCGCAGCTGGGCGCCCTGGCCACGGCCTTCGTGCAGGGCATGCGCATCCGGTTGCTGTTTGCCGTGACGGTGCTGCTGGCCGCCGTGGGCGTCATCCTCAAGCAGTACAACCTGTCGCTGGCGGCCGGCGTGCTCATGCTGGGCTCGGCCACCGCGCTGACCGCCATCGTGCTGGCGCTCTTCATTAGCGGCTATCTCGCGCGCCGGCGGGTACTCGCCGCGGCCCGGGCCGCGATGGTGCCCGAGACGGCCGGCGAATCTGCCGGGCGCTAAAAACCTCATCCCGGGGCCGGGGGTGGGCCGCACCCGGTGCCACCCCCGGCTTGCCCGGGGTGGAGAGAGGGGGAAAGCGCTATGGAGGGACTGCAGCGCGCGCTGCAGGAGCTGAGGCTTCGTAACGCCCGGCTGGAGCGCAAGCTCCGGCGGGTGGAGGTGGAAAAGGCCACCTGGGAGCTGCGCTGCAAGTGGACCTGGTGGCTGCTCGAGGAGTGCCGGGATCCGGCGGCCAGATCCATACTGGCCAAGGTGAAGAGCTGGCGGCCGGACGCCGGGGTACCGGGTGGCGAAACGACGCCCGGCCGGGAGGCGGGTGGTGGTAGATCGTGAGGCCCGGATACCGCCTTCCCGGTGCTGGTGGGAACTGATGTTTCCAGCTATGTGAACACGATCACAACGGAGGGAGAGGCCGCGGGTGGCAGGCCGTCCCGGCGATACGGGCCTTAAGAAAGGAGCGTGCCAAAGCATGATGTACTGCGAAAAGCACGTGGCGGACGTCATGATGCCCGTGGAGGATTGTCCCGTACTCGACAAAGATGACACGTTGAGGGACGCGGTGACGGCCTTCAAGGCCCGCAATACGCCGGTGATCCTGGTGATGGACGGAGAGGGCCGCATGAGGGGCCTGCTGACGCCCTACAGCATCCTGCGCGCCTTTCAGCCGAGGTTCTGGAGGTCGGACTTCTACAGCCGGAGCATGAACTTCCTGGCAGAGTGGATCGAGCCGGTCTTCTGGGAGGATCTGTTCGTGCTGCGGTGCCGCGCCGAGGCCGAGCGCCCGGTGGGGGAGATCGTGGAGGAGATCGTGGCCCTTGAACCGACCGACCCGCTGCTCAAGGCCCTGTACCTCATCGTGACGAAGGGTCACCATGTCCTTCCGGTCATGCGCGGGCAGCAGTTGCTCGGCGTGGTCACGGCCGCGGCCCTCTTCGAGGAGGTCTGCTGCGTCATGACGCGGGAGGTACCCCCCAGGTACGCCGGGGTGATGGGAGCTGCGAGTTAAAGTCAGCCAGGGCCCTCCCGGGTTGGCCGCATCCACGGCCCCTTTTTTCCGACCTGCTTACGGCAGGTCGCTTTTTTGTTTGTTTTCCCACACCGCGTGGCTGATATGCCACAGGTCACCTTTCCGGACGGGCCGAGGGGGTCGGGACTCGGGGCGCCCGGGACCTGGAACGGAAAATGCATGTCTTGACCGGCGGCCGGAGCCAGAGGGGGAGAGGGCCGTGGAGTGGCTTGTCGGTCAGGGGGCACTTTACCTTGGTCTGGGCGGCCTTGTGGGTCTGGTGGCGGGTGCGGCGGGCGTAGGCGGTGGTTTCCTGACGACGCCGCTGCTCCTGCTGTGCGGCATCCCCCCGGTGGTGGCCACGGCCGCCGGCGCGGGGCAGGTAGCCCTGGTGACCTGGCCGGGGATTCTGAGGCACCGCCGTCTGGGGACCCTTGACCATCGAGTGGTGGTTCCCCTCCTGGCGGGCAGTATCCCCGGCGGGATGGTGGGCGTGTTGCTGGTCCACTGCTTGAGGGAGGCCGGAACCTACGACGGCCTGCTGCGGGGGGCCTATTTCCCGGTCCTGGTGGCCGCGGCGGTGTTTTTCGCCCGCCCGTGGTTCGGAAGGGAGCGGGCAGGCCGAGCCGGCGCGTCCCTTTCTCCCGCAGTTATGATCATCGTGGGGTTCCTGTGCGGCCTGTGGGCCGCCGTGCTCGGCGGCGGTGGCGGCTGGCTCGCCCTGGCGTTTCTCGCGGCGGCCGCAAACCTGCCGGTCATGATTGCCGCCGGCACCGCCCTTACCGCCGGGGCCATCACCGCCGGGCACGTGGTGCTCTGGCAGGCCGCCGTGAACGGGGCGGTCAGTCCGACCCTGATCCTCTTGCTGGCGGGGGGTGCCTGGTTGGGGGGGCGTCTCGCAACCCGGCTGGCCGGGGTTCTCGCCCCGGCCGCGTACCGGTGGCTATCGGGCACGGTTCCCCTGGCGGTGGCCGGCCTGCTGTTCGTGGTGGGGCGGCCGTAGGAGGGAGGGTCAAATGCGTTACGGTCAGATGGGGCTGTGCCGGCGCAAGGGCGTGGCCTTACCGGTGGTGGCCCTGGTAATGTTGTTGTGTATCGGCGCCGCAGGGCCGGCCCGGGCGGATACGGGCATGCTGCTCGTTCTGGGGGAAGAGCGGGTCCGGGCCGGTCCCCACTTCGCCGGAGGTCAGGTGGGCCTTTTCGGGCTGGCGCCCGAGGATACGCAGATTTACCTGGTGGCGCGGGGACCGGAAAAAAGGGTACCTGTGGACCGCCACAGCGGTGGCGGGGCGGGACCACTGACGGTCGAGGCCGTTGTTGTGGTCGGCTTGCCGGGGTTTTACCAGATCCTCAGTTCCGCACCGCTGGAAGACCTGCCGCCCGCCTTGCTGTGGGAAACCGGCATCGCGCCGGACTACCGTACACTGCAAACCGCAGCTTCGGCATGGGGGGGTGAGGGCCCCGAGAGCCGAGTGGAACCGCGGGAGGCCGAAATTTTCGCGCGCAACTTGTTCAGAATTTACGAAAAACGCGGTCTCTACGGGGTGCGGGAGGGGTCCGTAGTCCGCCACGGCCCGGCCTTCTACGGCCGCCTGGTGCTGCCGCCCGACGTGCCGGCGGGGCGGATCGAGGTGCGGGCTTACGCGGTGCGGGACGGCGTGCCGGTGGCGGAGGCTGCGGCCGGCTTCGCCGTGGAGCGCACGGGTCTGTTGGGAAACCTAAACTGGGACGGGGTCTGGAGGGCTTCTGTGGCGGGGGGCTCGGCCGTGGCGGTGCTGGCGGCGGCCCTGGCCGCGGCCCTCGTGCGGCGCATCGTGCGGGTGCTCAGCCCTTAAGTCGCGCCGGGCCCATTGCGATAGCGGGAGGGATGCCCCGTGAACGGGGAGAAACGGGTGCGGGATCTGATGCGGCCCTGCGCGGAGTACGCGCGGGTGCCGGAAACTTCCAGCCTGAGGGAGGCGGCGGAGGTCCTGAGGGCTTCGTACTGCCCTGCCGGCGAGCCGTGCCTGGGACGGCGTACGGTGCTGGTGACCGACGGGCGGGGCAAAATTACCGGTCTGCTGAACTTCCGGGCCCTGCTGGCCGCGGTGCAGCCGGACTTCCTGCGGGAGGAGTTCTACTCCCCCCAGTGGCGGTTCGTGCGGGAGTGGGCCGTGCCGGTCTTCTGGGAAGGGCTTTTCGTGCGCCGCTGCCGGGAGGTGGCGAACCGCAGGGTGGGCGACGTGATGTACCCGGCCGGGCTGATCGGCGTGGAGGCCGGGGACCCCCTGGTCAAGGCGGCCTACGCCATGATCAAGCACCGCCTGGAGACCCTGCCCGTACTGGAAAGGGGCGAGGTGGTGGGCCTGATCCGCAGCGGGGACCTCTTCCTGGAAATGGCCCGGGTGCTCGGCGCCAACGGCGGGCCGCGGTCCGAGAAAAAGGCCGCATCACCGTGAACCAATCCCCCCGTCACCGCCCCACCGCTTTCCACGCCATGGTTGTGGCAGCCGCGCCACCGTCGCGGGACGCCAAACGGTTCGGTGGGGGCCCCGGCCCGGAAAAGTCGGGGCCACGGTGGGCGCCCCTTGAGGGGTGTGTACCTGCGGTGGCGCCGGTCCGTTCTTCATTCGGCAACCATGCCCGGCAGCCGCTCCACGAGTGCCATGAATTCCTGGAGCACCGCGGGCCCCTCGTCGATGGCCCGTTTCAGGCGTTCCCACTTGATGTCCAGGTACTGGTGGGCCAGCACGTTTCTCAGACGGCTGAATTCTCCCAGCCAGTCGGCCATGGCGGGAGAAATGAGGCCGTATCGCGCCAGTTGGGCAAAAAGCTCCCGGTAGGTGGTGGGGATTTCCAGCCCCTCGCCGGCCAGGACTATCTTGGCTATATCGATGGCGGCGTTGGCCAGGTTTTCCACGAGCCGCTCTGCGTCACGTCTCTTGTGCCTGTCCGTTCGGTACACTTCATAGGTCAGATTCTCGTAGGCTTTGAGATCGGCAAGCTCGACCTGCATGAAGGCCAGCCGGCGTATGATGCTCTCTTTTTGCTGCGCGGTGAGCGGGGGTGTCACGGACGCCCACCGCCCTTTACGCGCTTCCGCCAGCGCCACAGGTCGAAGACGAACTCCCGGAAGTCCTCGGCTTCGCGGGTGGTCTCCAGCATGTACTCCAGGTAGAAGCGCTCGTCCCGGATCAGGAGGGGTATACCCCGCAGGGCCTCGGCTGCCAGGGTCGGCGGGCAGTCGTTGAGGCGAATCAGGTCCACGTCGGTGCCCGCAGCCTTTTCCAGGGCCGCCCACAGGGCCTCCTCTTCCCGCCGGCCGGGAGCGCCGTCCCAGTACACCGCGACGTCCGCGTCGGAATCCAGCCGCGCTTTCCGCCGGGCGCGGGAGCCGAACAGGAAGGCCATCCTGACGCGGGGGAAGCGGTCCACCACGTCCTTGAGGGCCTTGACAGTCTGATTTTCCACGGTACGCCACCTCGCCCCGTTGTTGTAGGGCTTCGCCTCCGAACCGGCCCCGGGCCCGGGTCGGAACGGGGCGTCGCCAGCCGCTTCCCGGGGCCGCGCGGTCAGGCAATGCCGTGCTTCTGCATGCGGTAGATGAGGGTGGAGCGGGTGATGCCCAGGAGCTGGGCCGCGCGGGTCTGGTTGCCGCCGGTCTTTTCCAGGGCCTTAATGATCAGTTCCTTCTCCAGCTGTTCCAGGTTGATGCCCTCGTCCGGGAACTCGAGGACGAGGCCGCCCGCCGGCCGGGGCGCGGCCTGGATCTCCGGCGGCAGGTGCTCGGGCAGGATCTCTTCCCCCTGGCAGATGATCATGGCCCGTTCGATGACGTTCTGGAGCTCGCGGATGTTGCCGGG
>DYER01000103.1 GCA_020725605.1 Ammonifex sp. | reverse complement strand
AGGTAGCGGTGCCCTGTACCTGCAACCCGCTGTAGCAGGGTCGAACTCCTGCCCGAGGGTTGGGCCTGTGAGGTCCGGTTCCCGGCGGTCACGAGGAGGGCCGGGTCCTGCGCGGCGGAGCGTCCCGAACCGTGTCAGGTCCTGACGGAAGCAGCACTAAGGGAATGTCTCCGGGTGCCGCAGGGTGGCCCGGCCGGAGTTGAGCCGGCGGGGATACCGCTTGGAGGCCATAATTCGAAGGCGGGTGCACGGCCGTTTATTATTTTCGCCGTTGCCAGGCCCCGGCTGCCGGGGTCTTTTTTGTTGGGGTGGTTCTCGATGGAGCCTTATACGGCCCTTTACCGGCGCTGGCGCCCGCAAACCTTCACCGAGATCTGCGGCCAGGAGCACGTCACGCGCACGCTCCGGAATGCCCTGGCGGCCGGTCGCCTGACCCACGCCTACCTTTTCTGCGGGCCGCGGGGTACCGGCAAGACCAGTACGGCCCGCGTGCTGGCCAAGGCCCTCAACTGTGCCCGGGGACCGACGCCCGACCCGTGCAACGAGTGTGCCAGTTGCCGGGGGATTGCGGCGGGGAATGCCCCCGACGTGCTGGAAATCGACGCCGCTTCCCACCGGGGCATCGACGAGATCCGTGAGCTCAGGGAACGGATCAAGTACGCTCCCGTGGCGGGGTCTTACCGGGTCTACATCGTGGACGAAGTGCACATGCTGACTACCGAGGCCTTCAACGCCCTCCTGAAAACCCTCGAAGAACCTCCCCCGCACGTGGTTTTCATACTGGCCACCACCGAACCCCACAAGGTACCGCCGACCATCGTTTCGCGCTGCCAGCGTTTCGATTTCCACCGCCTGGCGCCGGGCGATGTGGCGGCGCGCCTGGGGGAGGTAGCCACCAGCCAGGGCCTGGCGGTGGAGGAGGAGGCCCTCCAACTGATGGCCGCCGCGGCCGAGGGGAGCATGCGCGACGGGCTGGGCCTGCTCGACCAGGTGGCCACCTGGTGCGAGGGAGGGGTGGTCACGGCCGAGGCCGTACGGGAATTTCTGGGCGCTGCGCCGCGCACGCTACTGGAAGAACTCGTGGCCGGGCTGGCCGCCGGGGACGGGGCGCGGGCCCTGGAACTGGTGGGGCGGATGGCGGCCTGCGGCTACGACCCGCGCCTGCTCGCCAGGCAGATCACGGACCTTTTGCGGGAACGCCTGTTCACTTCGCTGGTCGGCGGGGGCGAGCGGGCCGAGCAGGCGCGGCTGGTGAGGATGGCGGAGTTGTTTGCCGCGGCCGGGCGCGAGATGCGCACCTACGAGGACCCCTATATTTTACTGGAGCTGACGGTGGCCAGAGCCGTGCTGGAGGACTCGCGGCTCGACGAACTGGAGCGCAGGGTGGCGGCCCTGGAGCGGCGCCTGCAGGCGCCTGCCGAGGGCGTACGGGAGGCGGCGTCCGGGGCGCGGGATCTGGCCCGGGTGCAGGCGGCGTGGAAAAAGGTCCTGGAGCAGATCCGGCGGACGCGCATTTCGGTTTATGCCTGCCTCAGAGAGGCTCGCCCCGTGGCCGTGTCGGACGGCCGGCTGGTCCTGCAGTTCCGTGCGGGCTACCTTTTTCACCGGGACAACGTGGAGGAAAATAAGGCCGTGGTGAGCGCGGCCCTGGGCAAGGTACTGGGCGGAGCGTGGGAGGTGGTCTGCACCCTCGAAGGCGAGCATGCCCGGGAGGCTTCCCCTGCGGAGGTCCGGCAGGCCGCGCACCCGGTGGTGGAGGAGGCGGTACGACTGTTCGGCGAAGAACTCGTGGAGGTAGAAGGGGAAGAGGGGGCGGAGCACGATGAAGGGTTACCCCGGTAAAATGCTCAAGCAGGTGCAGAAGGTTCAGGCCGAGATGGCGAAACTTCAGGAGGAACTGGTCCGGCGTACGGTGGAGGCCACCGCCGGGGGCGGCGCGGTGCGGGTGGTGGCAAACGGGCAGCAGATGCTGGTGGCGGTGGAGATCCAGCCCGAGGTTCTGGAGATGGGTGACGTGGAAATGCTGCAGGACCTGATCCTTGCCGCGGCCAATGAGGCCCTGCGCAAGAGTCAGGAAATGGTGGCCTCGGAGATGAAGAAGCTGGCCGGCGGCCTGCCCCTGCCCGGGTTCTGACCGGGGTGAGGGGAAATGCTCGGATTCGCGGGGCCGGTGGCGCGCCTGGCCGAAGAACTGGGTAAGCTTCCGGGCATCGGGCCCAAGACGGCGCAGCGCCTGGCCTTTTACCTGCTCAAGGCCGATCCCGCGGTGGTGCAGAACCTGGCCCGGGTGTTGCTCGAGACCAGGGAGGCCATCCGTTACTGCAGCCGGTGCTGCAATTTCACCGACACGGATCCTTGTTCCCTGTGCCGCGACCCCCAGCGCGATCACACCATCTTGTGCGTGGTGGAGGAGCCCCGGGACGTGGCGGCTCTCGAGAAGGCCGGCAGCTTTCGGGGTCTCTACCACGTGCTCCACGGCACCATTTCGCCCCTGGAAGGCCGCGGGCCGGAGGACCTGACCGTGCGGGCCTTACTGGCACGGCTGGAGAAGGGGGAGGTGCGCGAGGTGATTCTGGCCACCGGCGCCGACGTGGAGGGGGATGCCACGGCCCTTTATCTCGCCCGCCTCATCAAGCCCCTGGGCCTGAAGGTGACCCGGCTGGCCCACGGCCTGCCGGTGGGGGCGGACCTGGAGTACGCCGACGGGCTGACCCTCTCCCGCGCCCTGGAGGGCCGGCAGGAGGTCTGAAGCCGGCGGTCGCCGGCCTGCCGGCCGCCGTTCATAAGGGACCATCCTGGCCCGTATACATGGGACACGGGGGAGGTGGTCCCGTGGAAGGCAAGACGTGGGTCCTGGTGGTTTTGGGGTTGGTGGGGCTCTACCTGGCCGCAGGTCTGGTTTTGCGGCCCCTGCGCTGGTTGCTCAAATTGCTCGTCGTGGCCGCGGTTGGTCTGGGGTTGTTGGTCACGGCCAACCTCCTGGGCGCGCCGCTGGGATGGCACGTGGCCGTGAATCCCGTCACGGTGCTGGCGGCCGGGGTGCTGAACGTGCCGGGGGTGGTCATGCTGTTATTGCTGGGGCAAATTCTCTGAATCCTTTCTTTACCTGCGTCGACGGGGGTATTATAATGTGGGTAGACGCGCCGGCTTGGACGGCACCCTCCGGGGGCCGCCGGAAGGGCCGGTGGGCCGCGTTATCGCCGGTCTCGGGGGTTTCCCTCCGGGGTGGTTAGGTGGTAAGGACCGGCCTGGTGGTTGTTTATTCGCCGCTGGCCGGTTTTTTATTACGAACGAGGGATAAAGAGGGCATGTGTATAAGGTATACTTGGGGATTTGGCATACTTGGACTTCAAAAAGTCGCAATAGTCTAGTATAATAAGAGGGATTTCGTCGACTTAACGGGGTGTGACGTCATAGGCGCGCGGACCGTAGAGGCCTACGTGGGGGAATATGCCAGCGGCAAGAGCGAAAATGCCGTAAACCGCGCCCTGGATCTGGTGCGTGCGGGCCGGCGGGTGACGCTGGTGGACCTGGACGTCGTGGAGCCCTTCTTCACCTTGCGGCCCATCAAGCGGG
Source organism: Ammonifex sp. (assembly GCA_020725605.1). Taxonomy (GTDB): domain Bacteria; phylum Bacillota; class Desulfotomaculia; order Desulfotomaculales; family DYER01; genus DYER01. The sequence goes on along the minus strand of DYER01000103.1, from coordinate 45,879 downwards.
AGCTCGAGGCCCGCGGGCTGCAGGTGGTGGCCCGGGAGCGGCACACCCTTGGCCTCGGGGAGACGGGGGTACCCTTGCCGGCGGAGGCCAAGTGGGCCCTGCGCCGGGAAGGGGACGTGATCCTCGATGTGGGTTACGGGGCCTACGGCGCGCAGACCCTCAACCTTGTGGAGGGTGCGGATCGCCACCCGGACCTGCAGGTGCTGGCGGTAATCAACGTCGCGCGCCCCATGACGGCCACGGTGGAGGACGTGGTGGCCCACGTACGGGAGCTGGGCCGCGTGGACGGACTGATCAATAACACCCACCTGGGGGAGGAGACCACGGTGGAACTGGTACAGGAGGGGGCGCGCCTGGTGACGGCGGCCGCGCGGCTTTTGGGCCTACCGGTGGTGGCCACGTCCGTGGTAAAGGAACTGGCGCCCCTTCTCGGTGAGCGGGACGTCATGGGCAACCCGGTCCGGGCCCTGGAAAGGTTCATGCCGCGGGCCTTCTGGTAGGGTAAAGTATCATTCTACATGGAAGAAGGGGGAGTCTACTGGTGCCCACAAAACCCAAACCCGTGGAGGGTGAAAAGAAGGTTTTCATGACGGGCAACGAGGTGGTGGCCTGGGCGGCGGCCGCCGCCGGGGCCGAGTGTATGTACGGCTATCCCATTACTCCACAGAACGAGATCATGCACTACTGGACACGGCTGGCGCCCAAGTTCGGCCTGATCTTTTTGCAGACCGAGGACGAGCTTTCAGCGGGCTTCACCATGCTGGGCGGGGTGCTGGCCGGCAGGAAGAGCTTCACGGCCACGGCGGGGCCGGGCAACACTTTAATGCAGGAGCCCCTCTCCATGGCCGAGATGATGCGCCTGCCCGCGGTGGTGGTGATCCAGCAGCGGGGCGGGCCCTCCACGGGCCAGGTGGTCTACTCCCAGCAGGAGGTCACCCTCACCTCCTTGGGCGGCAACGGCGAGGGCTTGCGTGTGGTGTACTCGACCTCCTCCCACCAGGACCTCTACGACTATACCATCAAGGCCTTCAACACCGCCTGGCGCTACCGGTTTCCCACCTTCCTCCTGGGCGACGGCTATCAGGGCAAGATGCGGGAACCGGTGGTGATGTACGATCCCGAGGTCCGGGGCGTGGAGCTCGTTCCGGCCGAGCCCTACGTGGGCCGTCCCGGCACGCCCGGCGTGGACCGTCCTCCGGCCCACCTGCGCAACGCCTACAGCATCGAAGAGGAACTCTACGAAGCGGTCATGGAACTGGTGCGGGAATACGAGAAGGTGGCTCCGGAGATCGTGGAGCACGAGGCCTTCGGGGTGGACGGGGCCAGAGTGGTCGCGGTGGCCCACGGCGTGGTCTTCCGGGCCGTGAAGGGCGTGGTGCGTGAACTGCGGCAGCAGGGCGTGCCGGTGGGTTACTTCCGGCCCATCACCCTGAGGCCCTTCCCCGCTGACGCGCTGCGCCGCGTGGCGGCCACCGGGGTGCGGCTGCTGGTAGTGGAGTCGGCCTACGGCCAGCTGGCGCGCCTGGTGAAGGAGGCCCTCAGCGGCCTTCCTGCCGAAGTGCACGGGCTCTACAAGCCCGGGGTACTCGTGGGCCAGGGGGAAATCGCGACCCGCATCAAGACGCTGGTTCAGGGAGGATGAAAGGCGTGCAGATACAACCGGCCATGCCCAGGAGCTGGCGGCCCGAGACCAAGCCCCACAAGTTCTGTCCGGGCTGCGGACACGGCATCGTGCTCAAGGCCCTGGGGGAGGCTATCGACGAACTGGAAATCCAGGACCGGGTGGTTTTCGGCTGTGACATCGGCTGTTCCCTGCTGTCCTGGGATTTCTTCAACGTAGACACGGTTCAGACCCACCACGGCCGCACCACACCCGTGATGGTGGGCATGAAGCGGGCCAACCCCGAGCTGATCGTGGTGGCCTACATGGGAGACGGCGGTGGTTACGCCATCGGCACCCAGCACCTGGTCAACGCGGCCACGCGCAACGACCGCATCACCGTGATCCTGGTCAACAATACCCAGTACGGCATGACGGGCGGGCAGATGGCTCCCACTACCCTGCCGGGCCAGAAGACCGAGACCACGCCCTTCGGCCGGGACCCGGAGCTGACCGGCTACCCCATACAGGGGCCGGAGATGGTGGCCAGTATCACCCGGGACGGGGCCTACGTGGCCCGAGGTACGGTGGCCAGGCCCAGACAGCTGAAGGAGTTTATCAAGCGGGCCCTGCAGAATCAAATGGCGGGTCGGGGCTTTTCCTTCGTGGAGGCCCTGTCGACCTGCCCGACGAACTGGCGCACCAACGCCGAGGACACCTGGAAGTTCATAGAGAAGGAAATGACCAGGTACTTCAAGGTGGGCGAGGTTAAGGTGCCACCGGAGCTGGCGCGGGGAAAGGGGGAGCGGGAGGATGGCTAGGCCGGTCAAGATCTTGCTGGCCGGGGAGGGCGGCCAGGGTGTACAGGCCGTGGCCGAGATCATCGCCGAGGCAGCCTACGAAAAGGGGCGCGAGGCCCTCTACATTCCCAACTTCGGGATCGAGCAGCGCGGTGGGGTCTCGCTCGCCTTTGTGCAGGTGGGGGACGAGCCCATCGGGCCCCCCAGATTCGAGACCGCGGACCTCGCCATCGCCCTGAGCGACCGGGCGGTGGTGCGCAGCCGTCCCTACGTGGGGCCGGAAACCACTTTTATCTACGACAGCAGCATCGGCACCAACCACCTGCCGCAAGGGGTGGCGCGCCTTGTCGCGGTCCCGGCCATCGAGGTTTCGAAAAAGGAGCTGCACCCGCGGGTCTTCAACGTGATGATTCTGGGGGCCGTCATAGGGCTGACCGGGGTGATCACCGTGGAGGAGGCCAAGGAGGCCATAGAAAGACGGCTGGGCCACCGCTTCGAGAAGGACCCCGCCCTGCGCGAACTGAACCACCGCGCCGTGGAGCGGGGCGTGGAGCTCGTTAAGGGCAAACTATAACGTTACCGGTAGGGGTTCCGGAAAGGAGGAAAATTCCGTGGCCGAATACCACGGTATCACGGTCGAGACGGAAAAGGGCACGCACACGGTTTTTCCGGAGCTGTGCAAGGGCTGCGGTCTGTGTATTGCCAAGTGCCCCAAGAAGACCCTGACCTGGGCGGACTACCTGGGGGCCTACGGTACGCCATCCGTACGGGTAACCAACGGTTGCAACGCCTGCGGTACCTGCCAGATGGTTTGCCCGGATTGCGCCATCGTGGTGGTGCGCAAGGCAAAGGCGCGGTAGACCGGAGGGGTACGGTGCACAAAGGAAAGTTCCCGGCCAACGAGCGGCCGGGAACTTTCCGGTCCAAACCGTAGGGGACGGTTCGGCATTCGGGCTTTAACCCTTGTAAAACTCCTTGTAGTACTCGCGCAGATCCCTCTTCAGGATCTTCCCGCTGGGGGTTTTGGGCAGCTCGTCGACGAAGATGAACCCCTTGGGCACCTTGAAGGGGGCGAGGTGTTTTCTGGCGAGAGCTTCCAGTTCCTCGGCCTTTATTTCCTGGCCGGCTTTGGGGACCACGATGGCCGTCACGGCTTCCACCCACTTTTCGTGGGGCAGGCCCACCACCGCCACCTCGGAGACCCGCGGGTCCAGGTAGAGTACTTCCTCCACTTCCCTGGTGGGTACGTTCTCGCCGCCCGTCTTTACCATGTCCTTCTTGCGGTCCACCACCGTGATGAAATTGTCCTCGTCCAGCACCCCTACGTCGCCGCTGTGGAACCACCCGTGGGCAAAGGCGGCCTCTGTTTTCTCAGGGTCCTTAAAGTACATGAGCATGGCGTGGGGGCCACGGCCGCATATCTCCCCCGGCACCCCGGGCTTGCGGACGAACCGGCCCTCGTCGTCGAGGAGCTGCGTCTCCATGTTCAAACCGCCCTGCCCCGCGGACCCGGGTTTCGTCATCTGGTATTCCGGTTTGAGGATGGTGTGGTAGGGGCTGAGTTCGGTCTGGCCGTAGTAGTTATAGAAGCGCCGGCAGGTGGGCAGGCGCCTCTGCAATTCTTTGAGGACCTCCACGGGCATGATGGAGGCGCCGTAGTAGCCCTTTTGTACCGAACTCAGGTCGTACTTTTCGAAGTCCGGGTGGCGCAGCAGGCCGATCCAGACCGTGGGCGGGGCAAAGAACATGGTGGCCCGGTATTTCTCGATGGCCTCCATGATCGCCTTGGGCTCGGCGAAGGGCAGCAGCACGTTCGTGGCCCCGACCCAGAAGCAGGGCGTGAGGAACACGTCCCGCTGGGCGCAGTGGTAGATGGGAAGGGCGTTCAGGTTGACGTCCTGGGGCGTGTATTCCCCGTCCACGATGGCGCCCATGTATTCGGCCAGGAGGGACTGGTTGGTCAGGATCACGCCCTTGGGCAGGGTTTCGGTGCCACTGGTATAGGTCATCTGTACCGGATCTTCGATATAGAGGTCCAGGTCCGGCTCGTCGGCCGGGTATTTCCGGTACCACTCGTCGAACGCGAGGAACCTTGCCGGTGCCGGCTTGCCCGCCACCTGGTCGGACCAGATCAGGGTCTGCACGCCCGGCATTTCGTCGAGCACGTCCTCCACCAGATGGTACAGGGCGTCCTCCACGATGAAAATCTTGCTTTCTGAGTGGTTAATACAGTAGCTGATGTCCTTTCCCCTGAGGAGATAGTTGATGGCGAGATAAATGCCGCCGGCCTTGGCCGTGCCGAGCCAGGTTATCACGTGGTGGGCCGTATTGTGGGCCAGTATGGCCACCCGGTCGTAGCGCTTGAGGCCCAGATCTAGGAGGGCGTTGGCAAAACGGTTACATTCTTCTTCCAGCTGCCGGTAGGTGTAGGTAAGGTCCCGGTAAATGAGGGCCGGTTTGTCGGGGTACCGGTAGGCGCTGCGTTTGACCAGGTCCGCGATGACCCAGCGGGTGATCTTGTTGTATCTCTTGCGCAGGAACTTTATGCTTTCTTCGTTGATGGCGAAATAGTGCCTTTTGTCTTCCTGGGGCAGGGCGCCGAACATGATCTTACATTTACCTCCCCGGTTTGGATTCGTTCGCATACATTATTCGGGGAGCAGGTCTGCGTTCCTTCTGCCCGGCGGGGCCTGGGGCGACTGCATGTCACCGACGCCGGGAAAAATTTTTTGAGCCTCCGGGCCGGATGTGATAAAATCTGATAACAGGTGAAGGAAGTTGCAGGACCGGGTACCCCTGTGGGAAGCGGTGCGGGATTACGTACACGGTGGGCCGGTGAGGTTACACGTACCGGCCCACCAGGGGCGGGCACTGCCGGAAGAGCTTGCAGGCGAAGATTTCCTGGCCCTGGATGTCACCGAGGTGCCCGGGCTCGACGACCTGCACCGGCCCACAGGGCCGATTGCCCGCGCCCAGGAGTTGACGGCCCGGCTCTTCGGAGTGCCGGAGGCCTACTTTCTGGTCGGCGGAAGCACCGTAGGGTTGCAGGCCCTGCTGCTGGCCGCCGCAGGCCCGGAAGAGGAAATAGTACTGGAGCGCAGCGTGCACCGCGCGGTCTGGGCCGGGTTGATTTTGAGCGGTGCCCGGCCGGTTTTCCTGCCCGTGCGGTGGTACCCGCAGTTCAACATTCCCTTGCCTCCCGCGCCGGACCAGGTCCACACGGCCCTGGCCCGCCACCCCGGCGTACGGGCCGTGCTCTTCACCCACCCCAATTATTACGGCGTGGCGGCCGACGTCGAGGGTCTGGTGGCCGCGGCCGGAGACCGCGCGGTACTCGTAGACGAGGCCCACGGTGTGCACCTGGCCTTTCACCCCGAGCTGCCGCGGCCCGCCATGGCCGCGGGGGCCGAAGCCAGCGTGCAGAGCACCCACAAACTGGGAGGGGCCCTCACGCAGGGTGCGTGGCTTTTGTTGCGCGGGAAGTACCTGAAGGGCCGTAAGACGGCCCGCGCCCTGGACCTCCTGCAGACTACGAGCCCGTCCTACCTCCTGATGATTTCCCTGGACCTGGCCCGGAAAAGGCTGGCGCTGCACGGGCGGGAGTTACTGGCCCGGGTACTGGGTCTGGCGCGGGAGACGGCCGAAGAGATAGCGAAGGAGGGGCCGTTCACGGTCCTGCGGGATGCCCACCTCAAGGGCACGGGGTGCCGTCTGGACGGGACCAGACTGGTGATCAACGTGCGTGAGTCGGGCAGGAGCGGCTGGGAGGTGGCCGGTCTGTTGCGGTCCCGGTACAACGTGCAGGTGGAAATGGCGGACCGGGACAACGTGGTGGCCGTACTGGGCCTGGCCACCCGGCCCGAGGACTGCGCGGCCCTGGTACGGGGCCTCAGAGGGCTGGCCCGGGAGACGGGCGAGGGGCGTACGGAGGAGGGCATGCCGTCCCTTCCCCCCGTGCCGCCCCTGCGTCTTCTGCCGCGCGCGGCCTGGCTGGGTCCGCGACGTGCGGTGCCGTTACGGGAGGCGCGCGGCGAGGTGAGCGCCGATTTGCTGGCCGTATATCCGCCTGGAGTGCCGGCCGTGGGGCCGGGGGAAGAGTTCACCCCGGAGGTCCTGGAATACCTGGAGGCGGCCGTGGCCCGGGGCCTGAGCCTGCACGGCGCGGCGGACCCCCGGTGTACCAGCGTGGAGATCGTGGCCTCATGAGGGGCCTGTTCATCAGCTTCGAGGGGCCGGACGGGGCCGGCAAGACCACGCAGGTAGCCTGCCTGGCACGGGCCCTGGAAGCCGCCGGCCGGCGGGTGGTCTGCGTGCGGGAACCGGGGGGCACAAGGTTGGGAGAAGACATCCGGGCCATCCTGCTGGACGGGAGCCACGGGGTGGTACCGGTAGCGGAAATGTTCCTCTACCTTGCGGCCCGTGCGCAGCTGGTGACCCGGGAGATCCGTCCGGCCCTGGAGCGGGGTTACACGGTGCTCAGCGACCGGTACCTGGATTCTACGGTGGCCTACCAGGGCTTCGGCCGGGGCATCGACCTGGCCTCCCTGGAGGCCGCCAACCGTCTGGCTACCGGCGGGCTGGTACCGGACCTTACCATTCTGCTGGACCTGCCCGTGGAGGTGGCCCTGGAGCGGGCGCAAAACAAGACAGGGCCCCGAGACCGTCTGGAAGGGGAAGCACTGTCCTTTCACCGTCGCGTGCGGGAGGGGTACCTCTGGCTGGCGCGGCAGAATCCCGGACGCATCAGGGTTGTGGACGCCCGGGGCTCAGTAGCGGAGGTGTTTGAGGCCGTCTGGCGCGCGGTGAGGGAGGCCCTGTAAACTTGGTGGAGGCCATCCTGGGGCATGAAAGGAACATTGCTTTCCTGCAGCGGGCCGTGGCAGGCGGCCGGGTGGCCCACGCGTACCTGTTCTACGGCCCGGGTGGCGTTGGCAAAGCGACGGTGGCCCGTATGCTGGCTGCGGCGTTACTGTGCCCCCAAGTCGCGGCCGGGAAGCCATGCGGGGCGTGCGATGATTGCCGTTTGTTCGCCCGGGGCCAGCATCCCGACTGGTATCAGGTGGACCCGACGGGGGCAACAATAAGGATCGAACAGGTGCGTCGGCTGCAGCAGATCCTTTTGCGCCGGCCGTTGCGGGGGCGCTACCGGGTATGTCTAATGACCAACGCCGAAGCCATGTCCACGGAGGCCGCCAACTGTCTCTTAAAGACCCTGGAGGAGCCGCCGGCGGCCACGGTGTTTATTCTTACCAGCGACAGGTGGCACGATTTACCGCCCACCGTCGTCTCGCGCTGCCAGCGCCTCCGTTTCGACCCCCTGCCGCCCGAGACGGTGGCCTCCTGGCTGGTGCAAAGGCACGGCGTTGAGGAGCAAAGGGCCAGGCTTGTGGCGTACCTGGCCTGCGGCAGTCCGGGACGGGCCCTGGTGCTGGCGGGCAATCCGGACCTGGAGGAAGTGCGGCGCCGCGTGATGGAGACCGTGGCGGAACTCCCTGCCATGGGAATCGGGGCCCTCCTGCGACGGGCGGCCGATCTGGCCGAGGGCGGTCGGGACGCGGTAGATTACGTTCTTGGCATCCTTCTGTGGTGGTACCGGGATCTAGTGGTGTGGCACCTGACCCGGCAGGAGGCTTATTTACGAAATCGCGACTGCATGGCGCAACTGCAGGACCGGGAATTGGGTACCGCAGGGCTTCTGGCTTCCCTGGTGGCGGTCATGGAAGCCCGGAGGCAACTCCTGGCTTACGCTTCGCCGCGCCTGGTAATGGAGGTACTGCTGCTCCGACTGGCCGAGGTGATACCAACCGATGGAGCAACCGGTAGTGGGGGTGCGCTTTAAGCGCGCCGGCAAAATATACTTTTTCGATCCGGGAGGGCTCGCCCTTTCCGTGGGGGACGGGGTCATCGTAGAGACGGTGCGGGGCGTGGAGTTCGGGCGCGTGGTGGTCGGTCCCGCGCCCGCGGCCCAGGAACTGGTCGCGCCCCTCAAGAAGGTGATCCGGAAGGCGACGGCGGAAGATTTGAGCCACCTGGCCGAATTGCGGGAGAAGGAGAAGTATGCCTTTCGGGTCCTGCTGGACAAGATCGCGGCCCACGGCCTGCCCATGAAGCCGGTGGGCGTGGAAATAACCTTCGACGGGGCCAAGATTATTTTCTACTTCACGGCCGAGGGCCGGGTGGATTTTCGCGAACTGGTGCGCGATTTGGCGTCGGTTTTCCGGACCCGCGTGGAACTGCGCCAGATCGGCGTGCGGGACGAGGCCAAGATGATGGGCGGCCTGGGGGCGTGCGGCCGGGAGCTGTGCTGCGCCACCTGGCTGACGGACTTCGAGCCCGTGTCCATCCGCATGGCCAAGGACCAGAACCTTTCCCTCAACCCCAACAAGATTTCGGGCATCTGCGGGCGTCTCATGTGCTGCCTGAAATTCGAATGCGACACCTACGAGATGGCCCGGGAGGAATATCCCGAAATCGGCAGCCGGGTCATGACACCGGCGGGTGAGGGCCGCACCACGGGCATGAACATCTTCCGCCACACGGTGTACGTCGAGTTAAAGGACAACAAGCAGGTTAGGGAGTTTCCGGTGGAAGAGGTCAGCCAGATATGAGGCCGGGAGGCCGGTGAGACCCCATGGCCGGGGCGGGGGTACTCTACGTGGTGGCGACGCCCATTGGCAACCTGGAGGACATCACCCTGCGGGCCCTGCGGGTGCTGAAGGAGGTGGACCTCATCGCGGCAGAGGATACGCGCCGCACCAGGAAGTTACTGGCCCATTACGACATCCACGTGCCGGTGACCTCCTACCACCAGCACAACCGCGGCACGAAGGGTCGCAAACTTCTGGAGGTGCTCGAGAAAGGGGGCAGGGTGGCTCTGGTGGCGGACGCAGGCCTGCCCGGCATTTCGGACCCCGGGGCCGAACTGGTGGCCCAGGCCCACGCTCGGGGGATAGCGGTACGGTGCGTGCCCGGTCCCTCGGCCGCCGTGGCGGCCCTGGCCGTGGCGGGTTTTCCCGCTCACCGGTTTGCCTTCGAGGGCTTCCCGCCGGCGGGCGCAAGGGGCCGGCGGCGGCGCCTGGAGCAACTGGCGCACGAAGAGCGCACCCTCGTTTTTTTTGAGGCCCCCCACCGGCTCGTGGAGACCCTGGCCGACCTGCGGGAGGTATTTGGAGACCGCCCGGTGGCGGTCGTCAGGGAACTGACCAAGCAGTACGAGGAAGTGGTACGGGGTACGGCGGGCGAGGTGCTGGAGCACTTCACCAGGCACCCACCGCTTGGGGAGATAACCCTTGTGGTGGCGGGCAATCCGGAAAAGGCTCGGGCCCGGTCCGGAACCGTGGACGGCCCGACCCTGGCTGCGGAGGTGGGCCTGCTGGTGGCCGCCGGGTGGGAGCGGACCGAGGCCATCCGCGAGGTGGCCCGCGCCCGGGGGGTGCCGCGCCGGCAGGTTTACGCCGCCCTGCTGGCGGCCAGGGAGAATGTCACGGAAGGGATGGCGGGTGATGGCCGGCCTGCTACTGACAAATGAAGGGGAGACCTATGCGGCCTCCCCCGGACCCCAGGTGAGCGTGGCATCAACCGGCCTTGGCGTTCTCGTACATGGTAACGATGCAGTCGCGGCAGACCAGCTTGCCCCGGTAGAGCTGGATGTCCCTGGCGTTGCCGCAGAAGACGCAACCCGGTTCGTACTTCTTCAGGATGATCTTTTCGTCGTCCACATAGATCTCCAGGGCGTCCTTCTCTTCGATGCCAAGGGTGCGCCGGAGCTCAATGGGAATGACCACCCGCCCTAACTCGTCCACCTTCCTGACTACGCCCGTCGACTTCATGCTTCCCCTCCCCCAGTAATTCGACATAAAATTACAAGTAAATGGTACCAACCGTGGCATAAAAAGTCAAGCAGAATTTTTTCGGTAAGGAAGGGAAACCCTTGTCAACCTTTTACATTACGACGCCCATTTACTATCCCAGCGACAACCTCCACATCGGCCACGCCTACACCACCGTGGCCGCCGACGCCGTGGCGCGGTTCAAGCGGCTCACGGGACACGATGTCTGGTTCCTCACCGGGTCGGACGAGCACGGCCAGAAAATCGAGCGCACGGCGGCCGCCCACGGCGAAACCCCGGCATCTTACGTGGAGCGCATCGTGGCGGGATTCAAGGAATTGTGGGCCCGGCTGGAGATCAGCTACACGGACTTTATCCGGACCAGCGAGGAGCGCCACAAGCGGGTGGTGCAGGACCTCTTCCGGCGGCTCTACGAGCAGGGCGACATCTATAAGGCCAAATACGAGGGCTGGTACTGCACACCCTGCGAGACCTTCTGGCTGGAGCGCCAGTTGCAGGAGGGGCGGTGCCCGGACTGTGGCCGGCCGGTGGAACTCGTGCAGGAGGAGAGCTACTTTTTCCGGCTTTCCAAGTACGCGGACCGGATGCTGCGCCACATCGAGGAAAACCCGGACTTCATATGGCCGCCGGCCCGGCGCAACGAGATGATCAACTTCATCAAGGCCGGGCTGGAGGACCTGGCCGTTTCCCGTACCACCTTCAGCTGGGGGATTCCGGTGCCCTTCGATCCCCGCCACGTGATCTACGTGTGGATCGACGCGCTGACCAACTATATCTCGGCCCTGGGGTACGGGACCGAGGACGACGGGCTTTTCCGCAAGTACTGGCCGTGCGACGTGCATCTGGTGGGCAAGGACATCGTGCGTTTCCATACCATCATCTGGCCCATTCTCCTCATGGCGGCCGGCATTCCATTGCCCAAACGTGTAGTGGGCCACGGCTGGCTGCTGCTGGAAAGCGGCAAAATGTCCAAGTCCAAGGGCAATGTGGTGGACCCGCTGGTGCTGTGCGACAAGTACGGCGTGGACGCGGTGCGCTATTACCTGTTGCGCGAGCTACCCAGCGGCGCCGACTGCATCTACACCGAGGAGGCGCTGGTAAAGCGCATCAACGAGGATCTGGCCAACGATTTCGGGAACCTGCTGCACCGCACCGCCACGATGGTGGAGCGCTATCTGGGCGGCGAGGTGGCGCCGCCGGGCCCGCCGGAGGGACCGGACCGGGAGCTGATGGCCCTGGCCGAGGAGGTGCCCTCCCGGGTCGCCGAGCACGTGGACCGGGTGGAACTGGCCGAGGCCCTGGCCGCCGTATGGCGGCTGGTGGGCCGGGCCAATAAGTACGCCGAGGAGACGGCGCCCTGGAGCCTGGCGCGGGACCCGGGCCGGCGGGAGCGCCTTGCCACGGTACTCTACAACCTTCTGGAAAGTTTCCGCCTGGCCACCATCCTGGTGGGGCCCTTTATGCCCGGCGTGCCGCCCAGGGTCTGGGCCAGGTTGGGCATTGCGGACCGGCCGGAACTGCACACCTGGGAGAGCCTGCGCTGGGGACGGCTACCGGCCGGCGTGCGCGTCACGAAGGGTGAACCTTTGTTCCCGCGCATCGAGTGAGGGGGTGACGGTGTGCTACTGGCCGACAGCCACGCCCACCTGGACGACCGCCAGTTCGACCCGGACCGGCCCGCGGTCCTGGCCCGGGCCCGGGAGGCCGGGGTGGAGATCATCGTAAACGTGGCCTTCGACATTGCTTCCTGCCACCGGGCCCTTCAGCTGGCCGAGGAATACGCCCCGGTGTACGCCACGGTGGGCGTCCACCCCCACGGCGCGGCCCGCGCCCCGGCCGGGTACCTCCGGGTGCTGCGAAGCCTGGCCCGCCATTCCAAGGTGGTGGCCTTGGGCGAGATGGGACTGGACTACTATCGTGACCTTTCGCCCCGCCCCGTTCAGCAGCGGGTCTTCCGGGAGCAGCTATCCCTGGCCGCGGAACTGGGGATGCCGGCCGTAATCCACAGCCGCAACGCCCACGGGGACCTCCTCGCCATCCTGGAGGAAATCAGACCCCCGGTACCGGTCGTCCTCCACTGCTACTCGGGGGACTGGTCCCTGGCCCACAGGTGTTTGGCGCTCGGCTGCTATCTTTCTTTTGCCGGCCCCGTCACCTACCCCCAGGCCGGGCCGTTGCAGGAGGTGGCCCGGAAAGTACCCCTGGACCGGCTCCTTGTGGAAACTGACGCCCCGTATCTTCCGCCCGTACCCCATAGGGGCCGGCGCAACGAGAGCGCCTACGTGGCCCTGGTGGTCGAAAAGATCGCCGAACTCCGCGGGATTCCAGCGGAAGAGGTGGCGGCCGCGGCTTTTGCGAACACCCGTCGGGTGTTCGGTATCTGTTAGATTTTGTATTCATTTCGGGGAAGGATCCAGCCCGCCCGGCAACGAAAATAGTTAGTTGCTCTGTAATAAGAAAAGGGGGTGGCCGCCCTGGACTGGTACACCTTCAAGCGACCGCTCCCACGGGAAGCCACCGCGGTCCGGCGCCGCACATACCGCCGGTATCTCTGGTTGGTCCCGCTGCTGCTTGCCGCGTTGCTGGTTGGCGGATACGGCTGGGCCTTCAAGGAAGTAACGGTGGTGGTGGACGGTCAGGAGCGCGTTTTACGCACCTCGGCCCGTACCGTCGGCGAGTTGCTCAGAAAACTGGGGCTCAGGGCCGCCCACGTGGAGCCGCCCGAGGAAGGGCCGCTGGCCCGCGGCGCGGTGGTCAACGTGGTCACCGGGCGCCAAGTGCGGCTGGTGGTGCAGGGTGAAGAGCGGGAGATCTACACCCGGGGTCAGACCGTGGCCGAGGTGCTGGCCGAGCAGGGGATAACCCTCGAAGGGGGACTGCGGGTCGAGCCCGCACCGGAAACGCCCGTAACCGAAAATATGCTCGTGAGGCTTATAAAGGTGGAACACGCATCTGTGGTGGAGGAGGTCGACATACCCTACGGCATCCGGCGCGAGCCGAGCGACCGCCTGCTGAAGGGTGAGACGCGGGTCCTGCGTAAGGGCAGGCCGGGGCTCGAGAGGCGGGTCTGGGAAGTGGAGTTCCACGACGGCCAGGAGGCGGGCCGCCAGCTGAAGGAGACCCAGGTGCTGGCGCCCCCCGTGGACGAGATCGTGGCCGTGGGCACGACCCAGACCATCTCCCGCGGGGGCCAGGTGTTGCGCTTCTCACGGGTGCTCACCATGCTGGCCACGGCCTACACCTACACGGGTTACAATACCGCGTCGGGCGTGCCGCCCGGGCCGGGCGTGGCGGCCGTAGATCCGGCGGTGATACCCATGGGCACCCGCCTGTACGTCGAGGGCTACGGATTTGCCGTGGCCCTGGACCGGGGCAGTAGCATTAAGGGTAACCGCATCGACCTCTTCTTCCCGGAGGAGGCCGATGCCTGGCGGTGGGGGGCACGGTGGGTCAAAGTGTACGTACTGGATTGAAGGCTGCCGCGGGCAGCCTTCAATCGTGATAGCACTCCGGACGGGTTTCCACTTCGGGCGCCGATCTGGGTATAATTTATCTATATGATGATGTTGCGGCGCCTCGAACGGAGGTGTACAATTAAAGCGGGGGCCGGATTATGGACCGGTTGACCGACCGTGCGGCCGTGCGGGCCCTGCTGGTCAGACACGGGTTGCGTCCCAGAAAGAGGCTGGGACAGCATTTTATGGTGAGCGAGGCGGCCTTGCTGCGCCTCCTGGCGGCCGCGGACCTGGGCCGGGACGACGTGGTGGTGGAGATCGGTCCGGGGCTGGGCACCCTGACCGGGAAGCTGGCGGAGCGGGTGCGCCTGGTAATTGCCCTGGAGCTGGACCGGACCTTCCTGAAGGTCCTGGCGGAGACCTGTACCGGCCACCGGGTGAGCGTGGTACGGGGAGACGCCCTGGCCGTGAACTTTGACGACCTGGTGCACCGGCATACCGGCGGGGAGTACGGAAGGGGCGGCAAACCCTACAAGGTGGTCGCCAATCTCCCCTATTACATCACCGGGCCCTTCCTGGGCCGGCTCGTCAAGGACAACCGTTTCTGGTCCACGGCCGTACTGACGGTGCAGCTGGAGGTGGCCCGCCGGCTCGTGGCGCGCCCGGGCACGAAGGAATACGGGGCCTTGACCCTGTTAGTGGAGTACTACGCCGAGGTCGAACTGGTGGGCCGCATTCCGCCCGGGGCCTTCTACCCGGCGCCCGAGGTGACCTCGGCCATAGTCAGGCTACGGCGCAGGCAGCGGGCCCCGGTGGAAGTAAGGGACGTGGAGGGCCTTTTCCGGCTCATACGGGCGGCCTTCGGCCGCCGCCGCAAGACCATACTGAACGCCCTGACAGGCGCGGACGACGGGGCTTCCCGGTCCGAGTGGCAGGCCCTTTTAGAGCGCGCGGGTATCGATCCCGTGCGCCGGGGGGAAAGCCTGAGCCTGGCGGAATTTGCCCGGCTGGCCGACGCCATGTGTGATGGGAGAGGGGGGCAGGGGTCGTGCAACTGATCAGCCCGACCAAAGGACGGCTGACCTTTGAGGAGACCATGGCGGACATCCGGAGTTACATCACGGGTCTGCCCACCTCTCAGTATAAGATCATTATTGGAACGGATTCCCAGATCACCAGGGGAGAAACCTGTTTCATCACGGCCATCATCGTGCACCGGCTGGGCAAGGGCGCGCGCTATTACTACCGCCGGCACATCCACCGGAAGCTCAAGAGCCTGCGCCAGCGCATCTTTTACGAGACGGCCCTGAGCCTGGAGCTGGGCAGCATGGTGAGCAAGGAGTTCGCGGAAAGCGGGGCCGCGGACCTGAAGGTGGAGATCCACATCGACGTGGGCCACAACGGCGAGACCAGGGACCTGATCCGGGAAGTGGTAGGTATGGTGGTGGGCAGCGGCTTCAAGGCCCGCATCAAGCCCGAAGCCTACGGGGCCTCGGCCGTGGCCGACAAGCACACCAAGTGAACGCGGGAGGCATTTGATAAAGCTCGAGCCGGGAGTTTTGCCCGGTTCGGCGGTGTGACACAGGGTGGAGGCCCGGCGCGGTACGCGGCGGGGGTGTGGCCTGCCGTGGCCGCGTGCGCCATCGGGGGCCATCTCCGGGGGGAGACCATGTCCGCCATCAGGGTGGTGACCGAGAACCGCAAGGCCCGGCACGACTACCAGATCCTCGAAACCTTCGAGGCCGGCATGGTGCTGACCGGAACCGAAGTAAAATCCCTGCGGGCCGGGCGGGCCAACCTCAGGGACTCCTACGCGGCAGTTGAAAACGGCGAGCTCTGGTTGTATAATATGCATATCAGCCCCTACGAGCAGGGCAACCGTTTCAACCACGAACCCAAGCGGGTGCGCAAGCTCCTGATGCACAAATCCGAAATCCTGCGGTTGCTGGGCCGGACGCGGGAAAAGGGGCTGACGCTGGTGCCCCTCAGGGTGTACTTCCGCGAGGGCCTGGCCAAAGTGGAACTGGCCCTGGCCCGGGGCCGGAAGACCCACGACCGGCGGGCCGAAATCGCGGCCCGGGAGGCCCGCCGGGAGATGGAGCGGGCCGTGCGGGGCCGGGCCGGCCGAACCCGGTGGTAGTCGGCACCACCTTCGTTACCGGTAGGCACGCGGAACTCGGCTCGGGAGCCCGGTTTTCCGCGTACGTTGCGCGGCTCGCGGGCCCCGGGGACCTTGGGTGTCGGCATACGGCCCCGGGGGCCGCAAAGCGCAGAATGGGGCGGAGGAAAAAAGCGCACGCTACGTGGGGGCGACAGGTTTCGACGGGGGACACGGTGGCAGGAGGAGCGAGCCGGGGTGCCACCAGCCCGTAAAACGGTGGCAAGGCAATAAACGCCAACAAGTCCGAACTCGCCCTGGCTGCGTAAGCGGCCAGCATCTCGCCCGCCCTCGCCTGCGGGGCGGGACGGGGTGTCGACCCGGCAGGCTGGCCTGACCGCTTATTCTCGGCGGCGGCAGGGACGACCATCGAGATAGCCGCGGAATGAGCCCGGCTGCGGGCGCGTCCGCGGCGAAGGCAAAACGCAGCCTGCGCTCGGAGAGCCTTCTGTGGCTGGTCTTCCGGACGGTGGGTTCGATTCCCCCCGCCTCCACCATTTTTAGTTTTTCGGCTCACATTGAGATTCCCGGAGCGGGTCCGTCGCGACCTTTGCTGCTCCGGGTTTTGTTTTTTGCCGCGGGTCCGAAGGTGAAGGATGCCCGCTGGTCGAAAACTCTCACGGGCAGCTATCCGGTGTAGCCGTATGAGGAGGCAACGAGTATGAGGTACGTCATTCCTGAAGAACTGAAGTCGGTTTGTGGTCGCCCGGTGGCTGTCGTTACGGGCGCCTCGAGCGGCATCGGAGCCGCTACCGCTCGGGCCCTTGCCAGATGCGGGTTTCGGGTGGTCCTGGGTGCCCGCCGGATGGACAGGCTCCGGGCCATCGCAGAGGAGATCGGCGGCGTGGGGCTACCGCTGGATGTCACGGATGCTTCCAGCGTGGCGGAGTTCGCGGCCCGGGTGCCGGAAGCGCAGGTTCTCGTCAACAACGCCGGTGGTGCCTTGGGATTGGACCCTGTTGAGCGGGCCCGGGACGAAGACTGGCGCATTATGTACGAGACGAATGTTATGGGCCTGATGCGTGTTACACGTGCGCTCTTACCTGCCCTCGAACGGTCGGGGTACGGACATATAGTGAACGTCGTCTCCATAGCCGGTTTCGAGGTATATCCAGGAGGGGCGGGTTATACGGCGGCAAAACATGCTGCCAGGGCAGTAACGCAAACGCTGCGGCTTGAGCTCCTCGGGCGTCCGCTACGTGTCACCGAGATCGACCCCGGCATGGTGGAAACCGAGTTTTCGATTGTGCGGTTCCGGGGGGATGTGACACTGGCCGCGAAGGTCTACGAGGGAATGCAACCGCTCACGGCGGAGGATGTGGCCGACTGCATAGTCTGGGCCGTAACGCGTCCCTTCCACGTCAACGTGGATCAGATAGTGGTGCGGCCCCGGCAGCAGGCGACGGCTACTCTTGTGGCGCGCACGGGTCGGCCCGCCCCCTCCTCGGATTACTGAGGCTTGCCTGTTCATTGATCTCGGCCGTATTATTATGGTGAAGAATCGTTCTTTCCGCGTGAGGGAGAATTTCGGGTCTAAATAAAATGGCCCAGGGCAATAAATTGCCTGGACGCTTCGCGGATGATGACGGCTCTCCCGACGCGGCAACCGGCTACGCTTGGGGTGATGATGGCGTATCGGAAAGCATTCGGCGCAATCTCCTGTAGATGGTGCTGCGGGAGATCCCCAATAGCCGTGCCGCCTTTGTTACGTTTCCGCCGGTCTCCTTCATGGCTTTAATTACCGATGTCGTGCTGGCGTTCGAGGGAACCGGTAGCGATTCGGCTGCTGAGCTGATGTATGAGGGGAGGTCCTCGAGCGTTATTCTATTGCCGTTGGTGACGGCTGCCGCATGCTCCAGGCAGGCCCGCAGCTCCCGGACGTTTCCCGGCCAGGCGTACCGCTGGAGTATCTCGAACACCGTCTCGTCGACCGTGAGAGAGCCCCGGCCTATCTTTGAGGCAATGTCCTGAAGTAGGACAGAAACCAACAGCCTAAGATCCTCCATGCGCTCCCGTAGCGGGGGCAATTCGATGACAACCACGCGCAGCCGGTACAGCAGGTCTTTCCTGAAGCGTCCGGCCTGGGCTTCCGCACTCAGGTCTTTATTTGTCGCAGCAATGATGCGCACGTCCACCGGCGTGGGGGACCGGGCGCCGAGGCGGGTAATCACCTTTTCCTCCAGCGCCCGTAACAGGGCCCCCTGCGCGTCGAGGGGCATGTCCCCGATCTCGTCAAGGAACAGGGTGCCCCCGGAGGCTATTTCGAACTTTCCCGGACTGCCCCCGCGCCTCGCCCCCGTGAACGCGCCCTCCACGTATCCGAATAGCTCGCTCTCCAGCAACGTCCTCGGTATGGCGGCACAGTTAACAGCGACGAAAGGTCCCCGGGAGCGTCTGCTCGCGGAGTGGATGGCGCGCGCAAAAAGCTCCTTGCCGGTCCCCGTTTCGCCCACAATGAGGACCGGTAGATCCAGCGGGGCGGCTCGGCGCGCCACCTCGACGGCCTTTTGGAGTCTGGGGTGGCGGCCATGAATGGCTTCAAATGTACCGTGGTCCCCCGGAGCTAGTCTGGTCAAAGCTGCCTTAAGGGAATTTGTGCCGATGACTACTTTTGCGACTACGTTACCTTCACAAGTAACGGGAACCTCCCGCCTGCCAGGCGCCGTCGAACCAGACCGATAAGATACGAGCAGGTGCTTGTCGATGGAGGTTTCACTCGATAACCTCGATGACCTATTATCTAACTCTTTCCCTTTTGTGTTGGCGGCAATAGGATGGCCGTCTGTTCCTACAACCAAAACTGGATCCGGATGAGATTCAAGCACGGTATCCAAAATGCTTCGGTACTTAGCCACGAAGAGTCTGTGGCGGTACTCCACGAGTTTCTGCTCGATCAGGAAGGCAGCCTTGATGGCGGTGTCCAACAAGCGATACGAAACCGTAGGGTAGGGCAAGGAGATATCGACAGCACCAATGATATGTCCTGATTCGTTATAAATGGGGCTGCAGGCGCACGTAAAGTTTTGGAAAACCGTGCAATAGTGATCGGCGCCCACGGTCATGAATGGCAGACCGGTTGATAGCGCCAGGTTTCCAGCACTAGTACCGGCGCAATCCTCATCCCAAACAAATCCCACGTCCAGCCCGAGCTGGGCACAAATAGCCAACGTTTTCGGGTGTCCGCAAACCTCGAGTACTACCCCTTCAGGGTTCAACAATACAACAACGGGTCGCAGCGACCATACCGCATGCAGGGCTTCCTTCATCACAGGGGGGGCCACGGCGAGCAACTCGCGGTATTCCTGTTTTAAGGATTCGTACTGCTCTGGCGACCTACGCGTCCGGTTGCCCGGAATTGCCTTGTCGATCTTTTCAGCGCAGCGCTTCCAGGAGGATTCTATCCAGGATTTCTTGAGCTTTTCCAACTGTTTTGCCGAGTAACGTAGCCGCGTACTTCTGACCACTCCGGCACTCCTCCTCTGGCTTTGCTCCCAACACTCTTCCCCCTGCGGAGGACCTCTACTCCGGTTATTCATTTTTTAAGCAAAGTATAGCTCGACTGAAAGTGGGCGGCAAGATTTGAACCGTAAACGGTCGTTTCCCAGGAGCCAACGGTCATGCCCGTCTTTTTGGGATTACTGCACGAGCCAAGGAGCGAGGTATGTAATGGAAAGAAGTAGTAATTTCCAGTTTCAGGGCCTGCAAGTTGGTCGTCGAGTCGGACATAAACTGCGACATGTGTCACCTGGTGAATGGCAAAATACGGTTAAAATCCTTACGGACATAAGCTGTTCAGCCCGGACTGTTTTAGCGGTAGCCGGTGGACCCTCAAGTCGTGCGGCATTAGGAGCAAATGGCACCGTGTTTGCTAAGTCGTAACTGTTGAAAAAGTCTAGAAAGGGGGTTGTCTTAGGTGAAGGACCCTAAAGAACTCATCAAGCGCGTGTTTGAAGCCGGGCCTAGCGTCTTCCAGGCACTGTCACAGGTGCGCACGAGGCGTGTGGGAGAAGGGTACAAGGTGGCCCCGGGCAAAGAGGACCAGCTACCCGTGACCGGTAAGGTAACGGTGGATAGAGGCCCGCTGGCTTTTGAGTCAGACCGCAAGCCGACGCCCCTCAGCGAGGTCGAGATGGCCCTGCTTTGCTGGGCGGGTTGTGGTCCCAACGGTATGTCCTTGCTGGATATCGACCCGAATAACGATCTCTCCACGGTGCTCACGTATGCTGGCCGTACCATACCCGGGCCATGCAACGATTTCGGAGTGCATCTGTTCTACAGTACGGATGAAGGCACCTTTCTGTACCGTCCGCCCCTTGACCGCTCCAAGCCCGTGGAGATAGAGGGCGACGATGACTATCTAAAGATCCTCGAGTGGTACAGGAAGCACTCCATCAAGATTTCCGACCGGCCCATTGACATCGACTGGGGTTCCCCAGAGAAATGGGGCCCTGCGGGGAAAGGTTCACTGAGCGGAATATGGCAGTATAACCTACGCCGCCCGGGGTCCGCTCTGTTCATCCCGGTAACTGAAATAGGCAAGGAAATGATAAACGTAATTATGTCTGGTATGGAATACATGAAGTGGCTCTTCGTGGACGATGATACCGGTGAACCTATGGGGATCGCCGATTGGGCCAAGCCGGGTTATCTGGAAATACCCGTGCCCTGGAGCATGTATGAAGAAATCGTACTTACCCTTGAGCACTGTGTGGTCGGAGCGGCGGTTCAAAACATCAGACTGGCGGCCGAGGCCATGGGGCTGGGCCACTGGAACTTCGGCGGCATTGCCGAGGATCTGATCCTGGGCGGGATGCCCGATCTCGCGAAAGGTCTCGGGTTCCAGTTCCAGCTTATGAAAACCAGAAACTTCTTCCAGGGACTACCGGGGATCTGGGAAGGTTGGGGCTGGCCATCGCCCTGGTTCAAGAGCACGGACGAAATGGTGGACAAGAACGTACAGCTCAGGTACTCCCCGGACGGCAAGTTCTTCGGCGCGGGTTGCACCGAGGGCTGCATTGACCAGCTTCCCTACAAGAAAGAGGTGGTGGAGGCTATCAGAAACCACCCCAAGATTAAGATTTCCGAGTGGGTGATTCAGGCGACCAAGGCCTTGCTGAAGTACATAGTGGATAAGTACGGGAGGTTCCCGGTATACAGCGCACCGTTCCACGCGCAGTTCGTAATCCAGGTACACCACCTCGACCCCGCTTTTTACGAGAAATACTACGTGCCCGGTTTCCTCCACGAACGCATTCTCAACCACTATCGGGACTGGCATTAGGCGGGTGATTACGGTTGGAGCGTACGCTTATGATTGATCCCGTAAATCGGGGGCTCATAAACCTGAGCCAAAGGGGCGTTTTGACGAAGCTCGTAAGGCGGACGCGGGAGTGCGGTGAGTGTTATTCTTGCGGAGGCTCACGGGCTCTGGTTGCGGTGGAGTGGTATTTGGAAGGGCGCGGGGAAATATGCGAGGAATGCCGCTGCTTGGCGATTAAGCTGGAGAAGGCAGCCGGGTCAGCATGGGTTGATCCCTTTGCGCGGCGGGCCCTGCTGAACGCCCTGAAGGGCGTGGCGGCCTTCGGCGTGCGCCGGCCATTCGTGGCCGGCGCCCCGAGGCTGGTTACATGGGAACTTACTTCTCGGTGTAACACCGGGCGCTGTGCCCACTGCTACACGGACTCAGGTTTGTCCGAGGGGCGGGATGAACTGGGTACGGACGAGGCCCTTGCCGCCGTGGACGATTTTGCCAAAGCCGGTGTGCTCGGCATCGCCTTCACGGGGGGCGAGGCCATGCTCCGGGAAGACTTTTTCGAGATAGCGGGCCATGCGGTCTCACGGGGCATTGCGTGCTATGTGGCCACCAACGGTATGCCCCTCACCCAGGAGAACGTACTGCGGCTGAAACAGGCTGGTGTGAGCCTGGTGCACGTGAGTTTGGACAGCCCGGATCCCGAGTTCCACGACGCCTTCCGCGGGGTACCGGGTCTGCACCGTGCGGCCGTGGAAGGCATACGGCGGTGTGTGGCTGCGGGGTTGCAGGTCTGCATCGCGGCCACGGCCATGCGGGTGAACTGGGAGCGCCTTCCCGAAGTCGTGGACCTGGCCGAGCAGCTGGGCGTGGACTGGGTACTGGTGTACAACTACATCCCGACCGGACGGGGAACGAGTTTGCTGGAACCGACCCCGGAGCAGAAGGAAAAGCTTTTCGTTCGGCTCTGGGAGCGCGCAAAGAACGCCAGGCGCACGCGCGTGAGCGTTTTCGCGCCCCAGTTCGGATTGATGGCCCTCAAGGCGGGTGGTCGGGAGCTTCTGGCCACCCACTACCTGGAGCCGCTGGCCGGGCTGGAGTGTTCTGGTCTGGTCCGGGCCTCTGCCGGGTGCATGGCCGGGAAATACTATCTGGCCATGGCCCCGAACGGGGACCTGAAGCCCTGTACCTTCTTGCCTCTGGTGCTTGGAAACATTAGGGAAAGCGGGCTGGATGAGATCTGGATTAACCATCCCGTACTGGCGCAGTTGAGGGATCCTCAGGCCGTACAGGGGCACTGCCGCTACTGCCGGTTCCGCTGGGAATGCGGCGGCTGCCGCGCCCGAGCCTATGCCTGCACCGGGGATTACCTGGGCTCAGATCCGGGGTGCGCGGAGGCGAACGCGGCTACGGTACCCGTCAAGGTTCGCAGGCGGGCGGCGGCCTCGGTGTAGGGTTTTGGAGGAGGGCAGACCCCTTTGACTCGTCCGGTGGTTTACCTCGGCCAGTGCCCCGCTCTGGCCGGAACCCCGACACACTACGGGCCGGAGGATGTGACCGCCATACAGGCCGTGCTGGCCCAGGGTTTTGCCGCCCTAGGCGGCACGGAGGCGGTGGTACCTAGGGGGGCGAGGGTAGTTATCAAACCGAACGCGGGGTTCGGCGGCCCGCCGGGGGTGCACACTACGGACCCGCGGGTTTTCGAAGCCCTGGTCCGATTGTTGCAGGTCGAGGTACGACCCGCGGACCTTTCGGTGGTGGAAAGCGCTGCCGAGCACCACATGCTCCGACAGATCGGGGTGGGCAGGACCTCCCGGGAGTGCCTGGAGGCCTGCGGCCTCGCCGACGTGGCCCGGCGCCTCCGGGTACGGGTCCGGGCGGTAGAAGAAGAAGAGTGCTTGAAGGTGGGCATTCCCCGGGCCGCCCACTACCGGGAGGTTTACCTGCCCCGCGCGATCCTGGAGGCCGACTGCCTGATCTACGTGCCCCACATGAAGACGCACATGGCGTGCGGCGTGACTCTAGGGATTAAGTTGGGGCAGGGATGCCTTCCCCACTACGAACAGCGACGATTCCACCGGGTTGACCTGGCCCAGAAGCTGGTGGATCTGTTGCACGCGGTGCGGCCCCGCCTCACGGTCGTCGACGGCCTGTGGGCGCAGCAGGGTCAGGGTCCGACTTCCCCCTACGAGGCCGATATCATACGGGATATGAACACGATCGTCATGGGGACGGACGTCGTCGCCGTCGACGCCGTGGGCTCGGCCGTGATGGGCTACGAACCCTTCGAGGTGCCTACCACGTGGCTCGCCCATGTGCAGGGGCACGGAGAGGGGCACCTCAGCAGAATCGACGTTCGCGGTGCCAGCCTGGAGCGGGTACGGCGGGTTTTCCGGCGTCCGGACCGCAGGCTCGCGGGCATCTTTCCCAATGTACAGTTCTTCCTGGGCGGCGCCTGCGAGGGATGTCTGACGCACCTGAGGATCTACCTGGACCAGCTCCACGCCGCCGGGATGTTGAACCGGCTTTCTCGGCCCGTCAACGTCGCGGTGGGCTACGGGGTGGAGTTGCCGGAGCCGCTGGAAGGCCCCGTGCTAGTCGTGGGCGACTGCACTGCCGAACACCGGCACAGGGGAACTTTCGTGGGTGGCTGCTGTCCCTTATCCGGAATCCTGAAAGGGCTTCTGACCGCAGTGGCCGAGGCCTCGGGAGGTGAATGCGCATGACTTCGGGATGTCCCGACCCGCGCTGGATTAAAGAAATGCTGGCCCGTTTGCAGAAGGAGAAAGAGGCGGCCGAGCAGCCGGACCGCCGGGTTGAGCCGGACCACGGGGGTACCGACGGTGGAGAACAACGATGGGACCAGGACTGCGGAGCGACGCCGACTTAAGCTCGCCTTCGAAGGCACGCCGACCTTCTTTCAGCTTTTGGCCACCGCGCGCACCCGGCGCGTGGGACTCGGCTATGCTGTGGAACCCGGCGGTGAGGAGACTCACGGGGTAACGGGGCGCCGGCTGGCGAGCCGGGCGGGCCCGCTGGCTTACGTGTCCGGGGCCAGGCCGGAACCCTTGACCGAACTGGAAACGGCTCTGCTTTGCTGGGCCGCGTGCGGTCCAACGGGCCTTGTGACCGGCGACATTGGCGTGACCAACGACCTGGGGGTGCTGATGGGGTTTGCGGGCCGCACCGTTCCCTCGGCCGGCAATGACTGGGCTGTGGACCTGATCTTCACCAACGATGACGGGACCTTCCTGTACCGGCCGAGCTTTTGCCCGTCGAAGGCGGTGGAAATTGAATCGGAGGAAGATTATCCCAAGGTCCTGCAGTGGTTTCGCGAGGGCCTGGTACGGTTGAGCGACCGCCGACTGGATGTGGACTGGTCCATTTCGCCCGGGCGCCCCATGGGCGTCTGGCAGTACAACCTTAACAGACCCGGCTCCACATGGTTCATCCCCGTGGTGGACGTGGGTAAGAGCATGGTTAACCTGTACTTTTCGGTCTTCGAGCACATGCAGTGGCTGATCACCGATGAGGCCACGGGAGAACCCTGCGGCCTGGAACCGTGGGCCAGGCCGGGCTACCTGGAAGTGCCCATCACCCAGAGGACATACGAGGAGGTCATGGTCCACATGGCCGATTACCAGCACGGCATGGTCATTCAGAACATCCGGCTGGCCGCGGAGGCCTTGGGTCTGGGGTGCTGGATCTTCGGTGGTTTCTGCGAGGAGATCGTGCTGGGCGGCTTCAGGCCTCTGGCCAAGGGACTCCGCTTCAAGTATAAGGTCGTCGACGGGAAGCGGAACTACGTCGGGCTCCCGGGGCACCTGGAGGGGTTCGGCCTGCCCGCGCCCTGGCACGAGACACCGGAGCGACTGGTGGAGCGCGTCCTGGCGCTGAGGGAGCAGCGGCTGGCGGGTACTCTCCCGTACTCTCCGGCGGTGGAAGGCGCCGTACGCGAGGCTCTGAAAGCGGGGCCTCCGCAATGGTGCGTGGAGGCCACCAAGGCCGTAATCAATTATCTCTACTCGCGTTACGGGAGGTTCCCCGTTTATTACTCGACATACCATTCCAACTTTCATGCTCAGGTGCACCACGTGGACGTCGAGTTTTACGAAACCCGTCTCAAACCGGGTTACCTAACCCGACAGCACAAGCATCACTTCCGGCTGTGGCACGGCGACTGAAACAAACACAGGTAGGTGGGGGCGATGAAAATTACCAGCGACAGTGAGTTTCGTAAGGTTTTAGAACACATCTGGCTCACGCCGCAGGGCCTCGAGGCCACCCAGGACTTGAAAGAGGGTGTGGTGCTGGAGCAGTACTACGAGAACCAGTACGTGGTCCACGCCCGCAAAACGGCCGATGGGTGGGAGTTTAAGGAGGGACCGATCCCGACTTCCAAGGTGATGCGCCTTTTTTACTACGGGGACGGTTGCGAGAAGCTGGCGCGCACAAAGGACCTTACGGAGTTTGCCAACGCCGTGCAGGAAGTCATTGCCGAGAGAAAGATGGTCTTCATCCCCATGAGGCCGCCGGAGACCCTCGTGCGGCACGGCTTCGCCGATTTCGCGCGGCGATTGGGGCTACCGGGTAAGTGACGAAGGGGGGTTCCTCCAGGTGCGGATAAGGCTGGAACCGAAAAGGCGGGTCCTGGGCGCTCTCATCGAAGAAAGGGCGAGGACCCACGGCGACAAGGTTTTCCTTTTGTTTGGGGACCGGCGGGTCACCTATCGAGAACTCAACGAGACCGTCAACCGCGTGGCAAACAGCCTGCTCCAAACCGGGGTCCAAAAGGGCGATCGGGTGTGCCTTATGCTGCCCAACTGCCCGGAGTTCCTGTACACCTGGTTTGCGTTGGGTAAGATCGGAGCCATAGAAGTGCCCATCAACACGGCCTACCGCGGTGATTTCCTCTCTTACATCATCAACAACAGCGAAGCGAAGGCGCTTGTAATCGACGAGCAATTCGTTGACCGGTTGAAGTTTGTGCAAGAGGGCCTTCGAACCGTGGAGAAGGTCATCGTCCTGAGACGCGAGGGCGCGCTGCCGGGAGACCTCATATTTCCGGTTATGGACTTTGCCGGTTTGTATCGTGGTGCCCCCACCGATCCCGGAGTTCCCGTAAGCAACAAGGATGTTTTGGCCTTTATCTATACCTCAGGGACCACCGGGCCTTCGAAGGGTGTCATGTGCCAGCACAACTACTTCATCGTAATGGCCGAAGACAACCTGGAGGCAAGGGATGCCCGGGAGGACGACGTCTTCTACACGTGCCTGCCTTTGTTCCACGCCAATGCCCAGGCCCTGACAGTCGCGCCGGTGCTTGTCGGAGGGTTGACGCTGGCACTGGGCGAGAGGTTCAGTGCCAGTACCTTCTGGGAGGAGTTGCGACGGTACGGTGCGACTCAGTTTAACGCCATCGGCGCGATGCTGGCCATCCTGTGGAAGCAACCGGAAACGCCTGGCGAGAGGCAGCACCGTGTGCGGCTGTGCTTCGGCGCCCCGATACCACCCCACGTCTTGGAGCACGGTCCGCGGCGGTGGGGGATTCAGTACTTCCTGGAAGGTTTCGGACTGACGGAATCGGGGATAATTGCCTACGCTCCTCTTGATGCGCCTAGGGCGGGGTCCTTCGGCAAGGCGTTGCCGTACTACGATGTCAGGATCGTGGATGACGACGGGGAAGAAGTACCTCCGGGTGTGGTCGGGGAGATTGTTTCTCGTCCCCTGCGTCCTTACACCATGATGCTCGGCTACTACAAAATGCCCGAAAAGACCCTCGAGGCCTTCGAGAATCTGTGGTTCCACACCGGTGACTACGGGAAGCGTGATGAGGACGGGTATCTCTATTTCGTCGACCGGAAGAAAGACGCCTTGCGGCGCAGGGGGGAGAACATTTCTTCGTTTGAGGTGGAGCGGATCGTCAATGGCCATCCCCAGGTGGCCGAGTCGGCCGCAGTGGGGATTCCCTCCGAACTCGGTGAGGACGACGTCAAGATATGCGTGGTGCTCAAGCCCGGAGGGACCCTTACGCCCGAGGAACTGCTACGGTGGTGCGAGGAACGGATGCCCTATTTCATGGTACCCCGGTATGTGGAATTCATGGAGAGCCTGCCCAAAACACCCACCGAGCGTGTGGAGAAGTACAAGCTGAGGCAGGCAGGCGTCACTTCCGCTACCTGGGACCGCGAAAAGGCGGGCTATAAGCTGAAGAGGTGAAGCTTGCGGAAAGGGGAGGTGAAAGCCGGACTGCGAGGGGAACGGGGATGTGAGTTTCAGAACCACTAACGTAACCAAGGGGGAAGGAGAGAATGCCCAGCATCTACTATGACGAGTGGCCTCGGTACTCGCCGCCGGATCAGGCGCGCCGGGAAAACACGCTGGCGGCCGCCAAGATGATGCTTAATGCCGCCTTCACCGCACCCATGATGGGCGGCATACCCCAGATTGAGGGAGCCCTCATTTGGGGCTACGAGGACCAGGAGAAGATCGCCCGGAAGATGGAGGAACTGGCCAGGGCCAACAAGGGGAAGCGGTGGCAGGAAATGTTCAAAACCGAGGCGGTCATGGTCCGGGAGGCCGACGCGGTGGTGCTTTTGGGCAACTACCGGGCCGCGGACACGCCCATGGACGCGGGATGCGGTTTGTGCGGCGGCCAGCCCAACTGCGATTTTCTCTATAACAGGCGCACCTGCGTCGGGGGCGTTATCGACCACACCGAACTCCAGACGGAAAACCTGATTAATGGTCCCCTGTGCATGTGCCGCGTGAGCGACCTGGGCGAGGCGGTGGGTGGGGCCATGACCGTGGCCACCAGGTTGCTGGTAGACGCCCGGCCCTTCATGAGCGTGGGTCTGGCGGCCTTAAAGCTCGGCTACCTGCGCCGCTCCGAGATCGCGGTGGGCATTTTGGTGGCCTCCCAGGCCAAGAGCCCGTTCGTGGACGTGCTGCCTTACTACCACATGTTCTCGCTGGACCGCGCGGTGGACAACCTTAGGAGGACATACGTGGTGCTGCGCCAGGTCTTCTGGTACGACTACCGGACCGGCTTCCGGTCGCGGGTCAAGGAGGAGGAAGAGTAATGGCCATCTACGACGGCAACAAGATGGCGGCCACCGAGGGCCTGCTGGAGGTGGCGCGGCTCTGTGCCCTGGCCGCCCTGAAGGCGCCGCGGGTCGGGCGTACCGAGATCAAGACGGCCATCGTTACGGGGGACGACCTGTGGCCGGTGGTCGAGGTACTTGAGATCATCGGAGAAGGGTCGGCTTTCATCATGGGCGATGCCATAGCCGTGCGCAAGGCCCTGGAGGCCGGCACGCCCCCGGTGTTGTTGCTGGTCGGCGTGGACGCCTCTTCTTCGGAGCTGGCGTGGAACTGCGGTGCCTGCGGATTCTCCAGTTGCGGCGAATTCAACGCCTACGCCAAGAAGAATCTCGGCCCCGGTACCCTGTTTGCCGGACCCTCCTGCGCGTGGAAAATACTAGACCATGCCGTAGCTTCGAACTGGGCGGCGGCGGCGGCCTGGCAGTACAACGTGCCTAACAGAATGCAAGCCTCCACGGGCGTGGGCGCCTACCTGCTGGGCTACCTGGAGGGTTGCACCATGTGCGTGGGCATCACGATGGGGCCGCCGGCACCCATGGTCTATTACGACCGGCCGATAATGCGGGACGTGTATACGGAAGATGACATCGTCGAGATGCTCCAAAGGAACATTCCTTCCATTTTTGAGGGCTTCCCGGGGGATGGCCGGCCCAAGATCCGGCACAGCCCCAACTGGTTTACCGAGTGGAGGTTCACCAAAGTCGAAAGGGACCCCGAGCTGGAGGCCAAGGCGGCCAGCATTGCCGAAAGGGTCCAGAAGTACGTGGCCGAGTTCAGGGCCAAGAGGCAACAGAGTTCTTAAGGCAGGGACTGATTTTTCCGATGCGCCTGCTCGAGCCCATCCGAATCGGTAATCTTGAACTGAAGAACCGGGTCGTAATGGCGCCACTGACCACGGGGTATGCCGACGGTGCCGGAAATCCCACCGAAAGGATGGTACGTTTCTACCGCGAGCGGGCGCACGGTGATGTGGCCCTGATAATTGTGGGCGGGGCGGCGGTGGACAGGAAGAAGGGCGGCCTGTTCCTGCCCGCCCCGTTGCTGTACCTTGACGACGATGCCCGGATAGAGCAGTACGCCCGACTGGTGTCGACGATTCACCGGCTCGGAGCCAGGGCCGCAGTGCAGCTATATCACGCCGGCCGGCAGACGGTGCTATCCCGTACGGGCGGGGAGCCACCGGTTGCGCCTTCCGCCGTGAGGGGCAGCCTCATGGGAATGGTGCCCCTCCCCGAACCCCAGGAGTTGGATCGGGACGGGATCAGAGAGAGCGTGGAGGCCTTCGGACGCGCGGCCGGACGTGCCAAAGCAGCGGGATTCGACGCGGTGCTTCTCGGAGGAGGCGGTGGTTACCTCATCGCACAGTTCCTGTCTCCGTATACCAACCGGCGGCGGGACGGTTACGGCGGTAGCTTCTCCAACCGCATGCGGTTTGCACTCGAAGTCATAGAAGCGGTCCGGGCCGCAGTGGGCGCGGATTATCCGATTCTGTTTGACCTCCCGGTCCACGAGTTCCTCCCGGGGGGCATCGCGCCGGCTGAGGCGCGGAAAATGGCGTCTCTCCTCGAGGAGGCGGGAGTTTCCGGCTTTCGGGTGCGGCCGGGAGTAGCAGAGACCTACCACCTGACCGTGCCGCCCGGACGCGCGGCGCGGGGCGTGCACTTGCATCTGGCCGCGGCCCTGAAGGGAGCGGTGAAGCGCGCCGCCGTCATTTGCGGCGGCAGGATAAACGACCCCTTCCTTGCCGAACACGCGCTCGTAAGCAACGTGGCCGATGCCGTGGCCCTGGCCCGCCCCTTGGTGGCGGACCCACAGTTTCTCTCCAAGGCGCGGCGCGGCCTCGTCTCCGAGATCAGGAAGTGCATCGGTTGCAACCACTGCGTGGCGCGCTTGGTGCAGGGCAAGCCCCTGCGGTGCGCGGTGAACCCGATGGTTGGCCGAGAGGGCACCGAAGTAACCGGGACGGAGGTGCCCAAGAGGATTCTGGTGGCTGGCGGAGGGCCGGCGGGCATGCAGGCGGCTCTGGTGGCGGCGCAGGGGGGACATCTCGTAAGCCTGTTGGAAAGGCGCCCCCGGCTGGGCGGCAACTGCGGCCTGCTTGCGACCCTGCCCGGTTACGGGGAGCTGCGGGGGCTAGTCGAGTACTTCGGGCGCGAGCTGGAGCGCAACGGGGTGCAGGTGGTCACCGGGACCGAGGTGACCCCGTCCATGGTCCGCATAAAGGAGCCGGACCTGGTGGTGGTGGCCACGGGTTGCGGTTACGCTCCGCCCGACGTCCCGGTGGAGGCAGGCGCCCGTGTGGTCGAGCCCGTCGCGGTGCTGGAAGGAAAGGAAGACGCGCAGGTCCGGTTCGCCGTGCTGGGAAGTAACAGGGTGGGGGTGGCGGTGGCCGAGTACCTGGTTGCCGCGGGCAAGGAGGTAACGGTTCTGGAGGACGCAGCGGAACCGGCGGGCGATGTGGAACCCATCACGCGTGCTTTCCTGCTCGCCCGTCTGGCCGAGGCGGGGGTGGACCTGTTTCCCAACTGCCGCGTAAGCTCCATCACCAGGGAGGGCGTATGGGTCGGCAATCGGTTGTTCCGGGCCGACGCCGTCGTGGTCACGAGGCAGGTTACACCAAGGGCGCCCTGGTGGCGGCGGGTTCAGGGACGGATTCGCTTTCTCCCGGTG
Organism: Ammonifex sp.; assembly: GCA_020725605.1. GTDB lineage: Bacteria > Bacillota > Desulfotomaculia > Desulfotomaculales > DYER01 > DYER01. The sequence continues at coordinate 14,991 of DYER01000103.1, read as the reverse complement.
GGAGACGCGCTGCGGCCGGCGGGGCTGGCCGGGGCCGTGCGGACGGCCCGCGACGCAGCACTCCGGTGCTAAGTTTTCAACAAGGAGGTACCAAGGGCCCATGTATGTAGAAAGGCTGGCGTGGAATCCGGAGATGGAGCTCATGTCCGAAGAAAAAATGCGCCGGTTGCAGTGGGAAAAGCTGAAAAAGATGCTGGAGTACGTGTACGAAAAATCACCCTTTTACCGGAAAAAGTTTGACGAGGCAGGGATAAAGCCGGCCGACATCAAGAACTTCGACGATTTCGCCACCAAGGTCCCATTGACTACGAAGGAAGAGCTGCGCGATTTGCAGGCCCAGGGCTATCCTTTCGGGACCAACCTGTGCTGCAACTACGAAGACGTGGTGCTGGTGACGGCTTCCACCGGCACCACCGGAAAGCCGACCTACACCGGCGTGACCCAAAGGGACTACCAGATGTGGAAGGAGTGCGTAAAGCGCACCTTCTGGCTGGCCGGGATGCGTCCCACCGACGTCTACCTCCACGCCCTGGCCCTTTCGACCTGGATCTCCGGCTACGCGTTGATCGATTCGGCCCGGGAACTGGGTGCCACCCTCGTACCGGTGGGCGTGCCGGTGATGGCCGAGCGGCTACTGATGATCGCCATGGACACGAAGGCCAATGCCATAGCCTGCACCCCTTCGTACGCCGAACATCTCGCCGAGCGGGTCCGCCAGATACTGAACAGGGATCCCCGGGAGCTGGGCTTCCGCAAGATGTGCTGCGGTGGGGAGCCGGGCGCCGGCATACCGGCAGTCAAGAAGCGTATCGAGGAGATCTGGGGTTGTGACCTGCGCGACGTGATGGGCACGCCGGAAATGATTCCCGCGGACTGGGTGGAGTGCCGTTTCAAGCAGGGAATGCACTTCGTGGCCCGGGAGTACTGCCTCAACGAACTGGTGGACCCCGACACCAAGGCCCCCATGGATCTTGCGGACGGTGCCGAAGGCAGTTTGGTGTATACCTCGCTGGAAAAGGAGTGCGCGCCGCTGATCCGCTTCGAGGTCGGGGACCGTATCAAGGTTTTCACCTCGCCCTGCGAGTGCGGTTACCCCGGCATAAGGATCAGCGTCATCGGCCGCATCGACGACATGCTGAAGGTCAAGGGTGTGAAGACCTGGCCCTCGGCGGTCAAGGACGTGCTGTCGCAGATGATGCCCGACGTCACGGGCATTTTCCAGATCGTGCTCTCCGAGAAGCCCGAGGCCTTCGCCGTGCGCGGGCCCGTGCGGCTGCGGGTGGAGTACGGGACGTCGGTTACTCAGGAACAACTACCGGGTCTGAAGTCGCGCATCGCGGACCGCATACGCACGGCTCTGGTCTGGTCCCCGGACGAAGTGGAGCTCGTTCCCGAGGGTACGCTGCCCAGGGCGGAGATGAAGGCCAGGTACATCGTTATCGAACCGCAAGAAAAAAAGTGACGCAGGAAGACCGTGGCGTGTTACTGGACGGAAGTAACACGTCACGGTCCTCGTCGGTTTCGGGGGGAGTAAGATGGGCGACGTTTATATAATCGGCGTGGGCATGACCCGTTTCGGAAAGCATCCCGAGCGCAACGTCAAGGAGCTGGCCAGGGAGGCCCTAGAAGGCGCGCTCCGGGACTGCGGTCTTCCGATCGGTGCGCTGCAGGGGGTCTGGTTTTCCAACACGGCCTGGGGCTACATGTCGGGACAGCACATGGTCCGCGGCCAGGTGGTTTTGCGCTCCTGCGGCATCGGCGACCTCCCGGTGGTGAACGTGGAAAACGCCTGCGCCAGCGGCGCCACCGCCCTGCACGGCGCCTGGCTAGCGGTAAAGAGCGGGATGTATGACTGCGTGATGGCCCTCGGCGTGGAAAAGCTGTTTACGGACGACCGGGAAAAGCTCTTCGGGGTCTTCGATGCCGCAGTGGATGTCGAGAAGCGCAACGAACAACTGAATATGTGGTACCGGGTGAAGGACCTTGTGGGGCTGGAAGTGCCCCGGGTGGAGGAACCCGTGGCCGGAAAGAGCAAGAGCGCCTTCATGGACGTTTACGCCGGCATGGCCCACTGGCACATGGCCCGCTTCGGGACCACCCAGCGACAGCTGGCCGTGATAGCCAGCAAGAATCATTACCACGGGTCCCTTAATCCTCTGGCCCAGTACGGAAAACCCATGACCGTGGAAGAAATACTGGCCGACAAGGTGATCGCTTGGCCCCTGACAAGGGCAATGTGCGCTCCTATAAGCGATGGTGCCGCGGCTGCGGTACTCTGCTCCGAGTCCTACCTCAGGCGGTTGATCGGGCCCAGGCCGGTCCGCATCCGGGCCTCAATACTGCTGAGCGGCCGGGATCGGGGGCTGGACGAGGAGGACATCTGCGGGCGCGCCGGGCGGCTGGCCTACGAAATGGCCGGGGTAGGGCCGGAAGATATCGACGTAGCCGAGGTGCACGATGCCACGGCCTTTGGCGAACTGGCAGAGGTGGAGCAACTGGGGTTCTGTCCCGTGGGCGAGGGAGGGCCCTTTGCCGAATCCGGTGCCACGACGCTGGGAGGTAAGATTCCCGTCAATCCCTCGGGAGGACTGGAATGCAAGGGGCATCCGCTGGGAGCCTCCGGCTTGTCCCAAGTTTACGAATTGGTGCTGCAGCTTCGCGGAGAGGCAGGGGCGCGGCAGGTCGAGGGGGCGCGGCTGGCCCTGGCGGCCAACGGCGGCGGCAACATAGGGTACGAGGCGGCTTCCCTTAGCGTCCACATACTGGAGCGCTGCTAAACGCCGCCCGAAACAATACTCTGGGGGGCGAAAACAGGTGTACCTGGATCTGAATCTCAGACTGACCGATGCGCAGGAAGCGCTCAAAGAAGAGGTCCACCGGTTTGCACAGGAGGTTCTGCGGCCGGCGGGGCAAGAAATCGACCGGCTCGACCCAGCCGAGGCCCTCAGGGAAGGGTCCCTGTGGTGGGACTGCAAGAAAAAGATGCGGGAAATGGGCTTCCACCTCACATTTATTCCCGAAGACTTGGGCGGTAGTGGTCTGGGCCCCATCGAGCATCACATCATCTGGGAGGAACTGGGCTGGGGTTCGGTGGGCCTGGCCCTATCGCAGGACGTGGACGTTTATCCCGCCGCCTGGCTGGTGCGCATGAGCCCGGGGAATCAGCGTCTGATCGAGGACCTGGTCAAACCGTACGTTAGGGATACTGAGGCCAGAATCATCGGGTGCTGGGGCATCACCGAGCCCGACCACGGTTCGGACACCCTGATGGCCGGCACCCCGCAGTTCCGCGACCCGGCCATCAGTCACACCGTGAGGGCGAGACAGGATGGAGATACCTGGGTCATCACCGGACAGAAGTCCGCGTGGATCTCAAACGGGCCCGTGGCCACCCACGCCCTCCTCTTCGTAGGCATCGACTCCTCCAAGGGCATGGCTGGCGGCGGCATCGCGGTGGTGCCGCTGGACCTGCCTGGGGTCTCGAAGGGGCCTGTACTAAGGAAACTCGGACAGCTCGACCTGCCGCAGGGCGAACTGTTCTTCCACAACGTCAGGATCCCCAAGGAGTACATGCTGGTGGGCCCGGACCGCTACGAGTTCTGGGTGCAGCAGGTGCTCAGTGTGGCCAACTGCGGCATGGCTTCTTTGTTTACGGGTGTAGCCCGGGCCGCCCTCGAGTTCGCCCTTACCTACGCGAAGGACCGGGTACAGGGGGGCAAGCGCATCTGCGAGCACCAGCTGATCCAGAAAAAACTCTTCGATATGTTCGTGCGGGTAGAGACGGCCCGTGCCTACTCGCGGGTGGCCGTGGAGTACTGCTTCACGGCCATACCCGCGCCCATTGAATACGCCGTGGGGGCGAAGGTGTACTGCACGGAGGTCGCGTTTCAGAACGCTCACGAGGCCGTTCAGATCTACGGAGGATACGGCCTGAGCCGGGAGTTCCCCGTGGAGAAGCTCCTGCGGGACGCGCGGGCGGCCCTGATAGAGGACGGCTGCAGCGAAGTGCTAAGTTTAATCGGTGCATCCGGCTTGCTCCGAAACTACATACCGTGAAGTTGTCCCGTTTCGGGTAGGTCCGTTCTTGTTTGGCAGGAGGTGGGGTTAATGAACCCCCGGCTTCATCCCTCGGTATTTTTGGCCAAAGGGGCGGTGGTGGCGGGTGACGTCGAAATAGGAGAAGGTTCGAGCGTTTGGTTTAACGCAGTGATTCGGGGAGACGAGGGCAAGGTCGTTATCGGCAGGCGCGTCAATGTTCAGGATTGCGCGGTCATTCACAGCGATCGGGGCATCCCTGTGAAAATTGGCGACGGCGTAACCGTGGGGCACGGCGCCGTAGTCCGCAGCGCCGAGGTTGGTGATGGGGCCATGATCGGGATGCACGCTACCGTCCTGACCGGCGCGCGGATCGGGGCCCAGAGTTTAATCGGTGCCCATTCCCTGGTAACGGGAAAGTTTTTCTGTCCACCGCGCTCCTTGGTATGGGGCATTCCCGCTCGTATCGTGAGGCAACTCGACCCCGACGAAGTGACAAATCTCGGCTTCGCCGTGGATATCTATACTCAGCTATGCGATAGCTACGCGAAGGGCGTGGTAGAGACCATCAGCGGGGGGCAACAAACATGAAGATAGTGGTTTGCCTCAAACAGATTCCCGATCCCGATGCTTTGCCTTCGGATTTGGTCATAGACCCAGAAACCGGAAAGCCTGCCGCTAACAAGTATCCGCTTACCATTAGCCCCTTTGATGAGAACGCCTTGGAAATAGCACTACAGTTGAAGGATAAGGTGCCGGGTACTCAGATTGTGGCTTTGAGCTACGGACCCGAAAGCGCGGAGCAAACCTTACGCAAAGCCCTGAGCCTGTTGGCCGACGAGGCGGTGCTGGTGAAAAAGGAGACATCCAAGCTGGAGGACGGGTACGGTGTCGCCCGCGTGCTCGCCTCGGCCATACGGAAGGTCGGCCTTCCGGACCTCGTGCTGTGCGGTCGGCAGGCCGGGGACTGGGATGCAGGGGTCGTGGGGTTCCTTCTGGCGGACGAACTGGGACTGCCGTGCGTCGGTTTCGTATCACAGGTGGTATCCGCGGACGGTAACAGAATGGTGTTTAAGACTGAAATAGAAGGGGGCTGGCAGTTCCTCGAGGCGGAGTTGCCCGTGCTAGCGACCGTGACCAACGACGAAACCAACGTGCTCCGCATGGCCAAGATAAAGGACATCATGATGGCCCACCGGCGTAAAGTGTCGGTGCTGACGCTTTCCGAATTGGGGATCGACGGAGGCGATTTGGAACGGTGCCGCGTTCACGGGGGCCTCAAAGAACTGTTCACTCCGGTGTCGACCACGGTCTGTGAGTTTATTGCGGGCGAGAGTCCCGCGGAAAAGGCCCTGGCGCTACTCGGAAAGCTCCGGGAAGCCAGGCTGGTATGAGTCGGGGAGGTGGGTAGGGTTGGCGGTTCTTGTCTTTGCCGAACTGGAGAACGGTAAAGTGGGTCGCAACGCGCTGGAGGTCCTGGGCGGGGCCAGGAGCGTGGCCGATAAGCTGAAGATGGAAGTGCTCTGTTGCGTGCTGGATGGGGACGGCGGACAGAGGACGGGAGAACTCGGGCAAGCGGGGGCCGACCGCGTCATCGTGGTCAAAGTCGCCACGGCTAATCCTTCGGACCCCGAGTCCTACCTAGCCGCTCTTGCCGAAACGTGTACCGGGATTAGACCCGTACTGATCATGTTTGCCGGTACCCCGGTGGGGCGGCAGCTGGCTCCCCGCGTGGCCCACCGCCTGAGCTACGGCATCGTCACGGACTGCCTGAGCATCAGGGTCGCCGACGACGGGCGGGAGATCCTGCTCACGCGGCCCATCTACGGGGGCAAGGTCCACGCGGTGTTTGCGGCGCGGGAGGGGCAGGTCATCACCGTGCGGCCGCGCGCCCTGAGGCCCCTCGAACATCCCTACCGGGCCGACCCGCAGGTGGACTATGTCGAGGCTACCCCGCGGGGAGGCCAGCCGCGCACGAGGGTGGTGGAGGTACACAAGGAGACGGAGTCTGGCGTCAAGCTGGAGGAGGCAAAGGTGGTGGTGGCCGGCGGGCGCGGCATAGGGGGGCCGGAGCCCTTTGCTATGCTGGAAGAGCTGGCGGGGCTTCTGGGCGGCGCCGTGGGCGGCTCCAGGGCCGCGGTGGATGCAGGCTGGCTACCCGCAACCAGGCAGATCGGATTGACCGGAAAGATCGTTTCGCCGGACCTTTACGTGGCCGTCGCGATCTCGGGTTCGAGCCAGCACATGGCTGGGGTCGCTAACAGCAGGGTCATCGTGGGTATCAACATCGACCCGGAGGCTCCCATCTTCCATTCCGCCCACCTGGGTGTGGTGGAAGACTACCGGGAGTTTGTGCCCGTGCTGATCGAAAAGATAAAATCCGCGAAGGCGTGCTGAAGCTTACTTTTCGGGGAGGCCGGTAATTTGGCGGAACCCAAACCTGTATCTCCCGAGACGCGGAACTTTCTGCTATCTGTGGGAACCGGCACTTTGGATTGGTGCATGCAGTGCGGATTCTGTACCGCCGTGTGTCCCTGGCGGCTGGCCGGCGGCCGCCTGGGTACCTACTTCAACATCCGCAGGATACAACGTCTGGCCCAATTGGGTGTGGAGGGCTTTGATGATGAGGAAGCGCTTTTCGCCTGCACCACCTGCGCCCTGTGCGAGGCGCACTGTCCGCGGCGGGTGGAAATCGTGGCCAACATTCGTGCCCTACGCGGTATCCTCGTGGAAGCGGGATTTGTCCCCCAGCACCTCGATCCGATAATCAGTAGCCTGTACGCCAACGGAAATCCCTGGTCCGGTCCGAGGGCCAGACGGCTGGACTGGGCCAGAGACCTTCGGCTTCCGCGTTTCGAGAGAGATACGGAGTACCTGTTATTTGTGTGCTGCACTTCCTGCTACGATCCGCGAAGCCAGCGCATTGCCCGGAGCGTAGTCCGGTTGCTTGATTCCGCGGGAGTAAGCTTCGGTGTGATAGGGACGGAGGAATCGTGCTGCGGTGACGTGGCCGACAAGGTGGGGGCAGGGGAAGCGTTCCGCCAGCTTGCCCTCTCGAACATAAGGCTCTTCCAGAGCAAGGGCGTGCGCAGGATCGTTACCACTTCCCCCCACTGTTTTGTCGCCTTCCGCGACCGGTATCCGGCCTTGGGCGGTGAGTTCGAGGTTTTCCACTACACAGAGGTGCTGCTGGAGCGCGTGAGGCACGGGGCCTTGGGCTTTGCCCGGCGCCTCTCGGAAAGGGTGGCTTACCACGACCCCTGCTACCTCGGGCGCCACGGCGGTGTGTTCGACGCTCCGCGGGAACTCCTCGGAGTCGTTCTGACCGCACCCCTGGTTGAGCTTGCGTGGGTCAGGGAAGTGAGTCACTGTTGCGGAAGCGGAGGGGGCCGCCTGTGGGCCGAAACGCCCAAAGGCCAGAGGTTGGGTGAGCTGCGGGTGTCCGACGCCCTGGCGAGAGGAGCGCGGGTACTCACCACGGCGTGTCCGTACTGCGTTATGACCCTTGAGGCGGATTGTTTCGGCCTCGGCCAGCAGGAAAACCTCCAAATCCTAGAGTTAGGCGAGCTGCTGGCCAGCTGCTGTATCTGAGGTGTAAACACCCGGTGCCACAGATGAGGAGCCGCTTGCCTTGCGCGCAGATAATCATCGAATTCAAGTCGAGGAGGATGTTAGCATGGCCATGAACGTAGGATATCTCCTGACACGCATCGCCCCAGCGTATCCGGAAAGGCTGGCCATAAAGTACGGCAAACGAGAGCTAACATACGGCGAATTGAACGGTCGCGTTAACCAGTTAGCACGCGCCCTGACTGGAAAAGGAATAAATCGCGGAGAGTGCGTGTGCGTATTCATGCCTAATCGCCCGGAGGTTCTGGAGTGCCTCTTGGCCTGCTTCAAGGCGGGAATCGTCGCGGTGCCCGCCAACTTCCGCCTTCACCCGAATGAACTCGCGTACATTATCGAGCATTCAGGGGCACGGGCGGTGTTTTCCTCGCCTCCGCTGCTGGATTCGGTCGAGCAGGCGGTTTCCCAGTTAGATGGTAAGCCCTTCCTCATCGCGGCCGGCGACCCTGGCTTTTGCAGGGACGGGTGGCTTTACTACGAAGACCTGTTGGTAGGCCTTGAAACAAGCGAGTTTCTCGTGGACGTGAAGGGTACGGACGTGGCATGGCTTTTCTACACCTCGGGTACGACGGGCAGGCCCAAGGGCGTCATGATCAATCACCGTATGTTGGACCTGATGGTGCTCAACGTTTACGCGGATGTGTATCCGTTTACCCGACATGACATAGCGCTCCATGCTGCTCCGCTCAGCCACGGCAGCGGCCTCTACGCCCTGGCGGTGCTGGCCAAGGGTGGGCTGAATATCATATACGCGGGGGAGAGGTTCGACGCCGAAGAAATTTTCAAGGTCATAGAGTCAGAAAAGGTCACCGTGCTGCCATTTCTGGCTCCGACGATGCTCAAAAGGTTGGTAGATGCCGAGTGTTGGGGACAGTACGACCTCAGCAGCTTGAAGCGTATCGTGTATGGTGGCGGTCCCATGTATGTAGAAGACCTAAAACGCGCTCTGCGTCGCTTCGGCAAGATCCTTGTGCAGATCTACGGGCAAGGGGAGTGCCCGATGACGATAACCGCACTGGATCCGGAGGATCACGACGAGAACGACGAGGAGATCCTGGCCAGCGCCGGCATACCACGGCTGGGCGTGCAGGTCAAGATCGTGGACGAACACGGTAATGAAGTACCACGTGGCCAGATGGGGGAAATCGTGGCCTACGGAGACCTTGTAATGGAAGGGTATTGGAGGGACCCGAAGGCCACCCAGGAAACCGTTCAGAATGGTTGGTTGCGTACAGGGGACCTGGGTTACATGAACGAGCGCGGCTACGTCTTCATCATGGACCGGAGCAAGGACATGATCATAAGCGGGGGGAACAACATCTATCCGCGCGAGGTCGAAGAGGTGATTCTCCGGCATCCTGCCGTGGCGGAGGTGTGTGTCTTCGGGGTTCCCGATCCCGAATGGGGGGAGGCCGTGAAGGCCGTCGTGGTGAAAAAGCCCGGAGCCGAGGTTACGGCCGAGGAAATCATATCGTTTTGCAGGGACAATTTGGCCAGTTACAAGAAGCCGAAGTCGGTGGATTTCGTCGACGAACTGCCGAAGAGCGCTTACGGGAAGGTTCTGAAGCGGGAATTGCGGGATCGCTACTGGACTGGATATCAAAGAAAGGTATGAGGAGGTATCCCAGAATGAAGGTATACGTTATTCATTGCACCGAGAAGGGGCGTATTCCGCGGCTCACCCCAGAGCAGGCGCAGTCCCTAAAAGAGGCGCTAGGGAAGGCCCTGGCCGCCAACTCCGGGGTAAGGTATAACGGGACCATGTATGAGCCGCAAACCGGTATTGGCGTCTGTGACTGGGATGCCCCGAGCCCCCAGACGGTTGAGGACATCTTGCGGCAGCTCGGAATTCCCTATGATGCCGTTGTCGCCGTGCAACCCCTTGTCCTCTGAGTGAGGAAAACGCTCACGCCATCGCCCTGGATAAAGAATTCGCTAGGGGCGCGGGCCATGTCTAGCTATATATCAACGGGTGGCGCTCGGACCGACGATCGGGGAACTCTAGGCGCGTGGGCCGTGCTGGAAAGGTGGTTTGCTGGCGAGAAGGACGAAGTTGCAGGCCTTGCAAAGGCAGCTTTCCAGACCGGGAAAGAGAACGCCGGAGGACATCGCGAAGGCCCTGAGTGAGTATCCTTGGCATCCGCCAGGGGCCCAAAGATTTGGTTCAGAACTTTCGGGAGTACCTCCGTGGAGAAAAGTGATGGGCCGGGTCGTTTTTGTGGACGCCTCGGCCCATGAAGCTCTTACGGAGGAACGCACGGGACACGGGGCGGCGGAAAAGTTTCATGCTCAAAGACGATAACGTTTTCCACAAATTGCCTGGCGAGGGGTTTAGAGCCCTTCGTCTTCTTTTTTGAAGCGCTCCGGATGGGCGGCGATTGCGGCCCGTGGAGACCGGACTTATAATGGCGGTGGGTGGGAGGGGTTCCGCGTGGTGCCGGAGCACATGGTCCTGGAAATCGGAGACCTGAATCACAGGGGCGAAGGGGTGGGCCGGTGGCATGGGATGGTGGTCTTCGTACCCGGGGCCGTGCCCGGCGACCGGGTCCGTGTTACGGCCGTAGAGGGGAAGAAGAACTACCTCCGGGGCCGCCTGGAAGAGATCCTGGAGGGGAGTCCCCGGCGCGTCCGCCCCCGGTGTCCCTTCTTCGGGCGCTGCGGGGGCTGCCACCTCCAGCACCTGGGCTACCCGTGGCAGCTGGAGTACAAGACGCGCCTGGTGTACAACGTGTTGCGGCGCCTGGGCGGCCTGCCGGAGTGCAGGGTGTTGCCCGCGCTCGGGATGGAAAGACCATGGTACTACCGCAACAAGGCGGAGTTCAAGGTACAGGTACGCGGGGGCAGACTTGTGCTGGGCTTCTTCGCCGCCGGCACACACGTGGTGGCCCGCGGCCATGAGGAGCCCCTCGAATGTCACCTGCTGGACCACGACCTGATGGCCCTGGCACGCGCCTGTGAGGAGTCTCTGAACCGACACCCCGAATTACATGCGGTGCGGGAGGTCACGCTGAGAAAGGCCGTCACGGGCGAGACCATGGTGGTGCTTGAAGGTGCCGGCCCCGTGGGGCATCCTGCGGTCGGCAGGCTGGTAGAGGCGCTCGCAGAGCGGGCGGGGGTAACGACCGTCGTGGCACGGCGCGGTGGTAAGGTGGAGGTCCTTTTTGGCCCGGGGTACATCACGGAGCGTTTGGAGGATCTGGTTTTCCGCCTCTCCGCCCCGTCCTTTTATCAGGTCAACCCCGCGCAAGTATCGGTTCTGTATTCCAGGGCCCGGGAATACGCGCGACTCACCGGAACCGAGCGGGTTTTAGACGCCTACTGCGGGGTGGGCACCATCGCCCTGTTCCTCGCGCGGAAGGCCCGGGAGGTGGTGGGCGTGGAAAAGCTGGCCGCCGCCGCGGCCGACGCGCGGCAGAACGCCATCCTCAACGGCCTGCAACACGTTTCCTTCCTCGCGGGGGCCGCGGAGGAGGTGCTTCCCCGGCTCCTGCGGCGGGGCCACCGACCCGACGTAGTGGTCCTGGACCCGCCCCGGGGTGGATGTCACCCCGTGGTGCTAGAGGCCCTGGCGCGCCATGTGGTGCCGCGCCTGGTCTATCTTTCGTGCCACCCCGGGACCCTGGCGCGGGACCTGGGCCGTCTGGTGGCCCGCGGTTACCGTCTTGCGGAAGTGCAGCCGGTGGACATGTTTCCCCAGACGCACCACGTGGAGTGCGTGGCCTTGCTGGAGTTTGCGGGGCAGGGTTAGATGCGTCTGGCAGCGAAGTTTACCCTTAGGAGGGTACGGGCCATGAAGTACGTAATTCTGGTGCCGGACGGCATGGCGGACGAACCGCAAGAGAAGCTGGGCGGGAAGACGCCGTTGGAGTACGCGCGCACCCCGCATATGGATTTCCTGGCCCGTCAAGGGCGGGTGGGCCTGGTAAGGACCATTCCGGAGGGCATGCCCCCGGGCAGCGACGTGGCCAACCTGGCCATCATGGGCTACGACCCCCGACGGTACTACACCGGGCGGGCGCCCCTGGAGGCCGCCAGTCAGGGAATCCCGTTGAGCGAGGGCGACGTGGCCTTCCGGTGCAATCTGGTCACCCTGTCGGCCCACGAGCCGTACGGGGCCAAGATAATGATGGATTACAGTGCCGACGAAATCACCACGGAAGAAGCCCGCATACTAATGGCAGAGGTCAACCGGGTCCTGGGGCGGGACGGTCTCAGATTCCACGCCGGGGTGAGTTACCGGCACTTGCTCATCTGGAAAGGTGGGCCGGCGGATACGGAGCTGACACCGCCCCACGACATTCAGGGCCGGCCCATTGCGGACTACCTGCCGCGCGGCGGGGGAAGTGCGGTGCTGCGGGAACTCATGGAGCGGAGTGTGGGCCTCTTGAGTTCCCACCCGGTGAACCGGGCGCGGGAGGCCCGGGGCTTACGTCCCGCCAACTCCCTGTGGTTCTGGGGCCAGGGGCTGCGGCCGGCCCTACCCGGCTTTACGGCACGTTACGGCCTCAAGGCCAGTGTGGTGGCGGCGGTGGACCTGGTGCGGGGTATCGGCCGCTGTGCGGGAATGCAGGTGCCGGAGGTTCCCGGGGCCACGGGTAACCTGCATACGGACTACGGCGCCAAGGCCCGGGCCGCCCTGGCCGAACTGGCGGGGGGCCGCGACCTGGTTTACGTCCACGTGGAGGCGCCCGACGAGGCCGGCCACCGTGGGGAACTGGAGAACAAGGTGCGGGCCATCGAAGAGGTGGATGAGAAGGTATTGGGCGAACTCCTCAGGGAACTGCCCTCCCTGGGGCCCCACCGGGTGATGGTACTGGCGGACCATCCCACCCCCCTGCGGCTGCGTACCCACGTGTCGGACCCGGTGCCGTGCCTCGTCTTTGATTCCCAAACCGCCCGGCAAGGTGCAGAGGCATTCCACGAAGGAACGGCGGCCCGGGCCGGGTGGCTTGTGAAGGAAGGGCACCGGTTGATGGAGCTTTTCCTGCGGGGATGATGGTGCCTTGCGCATCGGTCTCACGGGGGCCCAGGGCGTGGGCAAGACCACCCTGGCACGCCGGCTGGCGGAGGCCCTGGGACTCCCCCTGATAGAAGAACAGGCCCGGCGGGTGGTGGCGGACCTGGGCCTGGAGAGGCCGGCCGACCTGCGGCGGCGTCCGGACCTGTGGCCCGTTTTCCAGTGGCGCTGTCTGGAGGCGCAGCTGGCCGCCGAGGGGGAGCACGCGTCCTTTGTGGCGGACCGCACCGTGCTGGACAACCTGGTGCACTGGCTGCGCTGGCACGCCCGGGATACCCCCGCGGGGGAGAGCCTGCGGTTTTACCGGCTCTGCGAGCGGGAAGCACGGAAGTACGACCTCATCCTGTATCTCCCGCCCGAAATACCCCTGGTGGCGGACGGCTTCCGCAGCACCCGCCGTGATTACCAGCGCGAAATGGACTGGCTCACCAGGCTCGTCCTGCGGGCCCTGGTGCCGCGACGCCGGGTGGTCCACGTACGGGGTTCTATGGAGGAACGCCTGCAGGCGGCGCTCGCAGCCGTGGAGCAACTTAAGCGGGCGCTATAAAAATACTTGCGGCCAGCGCAACACCCGTGGTATGGTAAGGAAAGAGATTTACCACCGAACGGGCCAAGCCGGGGGAGGAGTGAACGGGATGCGCAAAGGGGTGCTCTACGACCCGGAGACCGGGCGGGTACGGCTCATCCGGGGCACCAAGATTCCCCTTCTGCTACGGGAGTACAGCTGACTGGTGCGGAGAGAAACGGCCCTAGGTTGGGGCTTTTATCCCATTGTCGGCGACATGATGGAAGAACTGATTAACAGGGACGGCGAGTGGTACGTCCCCAAGAGGAACAGGGGCAGGAGGAAGAAAGTCTCCGAAGCGCATGAGACCGGCCCGTGTGACATCGGGGGAGGCGAGCACACCTGATTTTCGGGGCCCGGCCGTAACCCGGGCCGACGGCCTGCCAACGGGGGTGAGGGCGAAGGTGGGGGGCCGGGGCGAGAAACGGGACGATACGGAAAAGGGACTCCCGGTAGAACAAGACCGTGGGGGCGGGGACCGCCTGGTATGCCCGGAGTGCGGCCGCCATCACCGGCCCGCAGGCCCCGCCTATTGCCACCGGTGTCCTTACTGCGGCTACGATTACGGGATCGAGTATGAAGTGCACTGATGCGGGGTAAAGTATTTCCAGGTACCCTGCGGGGGAGATGAGGGGATGCCCGTGGCTAATAAGGTGGCCGTCGTGGGTACGGGCTACGTCGGGGCTGCCGTAGCCTACACTCTAATGCTGAGCGGCCTGGTGCGGGAACTGGTGCTGGTGGACATTAACCGGGCGCGGGCCGAAGGCGAGGCCATGGACATGGCTCACGGCGAATCCTTTGTGCGGCCCGTGAAAGTTTACGCCGGGGATTACGAGGACTGCCGGGAGGCAAAAATCATTGTGTTCGCGGCGGGCGCGGCCCAGCGTCCGGGGGAGACCAGGCTGGACCTGGTGGCCCGCAACGTGGAGGTCCTGAAGGACGCCCTGCCGCAACTGGCCGCGGTTTCCCCCGAGGCCATTCTGTTGATGGTGACCAATCCGGTTGACGTCCTGACCTACGCCGCGTGGCGCATCACCGGCTGGCCCGTGCGGCAGATCATGGGTTCGGGTACGGTGCTGGACAGCTCGCGGTTCCGGTATGCTCTGAGCCGCCACTGCCGGGTGGACCCGCGTAACGTCCACGCCTACATCATCGGCGAGCACGGCGACAGTGAGGTTCCCGTGTGGAGCCGGGCCAACATCGCGGGCCTGAGCGTGGAAGAGTACTGCCGCCAGCGCGGCCTTCCCCCACCGGACCGGCAGGCCCTCTTTGAGGAAGTGCGACGGGCCGCCTACGAGATCATCGCCCGGAAAGGTGCCACCAACCTGGCCATCAGCCTGGCGGTGCGCCGTATCTGCGAGGCCGTCCTGCGGGACGAACACTCGGTGCTCACGGTCTCGGGCCTCGTGGACGGACCCTACGGCCTGCGCGACGTGGCGTTGAGCCTGCCTGCCGTCGTCACCGGCCGGGGCCGGGAGACGGTCCTGGTGCCGCCCCTAAGCCAGGAGGAAGAGGCCGCCTTGAGGCGTTCGGCCGAAATCCTGGCTGCGGTCCAGGCGGAGGTCAGGTGGTGATGCGGGCGGCCCACCGGGAAGTCGCATTGTACCCTTGCCGGATGACCGCAGATGAGATATAATATGTTTGCGACCACGCGCCTCCGGCGGTGGACCATAGGTAGGAGGCATGGGCGAAAAAACCCCGTGCGCCCGTAGCTCAGCGGATAGAGCGCCGGCCTCCGGAGCCGGGT